>CAZEYT010000040.1:0-4511 GCA_964516295.1 uncultured Chthoniobacterales bacterium | reverse complement strand
TTCGCCATCCAGCCGGTCCAGCAGTTCGATCTCGTGAAAGGAAAAAACGCGACCGATATCGCGCTGGTCATCGACGCCATGGACATTCTTTTCACGAAGAACGTCGATGCGTTCTGTCTGGTCTCGTCCGACGCGGATTTCACCCCGCTCGTCCAGCGTCTGCGCGCCGACGGCAAGGAGGTGTTTGGCTTTGGCGGCCAGAAGGCGCCGGAGCCGTTTGTGAACAGTTGCTCGCGTTTCCTCCTGCTCGATGAGGACCGGCAATCCAAGGAAACCCGCACGCAGCGGGCGACCGATCCCGTGAAATTGAAAGGCGACACCAAGCTCATGAACACGCTTCGCGGGGCGATCGAAGCCGTCGAGACCGAAACCGACGACGGCTGGGCTCCCCTCGGGGCCGTCGGCACGCACATCTCCAATCACTCGCCCATCGATCAACGGAACTACGGATTTAAAAAACTCAGCGATCTTTTTCGCGCCATCGATCTCTTCGAAGTCCGCCAGTCCCAAAACGGCGCGCAAACAATCGTTTGGGTGCGCAATAAAAAGCGGCCCAAAAAAGCGCCGGATCCCATCACCGAGCCCTGAGCACCTCAGCGGGCGATGAGGAACCCGTTCATCTTCAAGGCCGTTTCCGGGGAAAAAAGAATGCTCTCGTGGTCTTTCTTCAAGCCGACGACACGCACCGCCTGTTCCTGGGCCGGCAAATAGAGCGTGCTTTCCAAATCGACGACTGTGTCATTGTTCAGGGTGAGCCACGGCAGCGGCTTGGTATCAAAGCCGAAGATCAGCCAATGTGGACACGGGAGCTTGTTCTTCCAGATCCCGGTCAGGAACGCGCTGCCCGGAGCCATGTCGATCCACGAAGGCACCGGATAGCGGAGATGCCGCAGGCCGCTCTTCGCCGCCCCATGCCCGCCCCATGGAGTCGAGATACTGATAAAGCGGCCCACAGGCCGACCGCCGCGGAGCTCGGAAATCTTGAAAATCGCATCCCGCGAGACCAGCCCGCCCATGCTGTGCGCCACAATGTGGACCTGCTCCACATCGTAGCGCCTCATCGTGAGATCCAAAAGCGATGCGAGCGCCGTGGAGGCCTTGCCAAGCCGGAAACCGGAGGGATATGCAAAAAACCACGCCTGATATCGGGAACGGTCGAGTCGCGGGATCAATTGCTTGAAATCCTGCGGCGAGCCCCCGATGCCGTGTACGAATACGACCGGGATTTTCGAGGAATCAAAGGGCTCGTTCAAATAGAGTCCGGTGTGTCCGGCGAGAAGAGCCGTCTCCGGCTCCCACAAGCCACGGGTGCCGGTCTCGGGCTGGAACCTCGCATCGTTCAGGTTCGCCACATCGCCAGCGGTCAGGACCACCGCGGCACCGGCTGCGGAAGGAACATCGAGACCCGCGGGATAGTCGCTGGAAAATCGTCCCACGGCCATTCGGATCAAGCGCGCCTTTTGCGAGGGATCCCCCAACGGCACCGGCATCACGTCGCGACGCACGGCAGATCGTTCGCCAACGTCAAAGCGGCGGTTGCGATTGGCATCGGCGAAGACGAGGACCGTGAAGGTCTCACTCTTCGGAAGGGCAAACGTCGCGAACCGATCCGTGCCCACGCGCTCCGCTCCCACAACCTTTCCAGAACTCGAAACCGCCATCGCATAGACCGGCACCGAGCCGGGCGGTGACGTCACCTCGACCGCAACAAAGCCCGTCCGGCCAATGCGCTCATCCTGCGTTCGGAGATCCAGCAGCGTGCATCCTGCAAGAGACGCCAGAAACAAACCGGCAACGATCGTTTGAAAAAGCCGTCTCATCGCCCTTCGCTCAGATCCACCCCAACCAGCCAATGAAGCCGGCAATCGTCACAATGATCAGCGGGTTGATTTTTGTGGTCGTGAAAATCACCGTGCAAACGCCGGTGAGAACCCACGCCTGCCAACCATGGTCCGCCGCTCTGCTCATCACCCAACCGCTGGCCAGGACAAGACCGACCGTAAGGGGCGCGAATCCCTTTTCGACCGCATGCCGCAATGGAGAATCCTTCGCACTCTCCCAAACACGGGCGACCAAGTAAACCAGAACACCCGCCGGAACCATCATCGCCAGGGTCGCCAAGAGACCGCCAAGAATTCCGGAGACCTGCCCCCACCCGGCTCCGAGTCCGGCTTTGTAGCCGACGAGGGTCACAATCAAAATGCTCGGTCCGGGCGCAGCCTGCGAAATTGCGAAGATGTCGGCGAATTGATTGTCTGTCATCCATTCATAATCCCGCACGGCCTTCAGGTGCATTTCCGGGATCACCGTATTCCCGCCGCCGATCGAGAGCAGCGAAAGCGACGTGAACAACGTGAAGATATGGAGAAACGTCCGGAGGTTCATGATTTCTTCAGGCGGGGCCACGCCCACGCCAGACTGAGAGGAGCCAGAAGCGCGAGGCAGGGAACGAGGTGCCAGCGAAAGATGCCGTTCAGAAGAAAAATCGCCGCAAAGAGGAGAATCGGGATCACTCCGCCAAGACATTTTTGTCCCGTCTTGATCGCCATCGAGAGCGTCAGCGCCACGGCGGCCGCGGCGGCTCCGCGAAGAATGTTCTGCAAGGCCGGCACCTCATGGTAGGCAAAATACCCGAAGCCCAGCGCAAGAATCAGAATCACCGGCACCAGAGTGAGTCCGAAAATCGCCGCGAACGCTCCCGGGATGCCGCCCATCTTGTTTCCGACAAAAACGGCCAGATTCACCTGATTGGCCCCGGGGAGGATGCGGCACATCGTCAGCGCGCTGAGGAATTCCGGATCGGACATCCACTTTTTCTCGACGACCACGACCTCGCGCGACCAGGCGGAGAGTCCGCCACCGAAGGATGCCAGAGCGATGTGGTTGAACGTCAGCGCGAGTTCGAGAAGCGACGGACGCCCCGCAACGGGCTCACTCGTGGGTGAGGTCGGCGTCATGCGGAAAATCCTCTTCGTGGTGGAGCGAGGGATCCAGCGGATCGGGCGCTTCATAGCGCCGTGACGATTCCCAGTCCTCCTCAAAAACATCCCCAAGCCGCTTCACAACTCCGGGATCGGTGATGGTCGTGCCCAGTTCGCGGCGGAGGTCGAAGGCCGAACGGTCGATGTTCATCGAACCCACCAACGCATGCGCCCGGTCCGCAATGAGCAACTTGGCATGAAGACGAAAATTCTTTTGCTTGTGCACCTTGATGCCGCCCCGGTGCATCACGCGAAGCGACGAGAAGGTATCGAGAATATCCCAGTCGCTGATCCCGTGCTTCCCGCCACAGAGAACCCGCACGGCCACCCCGCGATTCCGCGCCTCAAGAAGCCGGTCGAGGATCGTGGCATCCACAAATTTTGGGTGCTGCACATCGAGCGTTTCCTGCGCGGCATCAATGAACTTTGACATCAGCGCTCGCGAATTGTTGTTGCTCCAAAGGAGCCCGGCGTGAGCCGACGGATGCCAGTCGCGATGCTCCCAATCGGCCTCGAATCCCTCCACCACCTGTCCGACCTTCACCGGATCCTGCACGATCACGCCATAGTCCCGCGTGAGCGTGAAGTATTTCGTGCAAAGATTGAAGGTCGCTATGAGCGCCGCCCGCTTGTCCACCACGATCGACTTCTCGTGAGTGACGTAAAACTTCGGGTTCGACCACCGGATATCGACGCCGTTTTTCTGGAAATAAGCAAACGTCTCATCATTTGCCCGGTCCCCGCCTGAGCGCTGCGGATTGAGCATGATTCGCACGGCGACCCCCGCTTTGTGACGGTCGACGACGGCCTTCATGATCTCCGGCTCACTGAACGTGAACTGCTTCATGAGCAGGCTTTCTTTCGCGAGGCGGATCAACTCCAGCACCGGAGCCGTGCCATCGTCCGGTTGCACAATCACATGAGAAACAGGAAGGAACATGGACCGGGTGTAGCAAGGCCTAGGGCCGCACGCAAGTCGGGCTTCGTAAAGACCTTCAGGCTCGCCTGCCCGCGGACAAAAACCGTGAAATCACATCCCGGAGGCGGTCAATGTCCACAAGCCCGGTCAAATGCTCCAGAAAACCCGACTCCCGGCAGCCCCGGACAAGCCAGTGAAATCATTCCAATCCGATAACAGCACGGGAGTCCGGGCAGTTTTCGGCAGGTCGGCTATTCTGAATACAATTCCATGTGGCCACACTCATCGTTACTGCCTCCGGGCTGTTGAGCACCGTCGCGGCCATAGTCGCTCCGTGCTCGGTGAAGGCTTAGGGGAGCTTGCGGCGGCCACCGTGGAAACCGGTCACAGATTGTGACCGGTTCGGCGTGTTGACGCCTTTCCATCCAAGGTCACAATTTGTGACCTTAAAGCTTCCGGTCTCTCGCCGTCCAAACTTGAAGTCACAATTTGTGACCTCAAGTTTTCCCATTCCTCTGCCGTCAGTTGAAACCGGAAGTCCTCGCGAAATCTCTCGGCATTCCGCTTGATCGCTTGATTGAAAACCTTTGTCGGGACTCCATAAATCTCCG
>CAZEYT010000039.1:0-26187 GCA_964516295.1 uncultured Chthoniobacterales bacterium | reverse complement strand
AACATGGATTCTCGGAGCACTTGAAGACGAAAAGCGCAGCAATCGTCTGCGTGAGTCGGTATTGGCGAGGAGACGGACGGTGCGATAGGAAGTGAAAAGAACGAAAGAATATGCACACTGACCCCCAGTTTCCCTGACCCCCAGTTTCCCCCAGTTTCCTGACCCCCAGTTTCCCCAGTTTCTCCTGCCCGCCCTCAAGTCATGGCTCGCCGCCAGCCTCATGTCCGGCTCGGGCTCGACCATTTTCGCCGTCCTGTCCCCCGAAGCCCCGACGGACCTCGTCGACCGAGTCCGGGCGGAGTTTGGTTCGGGTTTCTTTGTCTGCGAGAGAGAGACCTCCGGTTCGCGGATGGCGTCGGAACGTCGCTAAATCGGGACGCTCTGTCGCTATACCCTGCTTCGAAATCCCGCCCGCCGGGTTCCGCGCCCTCCTGTTTCTGTCCGAACAAATCTCGCAACTTTGACCCGACCTTGGGGTTACAATCCGTTCATGGGCTCCTATCGATTCCAGATCCTCCTCGCGGTCCTGGCCGTGACCACCGTTTTCGTTGTTTGGAGTTTGTGGCCGGATGGGACGATCAGTGTGGATTTTCGCGATGCGCCCCTTTCAAAAGTTATCGCCGCCATCGAGCGTCAGGGGCGGGTGGACATTGTTACCAACGTGCCTCCGGAGACGCCGGTCATGCTTCAACTCCGCCGTGCGCCGCTCCTGGAAGCCCTCGAGACCCTGAGTGTTCGAATCGACGCCGACCTCCGCCCCGCGGTTATCGCCGCTCCCGCCAAAGCCCGCACCCGCGAGGCGCTCGCCAACTTCGAGACCGGAAACCGCTCGGAGGATTGGGTGGTCCACTGGATGCCCGGCGGCGGGATGTTCGGGCCGGTTGTTCCCATCGATGCCCGAAAACTCGATGTCGTCTTTGAAAAGACCGAATCCCCCGATCTCCAGTCCTCGCTTCAGCAAGTCTCCGCAAAATCGGGTCTGCTGACGGCCATTCCGAAAGATTGGAATCCGGAAATCGCGAATCCGCCTGCACGCGGAGAGGCCGCTAGCCTCGCCCGGTCGCTCGCAAAGGCCGGAAAAGGCGAAAGTGCCGAGGTTTTTCTTATGCTCACCCGCCCCCGCGACCGCGGTGAGCGAACCGGTCCCCCCGCCACGGCCGGGGCCTCCCGCGACCAAGGCGGGGGAGGACCTGGCGGCGGCGGATTTTGGCAGCGGCCGGATCGCGCGAATGTGAACCCCGCCTGGCTCCAGGCCCGCGCCCAAGCTGTCATCGCCCAACTTCCCGCCGAGGAACGTCCGAAAGCCCAAGCCGAACTCGACGAAATGCAAAACCTCCTGCGCGAGACCTCGCAGCTCTCGGAGGAAGAACGCCGCGCCAAAATGCAGGAATTTTTCAGCCGTCCCGAAGTTCAGGAACGCCTCGCGGAACGCGAAGCCGCCCGCGACGCGCGGCGCACCCCCGAGCAACGCAGCGAGCGCTACAAGCGCTACAACGACCGGAAACAACAGGCCCGCCAAGAGTCATGATCCGTTCGTACCGCGCGTTCACGCTCCTCGAGCTCCTCGTCGTCATCGCCATCATCGCCATGCTCATCACGCTCGCGGTTCCGGAGTGGGGACGCATCATGGATCGTGCCCGCAGCACGGCCTGCATGGCGAACCTCCGCCAGATCGGCGTCGCGGTCGGACTTTACACCGGAGAAAACGAAGGAAAGTTCCCCTACATCAACAACCCCGCCCGCCCCGTTTACGAGGACGAAGACGACCTCCCCGAAGGCGCGACGGCGATGACCATGCTCGAAGCATTCGGCCCCTACGGCATCGCCGAACGCACGCTGCGCTGCCCCGCGGATGTGGTCGCCAACAATTACTTCAAATCCGAAGGCTCCAGCTACGAATGGAGGCCGTTCATTGACGGCGAGCCCCAACTTTCTCCGAAATTTTACACCCGCCGCGGCACCATCGCCGTGCGCAACCCCGGCCGCATCCGCATCGTCACCGACACCGATACCACCGTCCACTTCGGCCGCGCCAACGCCCTCTTCGGCGACGGCCGCGTCCAAATGCGCTGAAAAGTTTGGGGGCACACGGATTCGAACCGTGAACCAAGCAGTTATGAGCCGCCTGCTCTGACCGTTGAGCTATACCCCCGAAGTGGGACCGAAACCGAAGGACGTCTGATTTTCCGCCTTGGGATATCGGGTCACGAGGTTTTGTTTACATGGTGTTCCCGGCGAACGAAAAGCAAATCTCCGCCGGGACCACGGCGATTCTACGTTGCGGCGTGGAGACCGAGTTCGCGGGCGGAGGACATTCGGGCGTGCCAGCGGGCGAGGGCGGTGAGGCCGGGTGGGAGCTGGTTGTAATCGCGGTAGGTGAGATTTCCGAGAATCCCGAACAGCGCGAAGTCGCTGAAAACCGGTGCGTCGCCGAGCAGGAAAGGCGTTTGTTGGAGCATGAGATCGAGTGGTGTCAGGAGCGATGTCGCTTCGGCGGTGAGTTCCTCGCGGCGGCGGGCCCAATCCTCGACACAACCCACGCCAAATTTCCGTTCTTTGTGGCGTCGGATGAGCCCGCGTTCGACGGGGTCGGACAAATCGCGCAGGTAGGACGGATCGACCAGCCGGAATGTGATGCTCTCAATCGTATCTTCGATGTAGGGGAGGAGGATCCGCTGCCATCCTTCGCACGCGGCGGGAAAAAGTGCTCCCCCGGCAAAGGTGCGGTCGATGTATCGGGCGATGTCGAGGGACTGGGGAGACGACTCATAAATGGCCTGGCCATTGTGAACGAGAACCGGAACTTGGTAATACGCTCCGTCGGTTGTTTCCAAAACCTCCCGCCGGTCGGCATTCGAAACATTGCGAATCTCAAACGGCACACCGAGCGCGGTCAGCGCGTGGGTGATCGGGATGCAATACGGACTGTGCTCGAACTGAAGAACAAGGAGAGACATGCCCGCATGTTAATCGAGGCTTCGCATCCGACGAGACGGATTTTGCAAGCCGGTCGCGCTTTCAGTCCGCCGGCTGGGCCGGGTAGCGTGCGAAGAGGTCGAGCGCCCGGTCTCGGGCGACCGAATGATCCAGCATGGGCGGTGGGTAGTTTTTGGCGAGACGAAGTCCGGGAGCCGGCGGTTCGCAAAGTTTCTCGGCCGGCACATCGCGGAGCTCGGGAAGCCAGGTTTTGATGTAGCGGCCGTCCGGGTCGTAGCGCTTCGTCTGTGTCCACGGATTTTGTATTCGGAAATACGGGGCCGCGTCGGCTCCGGTTCCCGCGCTCCACTGCCAGCCGCCGTTGTTGCTGGCGATCTCGCCATCGGTGAGATGCTGCATGAAAAACTTCTCACCGAGCCGCCAGTCGAGGAGGAGATCTTTTGTGAGAAACATCGCCGTGATCATGCGTGTGCGATTGTGCATGAACCCGGTCTGTAGCAACTCGCGCATGGAGGCATCCACAATCGGGAACCCGGTTTCCGCCGAGCACCACCGCTCGAACGAGGCCGTGTCTCCGGGCCACTCCATCCCGCGGAACCGGGGATTGAATTCGTGCTCGAGCACGTCCGGGTAGTGCCAGAGGACCTGCATGTAAAACTCCCGCCAAATGAGCTCGCTGATGTATTTTTGCGCGCTATTGCGTCCGGCCGCGGAGAGTTCATCGCGCCGTGCGACACAGGCCTCGAAAAGGTTGCGGATCGAGAGCAGTCCGAAGCGAAGATCCTGCGAGAGGCGGGATGTCGCGTCCCCGGCGGGGAGATTGCGACGCTCGCCATAGACAGCGAGGCCGCTTGCAAGAAACGCCTTCATCCGCTCCCGGGCCGCTTTTTCTCCCGGGGCCACGACTCCCGGAGCCGGGGCGGGGAGTTTCCACCGATCCAAAGTCGGCAGGGGAACGGAGCTGAGACCGGATGGAACGGCGAGCGTTTTGAGCCGTCCGCTTCGGGCGGGCTTGGGGAGCTTCATCCACGCCTTCGAGTAGGGGGTGAAGACGCGGAACGGATCGCCGGAGCCGGTCTGCACTTCGTCGCGTTCGTGAACGCAGACATCCTTGAAATCGTGAACGCTCACGCCGCAGCGGCCCGCCATGGCCCGGACGCGATCCTCGGTGGCGCGGCCAAAGGGATCGGGATCGCGATTGAAAAAAATCGCCTCCGCCCGGCTCTCGTGAACGAGTTTTTCCAAAGCCGCCACGGCGTCGCCTTCGCGCAGGATCAGACGACCGCCGAGGCTCTCGAGATTTTTCGCGAGCGACTCGAGGCATCCGCAGAGAAAGCTCTGGCGGTTCGCCCCGGTCCACCGATGGGAGGAGGTCCAATCACTGAGAACATAAACCGGCACGACCTCGGCGGCCTCGGTGGCGGCGGCGTGGAGGGCGGTATTGTCGATAAGCCGGAGGTCGCGTCGGAACCAGTGGATCGCACGTTTCATGGAGAAAACATTACGCACCGGGCCGGCGGGATGTCTGTTTTTTCTGGCGCAACCGGGCGTGGACGTTTCATCTTCCCGGCCTATGTCCGTTCTTATCGTTGGCTCAATCGCGCTGGATGACATCAAAACTCCGCTCGAGGAGCACCGCAACCTCCTCGGCGGATCCGCTTCCTACGGAGCCGTCTCGGCGTCCAATTTTTCCCCCGTCCGCCTCGTCGGCATCGTCGGCGAAGATTTTCCCAAAGAACACGTGGAGCTTTTCCGCAGCCGGAAGATCGATTTGGACGGACTGCAAATCGTCCCGGGGCAGACCTTCCGCTGGTCGGGCGAATACATGTGGGACATGAACACGCGGGAGACGCGTTCGGTCGCTTTGAATGTCTTTGAGCATTTCACGCCGGTTCTGCCCGAGAGCTACCGCTCGACGCCCATCGTCCTCCTGGCCAATATCGCCCCGGACTTGCAGCACCACGTGCTCGATCAGGTCCAGTCCCCGCGGTTCGTCATCGCGGACACGATGGATCTCTGGATCAACATCGCCAAAGAATCGCTCATCCGCCTGCTCGGCCGGGTGAACATGCTCATCCTCAACGACGGCGAGGCGCGCCAGTTGACCGGTGAAACGAGCCTAATCAAAGCCGGTGCGGCGATCCGGGCCATGGGGCCGCAGTATGTCGCGATCAAAAAAGGCGAGCACGGCTGCCTGCTCTTCGGCGACAACGGCCAGTTCTTCAGCTGCCCGGCTTACCCGCTCGAGGACATCCACGACCCGACCGGCGCGGGCGATACGTTTGCCGGGGGCCTCGCCGGATATCTCGCCAAGAAAACCGACGGAGGCCCGGTGGATTTCGCCGCCCTCCGCCACGCCGTCGTCTTCGGCAGCGTGCTGGCGAGTTTCAACGTCGAAGCCTTCAGCCTCGAGCGGCTCAAAACCGTCGACATCGCGCAAATCGACGAACGCTATGCCCTCTTCCGCAAGATCAGTCAGTTCGAAACGATCTGACCGGATCAGCGGACCTCGACCGGGGTGCCTTTGACGATCATCTGGCTGAGCGTGAAGGCATCCCAATTGGAAAGTCGGATGCACCCGCTGCTTTCGTTGCGACCAATTTGATCCGGCCACGGCGTGCCGTGCATGCCGACGCTCGGCCGATTGATCGCCATCCAGACGATGCCGACGGGGTTGTTCGGTCCCGGAGGCAGATTGTAGGCGTTGTCGCTCTTCACGCCGCTTTCGAGAACGGATTTGTCCCAACGGTAATAGGGGAGGAGGATGTTCGCGATGACGCGCCAGGTTCCCACCGGCACCGGCACCCGGCCCGACCCCGGTGTGCAGGGAAACGCCGCAAGCAGCGTATCGCCTTCATAGACCTCCAAGATCCGATCATCGCGGAGCAGCACAATCCGGCGCGTCGGAGCCGGGGGAGGCGACGTGGGCGATGGAGTGGGCAAAGGCGTTGTACTCGGATCGGCTGCCGCCAACGCCGCCGCTTCTGCCGCAGCCACTTTCGCAGCCTCCGCCGCTGCCTTTCGGGCTTTTTCCTCTTCGCGCCGGAGCTTTTCCAAGGCCGCGACATCGTCCATGCGAAATTCCTCCACGTCGGGCACACGGAGCACCGTCCCGACATCCACCGTCGTCACACCCGGATTGAGCTCGCGCAAAAACTCCCGATCGCAATGAAACCGCTCCGCCACCAACTCCCAGAGATCGGCATACTTCATGGCCTTCAACTTTTCCTGCGCTGCCGGGGATGAGGCCTGAGGGCCGATCCAGGCCTTGTCGGATTCCGTCACTGCGTAGTCGCGGTAGGCCTGCGGGACGCTCGACAGATCGAAAAACTGACCCGGCGGAATGCCGTTCACCATCGCATAGCGATCCGCCGCCTTTTGGGTGAACTCTCCGCCGAGGCCGTCGATTTTTCCCGGTCGGAATCCCGCCCGATCCAAAAGAATCTGCACCCGCGTCATCTCGATTCGCTCCGGAGCATCCGGTGCCGGGCGGGGGAGGACGGCCTTTTTGGCTTCCCGATCCTGGGCCGCGAGCGGGGCGGCGGTGAGGACAAGCAGCAGGAAAAAATGGCGGAGACTTTGCATGGACGCCCCCGAACATCGCCGAATCGCAGCCCCTCGCAACACCAGAGTCGGGACCTCCCGCCCGAACAACGGATCGGGACGGACCGTAAATCGGTGCTCGCGTGGCGCAAGGACGGCTGGTAGTTACGCGGCGTGAGTGAAATGTTGCCGGTGCGCGTGCGCGCCAAGTTTTTCTTCGAGGGCGAGCGGAAGTTCTTCATCAAAGGAGTGACCTATGGGCCGTTTGCGCCCGATGCGAACGGCGAGTTTTTTGGAACGCCCGACGGTGCGCGTCGCGATCTGGATCTCATGGTCGAGGCCGGGGTGAATGTTGTCCGCATCTATTACGTGCCCCCGCGCTGGTTCCTCGACTTGTGTGCGGAGCGTGGGATCCGGGCGCTCATTTCCATCCCGTGGGCCGAGCACCTCGAGTTCCTCAAAGATGCCAAAATCCGGGCCGAGGCCGAGCGGGCGGTCGAAGAGGGCGTGGCCCGCAATGCCGGGCATCCTGCCGTATTCGGATACCTCGTCGGCAACGAAGTCCCAACAACGATGGTCCGCTGGCTGGGCGCACGACAGGTTACCGAATTCGTCGAGCACCTCATCAACATCGGCCGGGCGGCCGATCCCCGGGCGTTGTTCTCCTATGCCAGCTATCCGCCGACCGAATACCTCCTGCCGCAGAACAGCGACTTCGTGACGTTCAATGTTTACCTGCACCGGCAGGAGGACTTTGAGCGCTATCTGGCCCGCCTGCAGAATCTCGCCGATGACAAGCCGCTGATCCTCGGCGAGTTCGGCATGGATACCATCCGCCACCCGGAGGAAGACCAGGCGGAAATGCTCCGATGGCACGTCGAGAGCGTCGTCCGCGGCGGACTGGCCGGGACGATCATTTATGCGTGGACGGAAGAGTGGTTCCGCGGCGGGCAGGAAATTCTTGATTGGGCGTTCGGATTGGTCCGACGGGACCGGACAAAAAAGCCCGCCTACGAAACGGTGAAGCGCCTTTTTTCCGGACCCGGCTCGATGACCTCGCGCGTGAAGCTGCCGTCGTATCCGAAGGCGTCGGTGATCGTGTGTTCCTACAACGGCGCCAAGACGCTCGATCGCTGCCTTGAGTCGCTGAAGCATGTCGACTACCCCGATTATGAAGTGATTTTGGTCGACGACGGATCGAAGGACAACACGCAGGAAATCGCGGCGAAGCATGCGTGGGTGGTGAACATCCGACAGGAAAACAAAGGTCTCAGCTACGCGCGCAATGTCGGCGCGCACGCGGCGAAGGGCGACATCATCGTTTACACCGACAGCGACTGCATGGCCGATCCCGACTGGCTTTACTACTTGGTCGGCACGCTTCTCAGCGGGGACTACGCCGGCGTGGGCGGACCGAATATTTCCCCGCCGGCCGAAAACTGGGTCCAAGCCTGCGTGGCTGCGGCACCGGGCGGGCCGAGCCATGTTTTGTTGACCGATGTCGTGGCCGAGCACATCCCCGGCTGCAACATGGCCTTTCACCGGTGGGCGTTTGATCAGGTCGGCGGCTTTGATCCCGAATACCGCAAGGCCGGCGACGATGTGGACTTTTGTTGGCGGCTCCAGCAATCCGGCGGCGTCATTGCCTTCAGCCCCGCTGCGATTGTGTGGCACTATCGGCGGTTCACGTTGCAGGCGTTCCGGAAACAGCAGGAGGGTTACGGCGAGGCGGAGTCGATGCTTCGGTTCAAGCACCTCGTTTTTTTCGGCCCGACCGGCACCGCCAAATGGAAAGGGCAAATCTACGGGGCGCCCCGCTTCACGTGGCTCGTCAACAAACCGGTGATTTATCACGGCGTTTTCGGCGAAGGGCTCTTCCAATCGATCTATCCCACCCCGCAATCGGACGTGGCGGCGTATCTGAGCAGCATCGAGTGGGTCACGCTTACGTTGTTCATTTTTGCCATCTCGGTGCCGCTGCCGTTTTTGCGGATCGTGCCGTATATCATGTTTGGCGGGACGTTTTTGGTCGCGCTTTCGTACATGATCCACGCGCGCTTGGAACCGCGTCACGACACGATCCGCGCGCGCCTGCTGGTCGCCTGGCTTGCCCTTGCCCAGCCGCTCGTTCGCGGATGGGCCCGGTATTTCACGTGGCTGAAATTCAAGCGCACGCCGCCGGCGGTCATTGCCAGCGTCGAGAAGGATTTCACCCCATCCCGCGGCAGCATCACCAACCTCCGGCTGTGGAGCGAAAACGGTCTCGGTCGCGAACGCCTCCTCCAGGAAGTCGTGCAGGCGTTGGAAGATGAAGGCTGGAGTTACTCGACCGACACGGGCTGGAAAGATTGGGACGTGCAGATTTACGGGAGCTTCTGGTGGGGTGTGAAACTTCGCACGGTCACTGAATATCACGGCGGCCCCAAATGCCTGACGCGCGTGCATCTGGGCACACGCATGGTCGCGACGACGCTCCTCATCAACCTCGTTCTCCTGAGCATTCTTTGCTACCGACAGTTTTTGGTGCCCGGCAACGATCTCTGGTTGTGGATCCCGTATGTGATTTTTGTCGTGGTCCTGTTCCGCCGCGCCTGGCGCCTCAAACGCCGGGTCGCCGATCTCGTCGGCGCGGCGGCGGCGCGCTGCGGATTCCAGCGGATGGGACGTGATGGAAAAGTGATGCGCTGATGTCGCGACAGCTGGCCGATTATCATTACGAACTGCCGCCGGAGCTCGTTGCTGCCCATCCTTTGGAGAGTCGGGATGCCTCGCGGATGATGCTGGTGGACCGGGCCTCGGGCACGATCCGCCATGCCGCCTTCCGCGATTTTCCTTCGCTGCTCCAGCCGCGGGATCTCGTCGTTCTCAACAACTCCAAAGTCATCAAAGCACGCCTCCTCCGCGAGGACCCGAAGGTCGAGCTTTTCCTTCTCGAGCCGACGCCCGAACCAAACACTTGGAAATGCCTCGCAAAACCCGGCCGACGCACGCGGGCCGGCGCGGTGATCGCCATCGCCGGGACAACGGCCGAGGTCCGCGAGGTGCTTCCCGACGGCGAACGGATCGTCTTTTTTCACGACGCGCCGGATCTGGAAAAATTCGGGAGCATTCCGCTGCCGCCATATCTCAAGCGCGATCCGGATGCCAGCGACGCCGAGCGCTACCAGACGGTCTATGCCAAGCCCGAGGGCTCCGTCGCCGCGCCTACGGCCGGCCTGCATTTCACCCCGGAAATTCTCGCAAAAATTCCCCACGCCTTCGTGACATTGCATGTCGGGGCCGGGACGTTTCTGCCGGTGAAAGTCGATGACATTACCCGGCATGAGATGCATGAGGAACGCTTCGAAATTTCCTCCGACGCCGCGCGGGCGGTGAACGAGGCCGGTCGGGTTGTCGCGGTGGGCACGACGGTGATGCGCGTGCTGGAGTCCCGTCCCCCGGGTCCGCTCCAACCTGGCGCGGGGCGGACGAACATTTTCATTTACCCGCCGTTTACCTTCCAAAAAGTCGGAGCTCTGCTCACGAACTTCCACCTTCCGGGTTCGACGCTGCTCATGCTGGTGAGCGCGTTTGCCGGTATGGACCTCGCCCGCGAGGCCTATGCCCAAGCCGTGCGCGAACGCTATCGCTTTTTCAGCTACGGCGATTGCATGCTGATCACCTGATTCGCCCGCAAGCACCGGGCTTTTCGTTTCGGGAGATCTGCAACGTCCTCAGCGGCAGGAGCGCAGGCGGTCGAGGACATCACGGGCGGAGCCGTCGTCCAAGGCGCTTCCGGCGCGCTGCCAGCCGGTCGGCAAATCCGGAACAATCCCAGCCACGACCAAGGCGGCTGCGGTGTTGATTTGCACGATGACCCGCGCTCCGCTCCGAAGGTTGCCGACGAGTAGGTCGGCGATAATCCCGGCATTCTGGGCCGCATCGCCGCCGGCGAGGTCTTCGCGTCGGACGGGCGGAAACGCAAACACGCCGGGATCGATCTCAAACGCCGAAGCGCTTCCGTGGTCCCAGGCGCGTACTTCCGTCGGACCAATCGGAGAAATCTCGTCGAGCGCCAGGCCGTTGGGTCCGGTACCATGGACCGCCCAAGCCCGTTCGCGCCCGAGTTTTTCAAAAACCGCCGCATACGTTGCGAGCAGGGCGGGATCGAAGACGCCGGAGAGTTGAAACGACGGCCGGGCGGGATTCAGAAGCGGGCCGAGCATATTGAAAATGCTCCGCCGTCCCTCATCCGCGAGACGTTTGCGGACGGGAGCAACCGCTTTGAAGGCCGGGTGATAATGCGGAGCGAAAAGAAAACAACATCCGGTCGCCTCCAGCGCCGCAGCGGCCCGGTCCGGCGGAAGATCCACCCGCACGCCGAGCGCTTCGAGCACATCCGCGCCGCCGGAACGTGAGGTAATTCCGCGGTTCCCGTGCTTCACCACCTGCGCACCACAGGCAGCCGCGACCAACATGACAGCGGTCGAAACATTAAAGAGCCCGGCGCGGTCGCCGCC
Organism: uncultured Chthoniobacterales bacterium; assembly: GCA_964516295.1. Lineage (GTDB taxonomy): Bacteria > Verrucomicrobiota > Verrucomicrobiia > Chthoniobacterales > Terrimicrobiaceae > CAZEYT01. The sequence goes on along the minus strand of CAZEYT010000039.1, from coordinate 15,208 downwards.
GGTTCCACACACATCAAGACACCCGCGCCCGCTTCGGGGAAAGGAGACCGCGCGGCCGAGAAGCACAGCGACAAAAGCCGCGATCTCCGCCGCCGTCTCGCCTTTTTCGTGCAGGGCCCGGAGAAAATCGGCCCTGCTCTCCACGGATCGCGATTCGTCGAGAAGGGCATCACACGCCGCAGCGATCTGGTCGTGCGTTAATTCCTCCCCGTTTCGCAGGGTCGGCAGAAGGGATTCGATCATGGTTCAAAGAACAATGAGAAGGATCGACGCAAAGAGCAAGACCGCGCCCGCCAGTCGCAAAAGCATCACCCGCCCTCCGGCCTCCGCGTCCCGCGCGCTGAACCAATGTCCTGCCGACCACGCCAACACGACACTCCAGAAACTCCGCGACGAATACAGAATGTTTGTCGCCGTCGCATCGTTGAAGAGTCCGAGTGAAAGCGCCAGAAGCAGAACCTGAATGGACAACAAGCCCGCGGACAGGGCCAGCCACGGCCGCGACCCCACCGAGGGCAATTGAAATCCACGCTGGCCGAAAAGATACCAAGCGGCGGAAAAGCACGCCGTCGTCGTGAACATTGTCCCGAAAAACCGCGGGAGGTTTTCCGGCTCGGCCCAGACTTGGATGAGGATATCAACGAGCCCAAAAATCATCGCCGAGAGCGTGGCGAAAAACGCCGTGCGGGCAATCGAGCCACGGCTGAGGCGACCCGGGTTCATCGTGATCAACGCCACCGCCGCCGTCGATAAAAGCACCGCCATCCACCAATCCCACGACGTCTCCACCCCGAAAACCAGTACCGCGATGCCCGACACAAAAAGGATCTTCGTGCCCATGAGCGGCGTCGCCACCGAGACATCGCCCCGGCTGATCGCGATGAATGTGAAGCACTGACCCAGAAAAAACAAAAAGCCCAGGAGCAGCGGTTGCCAAAGGGTTGGCGTCACGCCACCGAACAACCACAACGGCTGCATGATGAGTCCCATGGCCACATTCGTCGAAACATTCACGTGCTTCGATTCCGCTCCCAGCGAGACGGCGCGCTTGATGACAAGCGTCGCGGAAACGTAAATCAATGCCGCCGCCAGCGGCAGGACCACGGCCCAGGGACTCACGAAGCCGCGCGCACCTTTTCCACGATCGCCCGCAAATCGGCCGCCGACCACTGCCCGGGCACGTTGGGCTTGTGGAGCCAACCGTAATTCAGCACCGAGCCGGACGAGGCGAAAAGGATCCGCGATGCCATGCCCAGCGGGCCCATCCCCATCACCGCCAACGGCAACGGAGACGTCGCAAACAACGCCAGAAGCGTTGCCACATCCGCCGGCGTCCGCGTGAAGGCCGCGATCTTGAGAACATCCGCTCCCGCCTCGACCGCCCGCTTCACCACAGTTCCCAATTGGTCGGGCAACGGTGTTTTTCGAAAATCATGAAACGACGCAATGACCGTGACCTCCTCCTTCCGCGCCCGGTCAGCCACGTCCCGAAAGGTCGCCAGCGAACGCACTTCGATATCCACCGCCGCTGCAATCGGAAGGTGCTTTAAAAACAACGCCCGGCGCTCCGGTACCGAAACAGGTCCGGCCCCGCCTTCCCGCGGATCCCGAACCGTCAGAATCCATGGAAAATCCACCTTCGGCGGGCGCAACAACGGTATTTGGTCCGCCCGCCACTCCAGAAAATCCACCCCACCAAGATGCAACTGTTGTGCGACGCGCCTCGCGGCCGCGCTGTCCACAATGCCCACCACACTTCCTGCAGTCGGCTTATTCTTTTGACGAAGATTGGTGTTCAAAGTTAAAAGCGAGGTTCCCAGTGATTATCGATAGGTTGCAGGGTTCCACATGATTGCTCGCAAGCAAGAAATCCGACTTCAAGTCAGCCAGTTCGTTGACGCGATCCTGTTGGGATTTATATTTTGGCTGAGTCATCTGCTGCGGTTCAACCAGCTCATCATCCTCGACAATCTCTGGTCGATTGAAGGTTTCGAGCAATTTGTCTGGATGCTGGCGGTGATCATGCCGTTCGGGCCGTTTCTCTTGGAAATGCAGGGATTCTACAATTACCCGCTGGAAAAGACAGTGTGGAAATCCTTGCGCCAAATGGCTGCGGCGGCGGTGTGGATGGGGTTGATTCTTGGTCTGGCAGTAATTTTTCTTCGGTTGGCGGTGCCGAGCCGTTCGGTCCTGATTATTTTTGCCATGCTCGCTCCGGTGGCGCTGTTGCTGCGGGAGCGGCTCATGGTGTGGTATCACATCCGCCAGCTTCGACAGGGAGCGGATGGGGAGAGGATTATCGTGGCGGGCGAACCGGCGAGCATTCGGAATCTGCTCGACGGACTCACTCCGGCCCAGCGGCTGGAAATCCAGGTCGTCGCCGAGATCGACCTCCAGTCCCAAGGCATCGAGGCCTTGGTCGAGTCGCTCCACCGGCACTCGGTAGGCCGGGTCGTGCTGGCGTTCAGCTGCATCGAACTCGACAAAGTGCAACGGGCCATTGAGGCCTGCGAGATCGAGGGGGTGGAAGCTTGGTTGAATGCGGACTTCATCCACACGTCGGTGGCGAGGCCGACCTATGAGGTGCTCGCGAAGCGTCCGATGCTGGTCTTTCGCGCGACACCGGAGCTTTCCTGGGCGCTGCTGGTGAAGAACGTCGTGGACCGGGTGGGGGCGTTGTGCGGCCTTTTGGTGCTTTCGCCGCTTTTGATCGGGGTCGCGATCCTCGTCCGCGTGAGTTCGCCGGGACCGGTCATTTTCCGCCAGAAGCGCGCCGGGCTCCACGGGCAGCCATTTGAGATGTGGAAATTCCGAACGATGTGCGCGGATGCCGAGCAGCGGCGGGATGAACTTGCAGCGCGCAATACCATGACCGGCCCGGTCTTCAAGGTGGATGACGACCCGCGCGTGACCCCCATCGGAAAATGGCTCCGCCGCACGAGCATCGATGAATTGCCGCAATTGTTCAATGTGCTGCACGGGGAGATGAGCCTCGTTGGACCGCGTCCACTACCGCTTTACGAGGTCGAAAAATTCGAGCGGGCGGAGCATCGGCGGCGCCTGAGCATGAAGCCAGGTCTCACGTGCATCTGGCAGATTCGCGGGCGGAACAAAGTGACCGACTTTCGCGATTGGGTGCGGATGGATCTCGAATACATCGACAACTGGTCCATCGCGCTCGATTTCTACATTCTCATCCGGACCATTCCCACCGTTCTGCTCGGGAGCGGGGCGAAGTAACTTCGTCAGTCCGCGGGTGGAGGCCCGGGCGGCTCGGCGACGAACGACCAGTCGGGATTTTTTTCCTGAAGATATCCGGCCGACCACGAACTCGGCAGGAGAACAACCCAGTATCCCAGCGGGTCCACCGCCAGTCCGGAGCCGGAGGGAAGGAGCAGGTCCGGACGCTCCCGCACACAGGCCCCGTCCCGCGCGACCCAACGGATCATTTGCCAGGAGGCACCCTCGACGCGGCACTCGGCACTGTATTCGGTCTCAAGACGGTATTGGAGCACTTCAAACTGCAAGGGTCCCACAGCCCCGAGGAGGGGAACTTTTTGAAGTGAATCCGGCAGATCAAAAGCCTGGGCCACTCCCTCTTTCATCAACTGGTCCAAGCCTTCCCGAAAGCGTTTGAACTTCGCGGTGCTCGAGTTTCTCAAATACGCGAAACACTCCGGCGCAAATCGCGGGATTTCATCGAAAACAATCGCCGGATCTTCGCTGACCGTGTCGCCAATGAGGAAGTCGTAGTTGCCAACAATGCCGACCACATCCCCGGCCCATGCGTCATCGACCGTCTCGCGGTCCTGCGCAAAAAGGCGTTGGGAGTTGCCAAGCCGAACCTGACGCCCGGTGCGCGTGTGGGTGGCGACCATGTCGCGCCGGAAGCATCCCGAGACCACGCGGATGAAGGACACGCGATCCCGGTGTTTCGGGTTCATGTTGGCCTGGATTTTGAAAACAAAGCCCGAAAATTTTTCCGAATCCGGTGCGACTTCGCGCGCCCCACTCCGACGCAAGGCTGGCGGGGGCGACAGCCTCAAAAACGCATCAAGCAGAAGCTGGACGCCGAAGTTGTTCATCGCGCTGCCGAAAAAGACCGGCGTGGATTTTCCGGCGAGCACGGCGTCCGGATCGAACGTGGCCCCGGCTCCGTCGAGGAGTTCCAATTCATCGCGCACGCGGGCATACACATCCGGAAGCACGGCGGCTTTTACAGCATCGTCATGAATGTCGCTCACCGCCACCGCGGCCCGGTAGGCTCCGCCGGGTGTCCTTTCAAACAGATGCATCTCCCGCGTCTCCCGATCAAAAACCCCCTTGAATTCCGGGCCGTCGCCCAGCGGCCAGTTCATCGGGATCGCGTGAATGCCGAGAACGGATTCCAACTCGTCCAACAGGTCCAGCGACGGTCGCGCGGGGCGGTCGAGTTTGTTCATGAACGTGAAAATCGGAACGCCGCGTCGCCGGCAGACCTCGAAAAGTTTGCGCGTCTGGGTCTCGATGCCCTTGCCCGCATCAATCACCATCACCGCCGCATCCACCGCCGTCAGCACCCGATAGGTGTCCTCCGAAAAATCCTTGTGCCCCGGCGTATCGAGAAGGTTCACCACGCAGCCGCCGTATTCGAATTGCAGAACCGTCGAGGAAACCGAAATGCCGCGCTGTTTTTCGAGGTCCATCCAGTCACTCGTCGTCGCCCGCTGGTTTTTCCGCGACGTGACGCTTCCGGCGAGTTGCACCGCGCCGCCGTAGAGCAGAAATTTTTCCGTGAGCGTCGTCTTGCCCGCGTCGGGATGCGAGATGATGGCAAACGTTCGGCGGCGGGAGATCTCGGGATGCGGCATGAGGAAAAGTCCGGAAGAATACGCGAGGCCGGGGCCATCGGGCCAGTGGATTCGGGAACCCGGTTCCTTGACCCGCCCCCGCCGCTCACCTAGCCTGCCGATGGAATGATTTTTTCCGGTTCTCAGCAGCGCAGCCCCATTTTTGCAGGGTGAAAAAGGCACGCTCCAAAACCGCCCGGACAAAAAGCGGACGCCGCAGTCAGCCCAAACCCCGTCGGCGCCGCTGGGGGCGGATGATTTTCAAGCTCGGCTTCCTCACGCTTCTCCTCTGGCTGGTGATCGCGCTCGGCTACTACGCCTGGGCGCTGACGTTTGACCTCCGTGAGATTCACGAGATGGATGAGCGATCGGTCGTCTATGACCACGAGGGAAGATTCTACAGCCGTCTCCCGGGGGAGAACCGGGTCGTGGTGCCGTTTGACCGCGTGTCGAACGCTTTTGTGAACGCGCTGATCAGCCGCGAGGACACGCGGTTTTACTCCCACCACGGCGTTGATCCCATCGGCGTCGCGCGCGCCATCGTGCGAAATCTCCTGCTCGGTGGATTCCGCGAGGGAGCCAGCACCATCACGCAGCAACTCGCCAGAAACAGCTTCCCGCTCGGTGGGAAAAACCTCCACCGCAAACTCATCGAAGCGGCGCTCGCGTTCCGTATTGAGACCGAGCTCACCAAGGAGGAAATTTTGGAGGCCTACATGAACCGGATCTACTTCGGCTCGGGCACCTACGGCATCGAGGCGGCAAGTCAGACGTATTTTGGAAAGCCGGCTTCCCGCCTGTCGCTCTCCCAAGCGGCTGCGCTGGCCGGCCTCATCCGAAGCCCGAACCGGTTCTCCCCGCTCCGCGATCCGGAAAAGTCCGAACGCGAACGAAATACCGTGCTTGGCCGCATGCATGATCTCGGCCTCATCACCGCCGCCCAGCGGGACGAGGCTCTCACCGAGCCTCTCGTCACCGCCGGTCGGGCGCGCTTTTCCGCGCAGGACAACTGGGCGATGGATGCCATCCTTCGGGAACTCGAGCTCGTCCTGGATACGGGGCGCATGGACGGCGGCGGTCTCCGGATTTACACGACCATCGACGGGCCGCTTCAGCGCGCCGCCGAGCTCGCCGTGGCCAAACGCCTGGAGGAGATCGAAGCCCGCCCGGGCTACCCGCACACGCCGATGTCGGCTTTCCGCAACAAGACGCTCGACGCCGAAAAATCCGCCCCCTTTTTGCAAGCCGCGCTGGTGGCCATCGAAAATCGTGCCGGGGGCATTCGCGCGATTGTCGGTGGCCGGGATTACTCGATGAGCAAATTTCACCGCGCGCTCTATGGACAACGACAGGCCGGCTCGGTCGTGAAGCCGTTTGTGTATGCCACGGCCTTCGAGCGCGGTCTTTCGCCGCGCGACCGGGTGGAGGACGGTCCCATCCGGCCGGGCGAGCTTCCACGCGAATTCGGAGCCTACAGCCCGGCCAATTCGGATGGCACCTACCGCGGCCCCCTTCCGGCCGGGGAGGGACTCGTCGAATCCCGAAACACCATGTCTGTTCGCATCGGCATGCGCGCCGGACTTCAAAACGTCGCCGACAAAATGATCCTGGCCGGAATCGCCGCCGATCCGCCCCGCTTTCCCGCCCTGTGTCTTGGGGCTTTCGAGACCAACCTCAAAGATCTCACCGCCAGCTACACCGTTTTTCCGACCGGCGGAACCAAGCTCCAACCCTACCTCATCGAGCGTGTCACCGATTCCGCCGGCAACCTTCTCTACAAAAGCACCCACGGAAAACTCGCCGTGCTGACCCCGCCTGCCGCCCGGATGACCACTTCGTTGCTCGAAGAGGTTGTTCAACGGGGCACTGCCTCCCGCGCAAAATCCCTCGGCCTCGGAACCCGTGCCGCGGGAAAAACCGGGACGACCAACAACTACGTCGATGCTTGGTTCATCGGCTTCAACGGCAGCCTCACCTGCGGCGTTTGGGTGGGATTTGATCAGCCCAAAACGATCATGCCAGGCGGATACGGCGGCGCTTTGGCCCTGCCCATCTGGGTCGATTTGATGGAAGCCTCCGGGAAAAAGTAACTTCGCAGTCCGGAAAGAAAAGTGGTGCTCGGGGGGGGACTTGAACCCCCATGCCTTGCGGCATACGCCCCTCAAACGTACGTGTCTGCCATTTCACCACCCGAGCACAGTTCCGTGTGGAAGGGAGAGTAAAGGCGGGAGCGGAAATTTTCGCAAGCTGGAAATTTTGGCTTGCGTCAATTTCTGGGAAGAAGCATCCTAATTAGTTCAAACCGAAACGGAATTTTATGGCATACGCAGTGATTCAGACCGGCGGCAAACAATACCGCGTGAGTGAAGGCGACGAAATCGAAGTCGAGAAACTTGACATCGAGGCTGGCGCGTCCACCGAGTTTTCCGACGTTCTTCTCGTCGCGGACGGCGCGTCCGTCTCCATCGGAGCACCGCTCGTCGCCGGAGCCAAGGTCACAGCCGAAGTTGTCGAGCAGTTCAAAGACGACAAGGTCATCGCCTACAAATTCAAGCGCCGCAAAGGCTACCACCGCACGGTCGGCCATCGCCGCCAGCTCACCATGCTCAGGATCAAATCCATCACCAAGTAAAACGCCATGGCTCATAAAAAAGGACAGGGAAGTGTCAAAAACGGACGCGACAGCGAGAGCAAGCGTCTCGGGGTGAAAAAATTCGGCGGCGAAGCCGTCATCCCCGGCAACATCATCATCCGCCAGCGCGGAACCAAATTTCAGCCGGGTCGCAATGTCGGCCTCGGTCGTGACTACACGATCTTCGCCCTCGCCGAGGGCCGCGTGAAGTTCGACCGCAACGGCCGTCGAGTGAACGTCGAGACCGCCGCGGCCGTCGCCGCGAATTGATTTCGACCCGCGCTCCCGGGTTCGCTCCATCGAACTCTCCTGTGCGGACTTTTTTTTCTCCTAATCAAAAGCCTCGGTTCGCCGGGGCTTTTTCTTTGGTTGAGATCCTCGTTGTTGGAGCGATCCTCGCCATTCTTCTCGCGCTCCTCGTGCCGGCCCTCTCGGAGGGAATTCTTCGTGCCGAGCGAACGAAGTTCCTCAACAATATGCGATCCCTCGGGGTCGCCATCCAGCTTTATGCCGGTGACCACGACGGACGGTTCGTGGGACCGCTCTGGCCGGGCCAAGTCGTGGAATACGATCCCGGGGTCCAAGGCGAAGGCCGACTCGTCACGCTCCTCGCTCCCTATCTTGATATTCAAGCGTCGTCGAACGCTTACCTTGTCGACCGCTTCCTGCCCTCCCCAACCCGTCGTGCGGTTCCCGCTTCGCCGCCGGGTCAGATCCGCGTCTTCGTCATGAATATGGCGGTTCCATCGGCACCGGGCGAAACGGTGAATCCTTGGGGCTCCCGGGCGGCCACTCCCATGACCACTCCCCTCCGCCGCGCGGCCCTCCCGGCCGATTCGTCAAAGGTCTGGGCGCTCAGTGAAGCCTATCGTACCCATCCTCGCGTCCAAGGATCCCCTTGGGCGGCAAATACTCCGCCCGAACCGGTTTTTGGACCCAAACCGCTGGGGCTTTTCTTCGACGGACGCGTCGAGCCGTTTGATCCGTAAAAAGAGCGGACGCTACGCGCCTCCATTGCGACTCGGCGAGTAACCCGCCACAAAGTCGCGGCGAAATTCTTGAAACGTCCCGGCCAGGATGTGCTCCCGCGCCGTCGCGAGGAGATTCAAATAAAAGTGCAGATTGTGGAGCGAAATCAACCTCAGGCCGAGAATCTCCTCCGCCTTCACAAGATGACGCAGATAAGCCCGGGAAAACTCCCGACACGCCGGACACGTGCAGCCTTCTTCAATCGGACGCGGATCCTCGGCATGACAGGCGTTCTTGAGGTTCACCGTGCCGGACTTCGTGAACGCCGTGCCATTGCGTGCAATCCGCGTCGGTAGCACGCAGTCAAACATGTCCACCCCGCGGGCTACCATTTCGATCATCTGTGGCGGTGTGCCGAGTCCCATCGCATAGCGCGCATGATCTTCCGGCAAAAACGGAACGGCACTTTCGACCGCCAGCATCATTTCGGTTTCAGGCTCGCCCACACTCACACCACCGACCGCGTAACCGTCGAATCCGATTTCCACCAGCGCGCGCGCGCTTTTTTCCCGCAGGTCGGGATAGCCGGACCCCTGGGTGATTCCGAAAAGGAGCGGCCGTGACTCCAAGGCCTGCGCGCTCCACCAATCGCGACAACGACGCGCCCAGCGGAGGGTGAGATCGAGGCTCTTGTCGGCCTCGGCGTGCGTACACGGATGCGGCGGGCATTCGTCGAACGCCATCACGATGTCCGAACCGAGATCACGCTGGATTTCCATCGATGTCTCCGGCCCAATGAAGGTCGGTGTGCCGTCGAGGTGGTTCTGAAATTGCACGCCCTCCTCGCTGATCTTGCGCAGCTTCGCGAGCGAGAACACCTGAAAGCCGCCACTGTCCGTCAGAATCGGGCGGTCCCAGCGCATGAACTCGTGAAGTCCGCCCAGCCGGGCAATGAGCTTTTCGCCCGGACGAACATGGAGGTGATAGGTATTGCCGAGAATGATCTGCGCACCCAGCGCGCGGAGTTCATCTGGCGAGACAGCTTTCACGGTGGCCTGGGTGCCGACCGGCATGAAGACCGGCGTGCGAATGACTCCCCGTCTCGTGGTCAGAACGCCCGCCCGTGCAGCGCCATCTTTGGCCTCCAGTCGAAAGGCCCGACGTTCAATTGAATCGGACATCCGGCGAGGATGACGGCTCCTATCGCCCATCGTCAATGTCGCCGGAAACGAAATCCCACGCGGCAAGCCAGTCGGCATCGGACAAGCCGTCGAGCGCCCCGTTGTGCCCGGCCCCTGGCACGGTCCACATGCGCTTCGGCCCGGTCAGACTTTCAAACAGGCGTCTCGCACCCGATGGCGGCGTGGTTGCATCGTCGCCGGCGACAATAAGCACAACCGGTTTGGAGAATCCCGAGAGCGCGGATACCGAATCAAAGCGATCCTTCACAATCCACCCAACCGGGAGCCAGGGATAATGATGCGCCGCCGCTCCGACGATCGAGTCAAAAGGCGTGAGCAAAATCACCCCGCGAATCCGGTCGGGAACCCGCGCTGCCGTTTGGGAAGCAACGCCCGAGCCGAGGGACTCGCCAAAAAGGACCACCGGCGACGGGATTTCCCGCACTGCCGCAACCGCCGCCGCGGTGAGTGATTCCTCGGTCGGCTGGCCAGCTCGTCCGCCAAATCCGGGATACTCCAGGAGAAAAATCTTCGCCGTAATCCCCGCCTGGCGCAGCCGTTGGACAATCGATATCCTTTGCCGGGCGTGACCGGAATTTCCATGCAGGAGAAGGATCGGCCGCGAGGCATCCCCGTCGGATGTCATCCACCCGATGGATTGCCCCGACGATGCCGTCCAACGTTCCAGTCCGCTGGGAATCGGGTCATCGGAGGCCACCCGCACCGGGAAGTAAAGCATGCTCCGCTGATTCACATAAAAGTAAACACAGAGGACCAAATACGCGGCGACCGGAATCGCCACCAATCCCGCGAGCGATCGAATCATTCGCAAGACCAGACGGTCCGACCCGCGACAATGGTGCGGATGGCACGCCCTTTCCACGACGTTCCACCGAACGGCGTGTTTTTGGAAAGCGAAAGCGAGGCTTCGCGATGAAACGTCCACTCGCGCTCAGGATCAATGAGCGTGATGTCGGCGACCGACCCTGGCGAGAGAGTCCCACGGTCGAGCTTCAGGAGCGCGGCCGGTTCGGACGTGTAGAGAGCGATCAGGCGCTCCAAGGAAACGATCTTCCTTCGGTGTACCAAAAGGTCGCAGAAGGTGGAAAACTCGGTTTCCAAACCAGTGATCCCAAACGGAGCCTGATCAAATTCCTTTTCCTTCTCGTAGCCGGCATGCGGTGCATGGTCGCTGCAGAGAATCGTCAACGTTCCATCGGCGATCCCCTCGAGAATGGCCTCCACGTCTTCCTCTGCACGCAGCGGAGGATTCATTTTGAAGTTCGTGTCAAACGTCCGCAACTCCGCGTCCGTCAGCGCTACGTGGTGCGGACAGACCTCGCCTGACACCGGCACCCCGCGCCGCCGCGCCTCGCGAAGAAGGCGCACACTCCCGCCGGAACTGATGTGCTGGCAATGCACCGGCGACCCGCAAAGCTCGGCCAGTAGGATGTTCCGCGCCACGATCATCTCTTCGCCCGCCCGCGGCCATCCGGGCAGCCCGAGCCGCAGACTCCACTCGCCCTCGTGCATCACGCCATCGCCGACAAGCGAGTAATCCTGACAGTGATCCATCACCGGCAGCCCGAACATCCGCGCATACTCCACCGCACGGCGCATCACCTCGTGATTCTGGATGCAATGTCCGTCATCCGTCAGCGCCACAATGCCCGCTCCCACCATGGAACCATAAGGCGCGAGTTCTTCGCCGCGGAGTCCCTTGGTGATCGCTCCTGTGCAAAAAACGTTCACGCAGGCCTCGCGCGCTGCCTTTTCGTGAATCCACGTAATCGTCGCCGCGCTGTCCGCGGTCGGCGAGGTATTCGGCATGGCCACCACGCTCGTGAATCCCCCGGCCGCCGCCGCGAGGGTGCCGGTCCGAATCGTCTCTTTGTGCGACTGCCCGGGCTCCCGAAGGTGAACGTGAATGTCGATGAGTCCCGGTGCCACCACCCGGCCGGACGCATTGATCTCCGCCGCTCCCTGTGGCACCGGGGAGCCGACCGGTGCGATTTTTCCATCCACGACCACCAGATCGGCGACCTCGTCACGGTCGTTCGCCGGATCGATGATCCGTCCGTTTTTGATCCAAAGATGATTCATGAGGGCAGACCCGCGCCTCCGGCGCAGAGGTAAAGAACCGCCATGCGCACGGCGATTCCATTGGTAACCTGTTCGAGGATGACGCTCTGAGCGCCGTCCGCCACATCGCTGTCGATCTCGACACCGCGATTGATCGGACCGGGGTGCATGACCAGACAGCCCGGCTTGAGTCTTGCCGCGCGCGATTTGGTGAGGCCGAAGAGTGAAATGTATTCCCCCAAGCCCGGAAAATATTCCTTCCGCTGCCGCTCGTGCTGAATGCGGAGGAGATTGATCACGTCCGCCTGCTCCAGCACATCGTCGAGACGGTGCACGACGCGAACGCCCAGGTTTTCAAAGGTCCGGGGAACCAAGGTCGTCGGGCCAACCAGCGTGACATGCGCGCCAAGCTTCACCAGCGCGTGGATGTTCGAACGCGCCACGCGGCTGAAAAGAATATCACCGACGATCAGAACATGAAGTCCGGCAATGCGCCCGTGTTTCTCGCGCATGGTGAACACGTCCAAAAGTCCCTGTGTCGGATGTTCGTGAGCACCGTCACCGGCGTTGATGATCGACGAGTCGAGCCGGTCGGCCAGGAACCGCGAGGCTCCGGCCGAACTGTGGCGGAGCACAATGATGTCCGCTTGGAGCGCCTGGAGATTGAGCGCCGTGTCCTTCAGCGTTTCGCCCTTTTGCAGGCTTGAGGCGGTGGCGGAAATGTTGACGACATCCGCACTCAGCCGCATCGCCGCGATTTCGAACGACGTCCGCGTTCGCGTGCTCGGCTCGACGAAGAAATTCACAAGCGTCTTGCCGCGCAGCGCCGGGACCTTTTTCAGGCTCCGCTCACCGACGCCTTTGAACGCAGTGGCCGTATCCAAGACGAACTGAATTTCCTCCGCCGACAGGTCGTCGAGACCGATTAAATCCTTGCGACTCCAACGGGTCATTTGGCCTCCTCCGCATGAACGATATGGACCGAATCCGGCACGCGGTCGAGACACTCAAATCGCACCCGGATTTTCTCCTCGCGGGTCGTGGGAAGATTTTTCCCGACATAGTCGGCCCGGATGGGAAGCTCCCGGTGGCCGCGATCCACCAGCACCGCCAACTGGATCGACGAAGGGCGTCCGAACGACGAAAGCGCATCCAGAGCCGCCCGACAGCTCCGGCCGGTAAAAAAAACATCGTCGACCAAAATGACGGGTCGCCCGTCCAGATCGACCGGGAGGCGGGTGGGCAAGACGGCAGTCAGCCGGGACCGTGTCGAAAGGTCGTCGCGGTGCATCGAGACATCGACAGAGCCGTCAAACGGGCGGATCCCCTCGATCCGTTCGATGTGGTCGGCCAGCCGCCGCGCAACTTCCACTCCGCGGGTGGGTATACCCGCGAGGACCAGGCGGTCCAACAAGGGTTGGTTTTCAACAATCTCATGAGCCATCCGGCGGATGGCCTTTTGGATGGCCTCGGCGTCAAGCGCCAGGGTGAGACGGGTGGGAGATTCGGGATCGGGCATTTTGAGAAACCTTCGCATCCTCGCGGAGATGCATTAAAGGCCTGGAAAAAAGGACGTCAGGTGGGGGAGCCGGAGCGGTCTCCTTTCTGGGATTTGGAGCGACCGCTGCGCCAGCCGGAGCGGTATTTGACAATCCAATCGAGCAACGCCCGCTCGAAACCAATATCCTGACCCGCTTTTTCACTCTCGATCCACTTGTGGCGCAAGATTTCTTCCCTCTCGGCGAGGAATTCCTTGTAGAGGACCGAGTTCTTGACGAGGTCGGGTGCCTCGCTTTTCTGGGAGCTCATTTCCGGGTCCATATTCAAGCTACGTGGCGGATTGTCAAACGGTTTCAAAATCCACCGCCCCACCGAACTGGCTTATGTCCCTGGCGGCAAGGCGGTTGCACAAATTTTTATCCGACGGTTCAGAAGCCGTCATTCAGCCCAAAAGCGCTTTGACGACAGCGCTGGTATCGCTCAGGTCGGCAAAGAGAAAATCCGGCGCATGGGCCGCGAGATCGTCCTCGCTGTAGTGCCCGGTGGCAATCGCAACGGTGCGGGCTCCGATGGCACGGCCGCACGCGATGTCACGCGGCGTATCGCCAATCACGTAGATTCTATCGGCCGGAAAATCGACCCCATGGAGCTCGGCCGCCCGCGATTGTGCGAACGGTCCCAGACGATTGCGATCGTGGTGATCGTCCGCAAAAGCCCCAAAAGGAAAATACTCCCAGACTCCGTAGTGCCGGAGTTTGATTTCAGCGCCGCGACGAACATTGCCCGTCAGAAGCCCCAGCACCGCCTCCGGTCGTCCTTTCAGATCGTCCAGAAGCGGAACAATTCCCGGGAGCAGCGTCCCCCGATGCTGTGGCAGGCGAAGCGAAAGGTGGTGCAAATAGCTGTCGAGCAATGCCGCGATATGATCCGGCGTGGCGTCGAGTCCGTGCTTTTCCAGCAGCCGCTGCGAAATTGCCGCGTCGGTCGCGCCAGCGAGGACGATCCCCTCGAAATCCTCCTCGACCCCGAACCGGACACGCATCGCGTCGATCAACGCCCCTTCCCCGGCTCCCCCGGAGGTGATCAGCGTGCCGTCGATGTCGAAAAGCAGGAGCCGTGGCTCAGACGGCATCTGTCTCCCCGGCTTCCTCGGGCTCCGGTTCGAGAATCTCGCCGTGCTTCGAGAATTTGCGGTGGCGTTTCCCGGCCGGGAGCGGACTCAACGTCATGCCGATCGCTCGCCCAACCAGTTTGGGATCCATATCCACATGGGCCATGCCCGCGAGGTCATCACGCACCCGCTGCACGACTTGCATCCCGAGCTCTTGGTGCGCCATCTCGCGGCCCCGGAATTGCAGGTGAACTTTCACCTTGTTTCCTTTGTCGAGGAAGTCTTCCGCGTGCCGCACCTTCGTCAGGTAGTCGTGCTCGTCGATGTTCACCCGGAACTTGATCTCCTTGACCTTGCCCGCGGTGTTCTTCTTCTCTTTCTCCTGCTTCGAGAGGTCGTAGCGGAACTTCCCAAAATCCACGATCCGGCACACCGGCGGCTGCGCGTTCGGGGCGATCTCGACCAGATCCAGACCAAGACTCCTTGCCCGTCGAATGGCGTCGTCCAAGCGCATGACGCCGAGTTGCTGGTTGGTTGCTGCAACGATCACTCGTACCTCACGGGCACGGATGCGTTCATTGATACGGATATCCTTTAAGTTAATGGGGCCTCCAGGTTGGCAGTGGGAAATCCGGCATGCGCAAAATCCTCACGCCGGAGAAGTCGGGAAAACTCATGGACGGATCGCAGTGGCAGTCTCTGCACGGGCACAGCATGGATCACTGTTCGCTTGAATAAAAATGCATGGATGTCCGTCGATCAAAAAAAAACTTCTGGGGCAGGTTTGGAAGATTTCCTTCCGCCACGCAAGAGGAAAATGCAGCCCGCCGCCAATTCGTCCTTCGCGGGGCGGGCCCACCCACCCCCCCCCACAACCACAAGTGGTGGTTGTCAACAACCCAAA
>CAZEYT010000038.1:0-27150 GCA_964516295.1 uncultured Chthoniobacterales bacterium | reverse complement strand
GGCGTCCCTGGGGAAAAACTTTTCAAAGCAATTCAAACTGCGGAACTCGGGCTAGAGCGCCCTGCCGCTGCGCACGGCTTGCACGAGGGCCCCGGCCAAATGTGGTATCCGGCCTTCGTGGAGACAATAATCTCGTCGTGGTAAGGCCGCAGGTCGGAGGCGAGGATGCGGCCGAAGGTTTGCTCTGCACTGCCCGGCGGCGGACCATAATTGTTCGCGAGGTCGAAGTGGGTAATCCCCAGATCAAAGGCCCGGAGAACCATCGCCCGCGAATTCTCAAAAACGTCGATGCCGCCAAAGTTGTGCCAACCCCAGAGAAATTGCCGGGAGCCGCAGTCCGCTCCGACCACAACGGCGGTAGAGCATTTTTTCGTAGCGTGCGGGAGAAGCGGAATAGGCCATGCGGGGGCGTTCGCGCCTGGCGATGCCCGAGGTCAAGATCCGACTTTCCGCGCGTTGACCCCGCCGGCGGTGGCTGGTACGGTCCCGGCTCATGAAGGTGCACTTGCGACAGATCCCGCAGGGAGAAACGCTCCACTTGGAAGGGGAGGAAGATGCGGGGCCTCTCGGATTGGAAGAGGCCGGGGCCGTTCCGGTGTCGCCGGTGCGCTATTGGCTCGATGTGGGACAGAGCGGCTCCGGGATTTTTGCGACCGGCCGCCTCGAGATCCGGGTCCGTCTGCGGTGCGTGGCGACGCTCGAGGAATTTGAGCAAGATATCGAGGTGGACCCATTTGCAGTGCAACTCGAGCTGACCGGGAATGAACTGATGGACTTGACCCCGGCGGTGCGGGAGGATATTCATCTCGTCTTGCCACCGTATCCGCGATGCGATACGGGAGGCGGGACAACGAGTCGACCGGCCGCAATGGAGGGCGCCTTCCGCGCCTCCCAGAAGGCACCGGAAGGGAACCCTTCGGCATGGGATGAGTTGGACAAATTGAAACCGACATCAGATTAAACCTTTATGGGAGTTCCCAAACGCAAAACTTCGAAGATGCGCCTGCGCACCCGCAAGGCGGCCAACCGCTGGCGCGCGCCCAAGCTCAGCAAATGCCCGCAATGCGGCGCGGCCGTGCTTCCGCACATTGCCTGCCCCGCCTGCGGCTACTACAACAAACGGCAGGTTCTGACGATCGAGGCCGAGTGATTCGGCGGGCCGGGCATTTCCCGCATGAAAATCGCCCTTGATGCCATGGGCGGGGATTTCGCGCCCCGCAACCCGGTGGCCGGAGCCGTAGCGGCCCTCCGCGACTTCCCCGACATCGAGATCATTTTCGTCGGCGACGAAGAAAAGATTCGGGCCGAACTGTCCACCCAAGCCGCGGGGGATCTCTCCGGGCGCATCCATTTCCATGCAGCGTCCCAAGTCGTCGAAATGACCGACAGCGGGCTGGACAGCGTTCGACGCAAAAAAGATTCGTCGATCAGCCGGGCGATGGACTTGGTGAAGAGCGGGGAGGCCGAAGCGGTCGTCTCGGCCGGGCATACCGGCGCCTTGGTGGCGGCGGCGACGATCAAGCTGCGCACGCTGCCAGGCATCGACCGGGCCGGGCTTGCCGTGCTCATCCCGGCCGAGGGCGGCGTTTTTCTTTTGATCGATGGTGGGGCCAACATCGATCCCGCGCCCGAACACATTGTCGGCTTTGCCATCATGGGCACGATCTATTTCCGCGAACTCCTCGGATGTCCCGAGCCGCGGGTGGGCCTGCTGAATATCGGCACCGAGCCCGGGAAGGGGAACGATTTCAGCCAGGAATGCCATCAACTGCTGAGCCGGGCCCCGATTCGCTTTGCAGGAAATGTGGAGGGACACGGAATTTTTCAGCGTCCGGTGGACATTGTCGTCTGCGATGGGTTTACCGGGAACATCGTGCTCAAGACCATCGAGGGGCTCGCCAAGTCGGTCTTTTCGTGGCTCAAGGTCGAGTTGAAAGCCTCGCCGATTCGCATGCTCGGCGCGTGGCTGGCGCGTGGAGCGTTCACTTCGATCCGCACTCGCACCAGCACCGAGGAATATGGCGGCACGCCCCTGCTCGGTGTGAATGGCATCTGCATCAAGGCCCACGGCAATTCCTCTCCACGCGCCATGCGCAACGCGATCCGGGCCGCCCGGACGGCGGTCCAACAACAAATCAATTCCCGCATCGTCGAGGCGATCCGGCCAGTTCATGAAGATGTATCCACACCCCAAGGAGCGGCGGCCTAGCCGCACCGTTTCGATCATTGGCACGGGAAGTTACGTGCCGGATCGGATCCTCACCAACGCCGACCTCGAGGCCATGGTCGACACCACCGACCAGTGGATCATTGAGCGTACCGGCATTCGTGAGCGCCGGATTGCCGCCGAGGGGGAGTTCACCAGTCACATGGCCGCCAATGCCGCGCGCAATGCGATGGAAAATGCCGGGGTTACCGCCGAAGAGATCGACATGATCCTGGTGGCAACCATCACGCCCGACACATTTTTCCCTTCGACCGCCTGCCATGTACAGCGCCTGCTCGGAGCGAAAAATGCCGCCTGCCTGGACGTCAATGCCGCGTGTTCGGGCTTCCTTTACGCTGTCGAAATCGCGCAACAGTTCATCGCCAATCACACCTACAGCACGATTTTGGTCATCGGTGCCGACAAGTTGAGTTCCATCGTCAATTGGGAGGATCGCAACACCTGCGTGCTGTTCGGGGACGGTGCCGGCGCGGCGGTCCTTCGCTACCGGGCGGGTTCGCACGGGGTCATCACGACCTACATGGGCAGCGATGGAAACTACGGAGACATCCTCCATATGCCCGGCGGCGGTTGTGCGATCCCGACCACACGCGACAACATCGACCAAAAGTTAAACACCCTCCAGATGAACGGCCGCGAGACCTTCAAGCAGGCCGTCATTTCCATGCTCGCGGCGGCCCGGCGGTCTCTGGAGCAAAGCGGCCTCAAACCCGAAGACCTCCAGTGCATTATCCCGCACCAAGCCAACAGCCGGATCATTGAGGCGCTCGCCGACCGTCTGGGCGTGTCGATGGATAAATTTCACGTCAATCTCGACCGCTACGGCAATACGTCCGCGGCCGCTGTCGCCATCGCCCTGGACGAGGCCAACCGCACCGGGCGCTTCGAAGTCGGCGATTACATTTTGCTCGTCGTTTTCGGCGGCGGTCTCACTTTCGCGAGTTCGGTCGTCCAGTGGTAGGCGACCAGCGCTGAAAACTTCGTGACGCCCGGCATTCCGGGCGCTTATGATTTTAACCCATGGCAGGCATGGTTGAACTCCGCAGCGTCTCAAAAGTCTTCGGCAGCTACGTGGCCCTGCAGGACGTGAATTTTGAGATCCGCGAGGGCGAGTTCATGACGTTTCTCGGGCCCTCCGGCTGCGGCAAGACCACCTGCCTGCGATTGATCAGCGGATTTGACACGCCCACGAGCGGGCAGGTTTTCATCGCGGGGCGGGACGTGACGCTCGATCCGCCGTATCGCCGGGACGTCAACCAAGTCTTCCAAAGTTACGCGCTTTTCCCGCATCTCACCATTTACGAGAACATCGCGTTCGGGCTCCGCATGAAAAAAGTTCCCGGGGCGGAGATCAAGCAGCGGGTGGATCGCGTGGTCGAAATGACGTCCCTTTCGGCCTTTGTCGATCGAAAGCCCGCGCAAATGTCCGGCGGTCAGCGGCAGCGGGTGGCGCTCGCACGGGCCATCGTATGCGAGCCGAAGGTTTTGCTTTTGGACGAACCCCTGAGCGCTCTGGATGCCAAGCTTCGCACGCAGATGCGTACCGAGCTCAAGCAGCTCCAAAAGCGGCTCGGCATCACATTCGTGTTCGTGACCCACGATCAGGAAGAGGCTCTCACGATGAGCGACCGTGTCGCGGTGATCAATGCCGGGCGTGTCGAGCAGATCGGGACGGTCAACGAAATCTATTATCAGCCTGCCACGCGCTTCGTGGCTACGTTCATTGGTGAGACCAACATCATTGAAGCCGATGTGATCGGGCGCGAGAACGGCCGCGTCCGCTGCCGGCTGGAGGGCGGACTGGAGCTCTTGGTGCGCGATGGAGCGCGCGTGTCCGGCGACAAGATCCTCCTCTCGTTGCGTCCCGAAAAGGTGCGCCTCTATCGAAAAGATCCGGGCGGCGAGAATTCCTTCCCCGGCCGCGTGGCTGTGGAGATTTTCAAAGGCGCGTTGGACGACCTCACGATCATCGTTCAGGGCGGGATCGAACTCGGGGCCCTCCTCGCCAACGATGGACAGGAAGAGATGGACTTCCACGAAGGCGAAGTCGTTTTCGCCCGCATCCAGCCCGAGGATATCAACATCGTCGCCGCCTGAGGCGGGTCGGTCCCAGGGAGCCGGGGCGGACCGTTTGAGGAACGCCTGCCAGGCCTGAGGGAATCCTCCGTTGGCCGTTCGACCAAACAACGCCCGGGAAGTGGATCAAGTGGTCTCCAGTGCAATGAAATTGCACGCATGAGGCACGCATCAGCCGCAGGGGCGAAGAGAGAAGTGCAGAAGCGACAATGCTCGATCGAGGAACGTTCAAATTTTTTTTGAAAAAGTTTTGACTCTCCCCACTGGAGCGCTAACAAGTTGGCACAACGCATGCTTCATCTGGCACCAACCATGCCTGATTGAGCATGAAAAATCGGGCCGGTCCCCGGCGGCGGGGTCGGGCCCAAAAAAACAAAGGAGAAAAAATCAAAATGAAACTTGCAAACAAAGTTGTTGCCCTGGCCAGCATCGCGGTCGTCCTCTCGGGCGCCCCGGTTTTTGCCGGAGAAGCCAAAACCTTCAAGGAAAAGGTTGTCATCGAAGAACCCGTGCAATGGTACAATGCGGCTCTCACCACCGGGTGGGATAGCCTCTACATGTTCCGCGGCGTGAACGTTCTGAACAATGGCGGCTTTGGAACTGACACCTCGAGCTACGGCTCGGGCCTTTACTGGACCGACCTCAGCTTCACATGGAACATCACGGACAGTGATTTCCTCACCGTGGGCTCGTGGATGGCGTTCGGAACCCAGAAGACTTCCTACAAGGAACTTGATATCTACACGAACTATACCAAAACCTTCGGAGACCTCTCCTTGAGCTTTGGGTATATCTTCTACTACATCATTTCCCCGGGGTCTTACTACTCGCATGAGCTCAACGCGAAGGTGGCTTACAGCTTCGACCTCGGCTTCATGACGATCACCCCGTCCTTGACTTACTTCTTCAACATCGGTCCGGACCTCGCCGCCAAAGGCTTTGCCAAAGCCGCGTCGAGCTACCTCCTCCTCCGTGTTGACGGCAGCGTGCCGCTCTACAAAGAGATCGTTTCACTCACACCGTGGATCGGCTTCGGCACGAACTTCCAATACAACTCGGCTCTGGAGAGCAATGGCGACCTGAACTTCTTCAACGGGGTGAACAACCTCGAGTTCGGTCTCGGCCTCCCGATCAAGATCAACGACGTGATCACCCTCTACGGCTACGGCGCTTACAGCTACGCGTTCTACAGCCTCGGTGGCACGACCGAGCCCAGCACGTTCTGGGGCGGTGCCAAGGTGACCTTCTCGTTCTAAGAACCTGAATCGAAACCATTAAGAAAAACCCTCCCGGTTTAGGCCGGGAGGGTTTTTTCTTTTTTGGTGACGGGTCGGAATCCGGCCCGGGCCTCACACCATGACGATCCTCAAGCTCACGTGTCCCGATGCTATCGGCCTGTTGGCGCGGATAACGACCTTCGTTGCCGCGCGCGGGGGAAACCTGTTGGATGTCAGTCAATACACCGATACGCAGGCTGGATGGTTTTTTGCACGCCTGGCTTTTGTCGGCGGCGAATCGGCCACGAATCCCGACGGCTTTGAGAAGGCACTGAAAGAACTCATGAAAGGGATGGAGGCGGAGTGGACGTTGCGGCCGGCCTCGCGTCCGGTTCGGACAGCGATTTTGGTAAGTCGGGCAGATCACTGCCTTTGCGATCTGCTCTGGCGGTGGCGTTCGGGGGAGTTGAATGTGGAGATTCCGGTGGTGGTTTCGAATCATGACAACTGCCGGGCGCTGGTCGAGCGGGAGGGGATTGCGTTTGCACAGGTGGATTTCCGTGGAGACAAGTCCGCAGCTTTTCGGGAGGTGGCTTCGATTCTACGGAACCAAGCGGCCGAACTGCTGGTACTGGCGCGATTTATGCAGATTCTCCCTCCATGGCTTTGTCAGGAATTTTCCAGTCGGGCGATCAATATCCACCATTCTTTTCTCCCGGCCTTTGTGGGTGCAAATCCCTATCGCCGGGCATTTGAGCGTGGCGTGAAGCTGATTGGGGCGACGTGTCACTATGCGACGGAGGATCTGGATGCCGGTCCGATCATCGAGCAGGAAGTGGCGCGCGTGGAGCACTATCATGAACCGGAGGATTTGGTCCGCCTCGGCCGAGACTGCGAGCGACTGGCGCTGGCGCGCGGGGTTCGCTTCCATGTGGAAGACCGGGTTCTCGTTCACGGGAGCCGGGCCGTTGTTTTTCGAGATTGAAACGGCATGAACACGGTCATCCCCGATCCTCTTCGTCACAGCGGTGCAACAACGGCGATTATTCTGGGCTCCGGTCTCGGTCCCTTTGCCGACTCGCTGGAACAGGAAGCGGTGGTGCCGTATGGTGATATTGAGGGATTTCCGGTTTCCAAGGTGCCCGGCCATGCCGGACGGTTTGTGATAGCCCGCCTTGGTGAAAAACCGCTCCTCATCGCTCAAGGTCGGGTCCATCTTTATGAAGGGTGGGAAGCTCACGACGTGGTCCGCTCCATTTCGCTCCTGCACGAGGTGGGGATCCGGACGGTCGTTCTCACCAACGCTGCGGGGAGTGTGAATCCGGATTTTCCGCCCGGCACCTGGATGATGCTGAGCGACCATATCAATCTCACCGGGCACTCGCCGCTGCGGGGCGGGGCACATTTTTTGGACATGACCGAGGTGTATAGTCAGCGCTTGCGGGGATTGTTCCGCGAGTCGGCGGTGGCGCGTGGCTTGGTGCTCCACGAAGGCGTTTATGCCGCTGTTCCCGGGCCTCAGTATGAAACCCCGGCGGAGATTCGCATGATGCAGCGCCTCGGGGCCGATGCGGTCGGGATGTCCACCGTCCCGGAGGCGATCCGCGCCCGCTCGCTGGGGATGGAAGTTGCGGGATTTTCTTGTCTCACAAACTGGGGCGCGGGTCTGTCAGGAGAACTTCTCAGCCACGACGAAGTCACGGCGACGGGACGGGCGGCGGCCGAATCGCTCACCGGCCTTCTGAACGACGTATTGCCCCGGATCTGACGGATTTCGCTCCGCAAATTCGGTCCGGTTGTGGTATGAGCGTCCGTTCCTGTCATGGAGACGCCCGAGACACCCGATTCCGAACTTGTTGCCCGCACGCAGGCGGGCGAGGTGCGGGCGTTCGACGAACTCGTGGTCCGTTACACGCCGCGGCTCTACGGTTTGGTCTACAACATGACCTCGAACCACGAGGATACGAACGACCTCCTGCAAGAGATTTTTTCAAAGGCCTTCCGCTCGATCAAGGGTTTCCAAGGGAAATCCAGTTTCTACACCTGGATGCACTCAATCGCAGCCAACATGACGATCAACTTTCTCAAAAAGCGCAATCGCCGTCGCGCGATGAGCCTCGACGACATCGACAATGGCATCGCGAACGATCCGGATTTCATCTCGGCCACCAGCGATACCGACCCGCGGCACCAAGCCAACCTTACGGAACTTCAAAAAAAATTGAACGAGTCCATGATGAAGTTGTCAATCGAGCATAGGACAGTTGTGACGATGTTTGATATTCAAGGGATGCCACATGCGGAGATTGCCAAGATCCTCGGGATTTCGGAGGGAACCGTCCGCTCACGCCTTTTCTACGCACACCGGCAGTTGCAAAATCACCTCCAAGAGTTTATCACAACCTAGTTCCATGCCCGAAGACGACTCCATTCCCAAATTGCTCCGCCTGAAACGCTACGAGCAGCCGCCGCCGGGTTATTACCAAGATTTTCTCGCGGAATTCCGGGATCGGCAGCGGGCCGAGTTGATCCGTCGCCCGCTGTGGCAGTTGTTTTTGGATCGGTTTTTTTCATTTGCCCCAACCTTTCAGGTCCCCCGGATGGCCTATGCTGCGATAGCCATGATGGCGGTTGCCGCATCGGTTGTGATCTTGAATCCCCGGACCACCGACCAGCCTTTGGTTGCCCAGTCGGAGCCTTTGAGTCTTTCCACGTCGTCCCCGCAAGCCGTCCGCATCGGTGATTCGCTGCCACTGGCCATGACCTCTACCGGTTCTCCTTCTGTGCACTACGTGCTTCCGACCCGTCCGGTGAGTTATGCGTCGTCGCGGAGTTTTTAAGGGCGTTGCGGTCGGGCTCGCCGGGTTCGCCATTTTGTATGCGGCCATCCCGTTACGCGCCGAGGTAGAGTCTCCGGGCTCGGTCGCCGATTCGATCTCCGCGGAAGTTGCAAAGATTTTCCAAGAGAGAAAATCGACCGTTGTCAAAGTCCGGGCTCGCGATGCGCTCGGTCTGCGATTTGGAAGCGGTTTTTTTGCCGATCCTTCGGGGACAATTTTCACCCATGCCGGAATCGTGATGAAGGCCGACGAGGTTTCGGTGATTCATGAAGGCCGCGAACTGCCGGCGGAAGTTTTGGTTACGGACCTGCGGAGCGGGATTGCCCTTCTCAAGGTCGATAAAAACAGTCCGTTTGCACCGATTGGGGATTCGTCGCTGTTGAAAGTGACCTCTCCTGTCGTGATGCTCGGTTTCCCCGAAGACATGGATCTTTGTCCCAGTTTCGGTTTCGTCGCCGGTTTTGACCGGCAATATTTGGGGCAGTATTTTTCGACCACGCACATCCGCGCGAACCTGCCTGTTCAGCGCGGGCAGGGAGGAGCGCCGATTTTCAATATGCAGGGCGAAGCGGTGGGGATTTTGGTCGGGCGTATCGAAGGCGGAGCGGCCTGTCACATTCTTCCGATTCGCGCTGCCGAGAAGGTCCGGCTGGATTTCGTGCGCTTTGGAGAGCTCCGGCCGGGCTGGGTCGGCGTGGAAGTCGAAGATGGAGAAACAGCGGTCGGCGGGTCATCCGCACGGGTCGGAGCGATTGATCCCGAGACGCCGGCGGCCCAATCCGGATTGCAGCAGGGCGACGTCCTTGTGCGCATCGGCTCGACGCCCATCACCACCAGCGAGGATGTGCTCGACGCCTCGTATTTTCTCACAGCGGGCGATTTGGCGCGCATTGAGATTTTGCGGAATGGCGAACCGATGTCGGTGCAGGTCAAACCCGGGCGGCATCCGTTGGTTCCCGCCAAGGAAATGCAGGCGGGTGGCCCCGAGCCGACCACGCCGCTCCGTTTGGAATAGGATTTATGAAACATCTCCCCGCAATGGCCGTGGCATTCGGTCTCTTTGCGGCCACCGCCCCCGGCTGGGAGGTCAAGTCAATCGGCGGGCGGGACTATGTTCGTGTCGATGAGGTGGCGACCTTTTATGAACTGGGCGATGCCACATCGCCCGATGCGAATTCCCGTAAATTCCGCGGGCCCGGCCGGGAGCTTCATGTCACCAAGAACAGCCGGGTGGCCGGCATCAATGGGGTCGGGCACTGGCTTGCTTTTCCGGTTCTGGAGGCCGATGGCTCGCTTCTTCTCTCCCGCCTCGATCTGGGAAAAACCGTGGAGCCCGCCTTTCGACCGCAGCATATTCCCGACCTTTCGCCGGTAACCACCGTCGTCCTCGATCCCGGACACGGCGGACGCGACAAAGGCGCTGCCGGACCTTACGAAGTCGAAAAGAACTTCGCCCTCGATGTCGCCCGGCGCGTTCGTGATGAACTCAAGAAACAGGGCGTCCGCGTTGTTCTCACACGCAACTCGGACACCTTTGTCGAACTCGCCGATCGCGCCGCCATCGCCAACAGAATCGCGAACTCGATTTTTGTGAGTCTTCATTTTAACGCCGCCGATTGGAACCGGGCGGCGACGGGGTTTGAAATTTTCTGTGTGACTCCGCGCGGTGCACCATCGACGGCTTACGAAATGCTCAGCGTGCGCGACATGGTCGATGAAAACGGAAATCAGAAGGACCTTCAGAGCTTTGCGCTGGCGAACGCGATTTACCATTCGATGCATGGCCGTATGGAAATGTTCGACCGCGGTGTGAAGCGCGCCCGGTTTGCCGTTCTCCGCCTCTCGAAAGTGCCGTCGGTGTTGATCGAGGGCGGATTCCTGACCAACCCGGATGATGCACGAAAAGTGGCCTCCAAACAATGGCGCGAAGATTACGCCCGAAGCATCGCACGTGGGATTTTGGAATACCGAAAGCTCGTCACCCTTGGCACGACACCTTTGCAAATCGCCGACTACCGCTCCGGATCCGCCATCCGCGATTCCATCGTCGCCGCCCAGCCGACGCCGCCCCCGGTATCGGGTGTGAGCCTGCGGGAATTGCCGGACTCTTCGCAGAATTGAGACTCAGGCCGTTGCCAGCGCCTCGTCGAGAACCTCGATCAGGAAGTCCACGTCCGCCGCGTGAAGGCACATGGGGGGCTTGATGCGCAGGACGTTGCCGTGAAGCCCGCCTTTTCCGAGCAGCACGCCGAGTTCGCGGCACTTCTCGAAGGCCTGAAGGCACTCCGCCTTCGCCGGCTCTTTGGAGATGCGGTCCGTGACGAGTTCACAGCCGACCATGAGTCCCTTGCCGCGCACCTGCCCGATCAGTGAATGCTTCTCCGCGAGACGGGCGAGACCGTCCATGAGACGTGTTCCCATGGCGTCGGCATTTCCCTGCAAGCCCTCGCGCTCGATGACGTCGAGCACGGCGAGCCCCTGCGCGCAGGTGACCGGGTTGCCGCCGAAGGTATTGAAATGAATTCGTTCGGCAAGAACCCGGGCGATTTCCGGAGTGGTGACCACGGCGGCCAGCGGGCAGCCATTTCCGATGCCTTTGGCCATCGTAACGATATCGGGGATCACTCCCTGGGTTTCGAAGCCCCAGAAGTGCGAGCCGGTGCGTCCGAAGCCGGCCTGGACCTCATCGGCGATGCAGAGACCGCCTGCCTCGCGCACTCTCCGGTACGCTTCGCTCAGGTAACCATCCGGAAAAACCACGGTACCCCCCACACCCTGGATGCTCTCGGCGATGAAGCCCGCCACTCGCCCCGGTGTGGCGAATTGAATGACTTGCGAAATTTCCTCGGCGTAGGCCGGGCCGGAGTCCGGGGAAGTCCAGCGCCCGCGATAGAGGTCGGGCGCGACCGCGTGGTGCACGCCAAAGCCGTGCGGCGTGTTGAATTTCCACGTGTGGTGCGAGGTCAGACCCATGGTAGACTGACTCCCTCCGTGGTAGGCATTCCGCAGCGCGATGAGATCGAAGTTCCCGGTGTAAGCTCGCGCCATGAGAATCGCCAGATCGTTCGCCTCCGAGCCGGAGTTCACGAAGTAGCATACTTTCAGATTTCCCGGCATCTTGGCTGCGAGGGCCTGCCCGTAAAGGGCGATGTTTGGGTGAAGATAGATCGTCGTTGTATGCTGAAGCGTTTCGTTCTGGGCATTCGCGGCGGCAACGACATGCGGGTGACAGTGTCCGACGCTTACGGTCACAATGCCGCCGAAGGCGTCGAGGTAGCGGCGACCGGTCTCGTCGTAAAGATACTGTCCGCGACCTTCGACAATCAGGATGGGTTCGCGGTAGTAATGAAACAGCGCGGGGTTAATGAATTCCTTTCGAAGGTGCAATACCTCGGCTGCGGATGGACCGCTATATGCTTTCGGGGAATGGTCAAACGGGGGTGGGGTCTTCATGGGGTTCGGGAAAAGCGTTGGAATAGCAGATGCAGCGCGAAGGCGATGGCGAAACCGGAGAACCAAGAAAAGCCATAGAGCGATCGGAAAAACGGAGGAACCGCGCCGGTCGGCAGCACGTTGATTTGAACAAGAAATCCGGGAACGTGGGGCGCAATCGCGAGGAGCAGAGCGGCAAGGGCGGTCAGCCGGACGCGGCCATAGATTCCCCGGCTCTCATAGAGCGCCTCAGTGTCAAGCTTCTGGCGGCGGACAAAAAAGTAATCGGCGATCATAATCCCCCCGATGGGTCCAAGCAACGCGCTGTAGCCGATCAGCCATTTGAAAATATACCCTTCCGGATCCGCGACGAGCTTCCACGGCATGAGAACCACGCCGACCACTCCGGCGATGAGTCCGCCTGTTCGGAAAGAAATTTTCGACGGACAGACGTTTGAAAAGTCATTGGCGGGAGACACAATATTCGCAGCGATGTTGGTGGTGAGCGTGGCAACAATCAGAGCCAAAAGTCCGGGAATCGCGACAAGCGGGTGCTCGAATTTTGCCAGGAGGGCGACGGGGTCCCAGATGGCTTCGCCGAAGACAACGATGGTCGCACTGGTGGTGGCGACGCCGATGAAGGCGTAGAGCGCCATGCTTCCGGGCAGACCGATGAGTTGACCAAGGACCTGATCCCGCTGGGAACGGGCGAAGCGCGAGAAGTCCGGGATGTTCAGCGAAAGCGTCGCCCAAAAACCGACCATCGCCGTCAGACCTGGCATAAAGGCCGCCCAGAATTCCGGAGCTGTTTCAAACTTGGACGGCTGCGAAAGCATTGGCCCGAATCCATCCGCCGCCGTCCACGCCCAGGCGAGGAGGCCGAGCCCGATCGCCAGCAGGAAGGGAGCGCCGAGATTCTCCAGCCAACGAATGCAATCGATGCCTCGAACAACCACGGCCATGTTCATCGCCCAGAAGATCAGAAAACACGCGAGCTCGCCGGCTGAGATTCCCAGCCAGCCGAGGGGCACCCGCGCGGTCGGATCGAAGCCGATCACGGCAGCGGCAATTGAGTAGATCGCGCTGCCGCCGATCCAGGTTTGAATCCCGAACCAGCCGCAGGCCACGACCGCGCGCAGGAGCGCCGGGATATTTGCACCGAACACGCCGAACGACGCGCGCAGAAGAACGGGAAACGGAATTCCATAAGCCGTTCCGGCCCGTGCGTTCAGCGCCATGGGTACGAGCACGATGAGATTTCCGAGCAGAACGGTGAGCACGGCCTGCCACCAGTTCATTCCGTTCGCGATCAGACCACTGGCGAGTTGATAGGTGGGAATGCACACGGCCATGCCGACCCAGAGCGCGGCGATATCCCACTTTCCCCAGCGGCGTTGTTCGGGCGGAACGGGAGCAAGATCCGAATTCCAAAGGGCCGGATCCGCACGGTCGGGCTTGATCACTCCAGAAAAAGACATCGGCGGGTTGGGGCGGTCACGGTGCTGGAAATCTCAAAGCACGATTCGTGCCGGTCAGGGTTGGGCAAGGAAATCCGCGGTGCGGTCGAGCGTCGTGTATTTGTCCAAGATGAAAGCACGGGAAGCGGCTTCCAGCGCTTCGATGTTTCTCGTCGAGGTGTCGTAGGCGTTCTCATGCCCCGATCCCAGTGCTGGCTCGATCCGCACGTAGCCGGCGAGCGGACCGCTCCCGAAGCGATGGAGAACGGTGGCGATTTGATTCACCGAGGCCGCCGATCCATCCGCGGCCACGCGCAAAAGTTTGCCGGCCGACGCGGTCGTGTCCCACCCACGTTCGCGCGTGGTGGACGGCGGTTCTTTTTCGATCCGACCTTTGCCAAAACTGATGACCCCACATGGTTTTCCCGGGTAGCGGAGCAGCGCCTCGCACACGGCGATCAACGCCGGACTCGAGGCGTAAGCCTGCGCGCCGGTCACGGTCTTCATTCCTCGCGATCAGGACCGGATGCGCGGCGGACGTCCGACAGATTTTTTTCCAGATTTCCGGATATTCTTCGAGCAACTCCGCCGCTGTGAACCGCGCCTTTTCGGAGGAGGCCGGAGCCGCAAGGGCTGCCACGATCAAGCCGCCGCCGGACGTGCCCACCATCGCATCGAACAACTGCCAGACCGGCCGCCCGCTTCGTTTTTCGAGATACGCCAGACAATGCAACACCGGTAGCAACCGGACACCGTCGCCGTCGATGGACAGGACTTTGATGTAATTGCCCGGCGCAAGGGGACGCACTCCCGGCAGCTTGGCTGGCGCACGATCGACCACGGCTAGGGGCTTTTGCTGATAACCTCCGTAGACCCAAAGAAGCGCTGCCACCGCGAGAATCGCCATCAGGAGCCCCAACGTGATGCGCTGGGAAATCATCAAGCCCGCATTCCATCCGCTCTCACGCTCTGCGGCAATCGGAGATTTTTCGAAACAAATTCTCCCGAAAATCTTGATGTTGAGATTTGTTCTCAATAAGGTGACGGGGCGATGTCGGGATTTTCAGAGGCGGCGGTGTGGGAAGCGACAGAGGGTCGTTGGAGCCGGATTTTCGGGGACTTCGCACGCGATGGGGTGAGCGTTGAGTGGCACGATTTTTCGATTCTGCGCGCGATGGACTGGGCAAAAAGTTTTCACCCGGGAAGTCTCGAAGTTTGCGTGAATTTTTCCGGGGGTGGAGTTTTTCAAGACGATGGACGGGAGACGTCCTTGGAAGCCGACATGGTGGCCTACTATTCGACCAGCGGCATTCGGCGGGCGAGACGACTGGCCGGCGAGTCGCACCGGTTTTTGACGATTGAAATGACGCGGGAGTGGCTCTCCCGGGCGCTGGGAGCGGCGGCGGAGGTTTGCGCGCTGGATCTGCGGAGCTTTTTGCAAAGCGGGCGACCGGCCCGGCCGATGGCCTCGCGGCTGACCGCGTCGGTGCGCCGGGCGGCGGAGGAGATGGTCTCCCCGCCGGTGCCCGAGCGTCTTCAGGCCGTATGGTTTCCGGCGAAGATTGTGGAGATCTCGGCCCATGTTTTCGCACCACCGGCCGAGGGGTTTTTCTGCGAGCGACAGAAGATCCTTGCCCGGGAGCGGGTAGCGGCCGTGAAGGCGCTTCTTTCCCGCGACCTCGAGAATCCTCCGCCTCTGGGAGAAATCGCCCGGGAAGTCGGTTGCAGCCCGTTTTACCTGAGCCGGATTTTTTCGGAAGAAACCGGAACCACCATCACGCGCTGGCTTCGGACCGCGCGGTTGGAACTCGCGGCCGCCCGCTTGCGATCCGGGAAATACAATGTCACCGAGGCGGCCATGAGTGTGGGCTACTCGAGTCTGAGCCATTTCAGCAAGGCCTTCACGGCGCAGTTTGGGCATTGTCCGTGCGTTTTTCCGTTGAAGGCGGGTCCACCAGAACAAAAGGCCGCGGATAACTGAAGATTCTTCCACGAACGCGGAAAACTTTCTCAAGAAGCGCCTCGGTGAGGACATCGCCGGGCGACCCATGCGCGAAAGATCGTCCTTCGTGAAGAACAAGCCAGGCGTCGGCGTATTGCGCGGCCAGATTCAAGTCATGCAGCACCGCGACGACGGCGGCGCCGCGATCCGCCAGCGAACGAGCTGTTTGGAGCAGGTCGTGCTGGTGTTCCAGATCGAGACTGGAAACCGGCTCATCGAGAAGCAGGAGGTGATCCTCGGGACGGTCGTTGATTTGGGCCAGGACACGTGCCCAGTGAGCGCGCTGTTGCTCGCCGCCCGAGAGCTGCGAAATCGTGCGGCGCGCGAGTCCGTTCACCCCCGCCACCTCCATGGCGCGCCGTGCGGCTTGAAGGGCAACCGCACCCCGACACCCGGCCGCCTCGGCACCCAGCAAAACGATTTCTTCCACCGTGAACGGCAGCCGGCAATCGGTCTGCTGCGCGAGAAACGACCGGTGGCGAGCCAGTTCGTCCGGCCGAACGCTTGAGAGGGGAATCCCATCCCAAAGCACGCTTCCACCGACGGGTGCGAGGCTCCCGGAAAGAACCCGGAGGAGGGACGTTTTTCCCGCTCCGTTTGGTCCGGCGAAAACAAGCAGGGTGCCGCCACACACATCCAGCGAGACGTCCTCCAGAACATGCCGCCCTTCCCGCGCGACCGCAAGGTTCTCCGCGGTGAGCCTCACAGGCCGCGGCCCTTTCCGCGAAGCAGGAGGATGAGAAAAAAGGGAGCGCCGACGGTTGCCACAACCACACCAACGGGAATCTCCGCAGGAATTCGAGCCGTTCGTGCGATCAAATCGCCAGCCATCAAAAGACAGCCGCCGGTCAGAAAGGAGGCGGGCAGAACGAGACGGTGATCCGCCCCTCCCAAGAGCCGGACCAAATGCGGGGCAACAAGACCGATGAAGCCAATTGTGCCGGTAAAGGCGGTCACGGCTCCCACGCCGAGCGCGGTGGCGGTGAGCACCGACCATTTTACCCCGTCCACCCGCACGCCGAGATGCCAGGCGTCGGATTCTCCCAGAGAAAGGGCATTCAAGGCGCGGGATTGGGTGATTAGCAGGGCAGAGGAAAGCCCAGCAAAGGCCACGCAGGGCAGGAGTGACGTCCAGCCCGCGCCGGCGAGGCTGCCGAGGCTCCAGAACGTGAAGTCGCGAAGCTGTTGATCGGATGCTCCATAGATCATCCAGCCGATTCCGGCCCCGGTGAGGGCATTGACGGCGATTCCGGCGAGGAGCAGCGTCGATACAAGCACGCGTCCGTTCACGGCTGCGATGGCATGAACCAGCACGGCTGCAGCAAGAGCGCCGGCGAAGGCCGAAAGTGGGAGAAGGAACGCCGACGTTCCCCCGAGGACAATCGCCGTCACTGCTCCGAGTGCTCCGCCGCCGGAGACGCCGATGAGCCCGGGATCGGCGAGGGGATTTCGGAAAAGTCCCTGAAGGGCCGCGCCGCAAAGTCCAAGAACGCCCCCGGTGACAAAACCCAGAACAACCCGTGGGAGGCGGAGATTTTGAAACACCGCGGCTCCCATGCTGTCGCTCCCGCCCCACATGTCGTGCCAGGTCACCGCGACGGCCCCGATGCGGAGGGAAACCAAGGCGGCGGCGGCGGCGCTCAGGCCGAGAACAAAAAAAATCGCCGGACGGGAAAGGGAAATCATCGTGCGGCCTGTCGGCGGCACTCGGCAAACTTGCGCGAGAGCTCGGCGAGAGCTTCTCCGGCACGGGGTCCGAAACCGAGCAGGTGGAGATCGTCCATCACGATCAGGCGTCCGCTTCGACCGGCCGCGGTCAGCTCCAAGCCGGGCAGCAGCGAGGAAGCAGTGTTTGTCCCCTCGGTGGAGGCCATGGTTCTTGCGGTGGTGACAACGATTTCGGGATCGAGCGTGACGAGTGCCTCGGGCGAAAGTTGTTTGTAGCCTTCAAATCCCGAGGCGACATTCCGACCGCCAGCGAGCCGGATCGCGGCGTCGGCTGCGGTTCCTGTTCCGGCGACCATCGGAGCCCGACCACCGGCCGACATGACGAAAAGGACGCGGGGTGACGGGGTTGGTGATGGCAGGACGGCAGCGGCTTCTTGGGTGAGTTTTTGGATCAGGAGCTCCGCCTCGGCTTCCTTCTTCAACGCGTCCCCGATGGTGCGAATGCGTTCTGCCGCCGCGGTGACACTGTGACCCTCCGCCAAACGCAGCAGCGGGATATTCAGGCTTTCGAGCTGGGCGAGCGCGGTGGGTGGACCGGCGCTGGCGGGGAGGATGACGAGGTCGGGCGAGAGCGAGGCGATGCCTTCCGCGGACAAAGTGCGCTGATAGCCCACCTGCGGAAGTTTGGCGGCCTCCTCGGGAAAGGTGCTGGTGGTATCGACGCCGACGAGCCGGTCGGCGGCACCGAGAGCGAAGACGGTTTCCGTCGTTGCTCCGCCGATGGAGACGATCCGCGAGGGGCCGTCCGCCCAAGCCGTCGCGACCAGGACGGTCAAAAGCAGGAGTGACTTCATGCGAGAGATTCCACCAGATGGCGCCAGCGGGGGTCTTCCGGCTCGCCGGGTTTGCGCTTGCCGAAGAAGAGCACCAGATTGTTTCCGACCGCATCGAAAAGTTCGAGCGATGTGACCACGCCGTCCACCGTGGGCTTGCGAACGACCCAGGCCGAGGCGACCGCCGTGTCGCGGAGATGCATGTTGAACTCCTCGTCCAGCACGTTCAGCCACTCGGTGCCGAACATCTTGATGTTCTTCACCGGTCCCGTGTGGATTTGCAGACACCCGCGATTGCCGATGAAGACCATGATCGGAAGCTCTGCAGACGACGCGGATTCGAGCATGGTTCGTGTGGCGGAGGGTGAGACTTTTGTCGCGAATCCCTCCGGGGCCAACCGCAGCGCCTGAACGCGACCGACGCGGAACTTTTGCAAAATCACGAAAAAGGCATGCGTGTCCTTCAGTTCGCGCCAGGCCTGCTGGAATCCCTCGACATCGATCTCCGCATCCGGAATCTCCGCAGCGGGAGTTGGTGTCGGCCGGACGGCGATGGCGGTCGATTGTTCTGGAGCACGGAATTTGCTGAGGATCACACCATACGCTCCATAGTTGCTTTCCGGTTGGAGATAAACCTTGTGAACCGCCTCGCCGGCCGCGTTGAAAAACTGAAAGCTCTGGCGTTCGCCGTCCGGTGTTTGATCGGTAACGGCAAAGCCATGGTGCCAGTGATTCATGAAAAGGCGGAGGTCGATGTCCGGACCGACGACCTGACCCATGCCATGGAAAAAGTCGACCTGCCGAAATTCGCCATAGCGTTCGTGAACGGCGTGTTCATTGCGGGTGAGGCACATGACACGACCGACGGTGGGAAGGTCCTTGAGGAGTTGGGTCCAATCGCCGGCGAGGCGCGTCACGTCCCGGCCGGTGCGGGTGGCGAGAAGCTCGGCCTCGCTCACGCCGAGCTCCGCGGCGGCATCGCGGATGCGGAGTGTGGGTTTTTGTTCGAGGAGGGATTTCCAGCGTTCCGCCAGAGTGGGTGTGGTTTCCATTTTCATAACATGATGGGATCAAAGGGAAGGAAGGGTCCAGTTGGGATCTTCGGCAAGGGCGGCCTGGTTCGACCAGCGACGCATGTCGAGAAGCTCATCGTAAGTGAGAAGGGCGACGTGTCCGTCCGCCATCGCGCAAACCGCTTTTCCGCCGTGCCGCAAGTGGACGTTTCCGAAATCCCAATACGGTTTCTTTTCATCGTAACGGTCGGGCCAGCGACGGGAAGTGAAGGATGGGGATTTGATCGCATTGTAGCCTTCCATGGTGCCGCTCGTCGGATCGCTGAATCGCGCCGAGGCAAAGACAATGAGTTTCGCCGGGGAATGAATCTCTGGAAGGCGGGTGGCCACAAATTTTCCATAAGCCGCGAAATTCTCTTCGGTCGGCTGAAGGTCGGATCCTGAACCGAAATCGCCCCCGACAAATGTGAGATTGATGCCGAAGGAGGGTGCCACGCTCACGGAGTAGTCGTCCCGAAGACGGGCTTGTTTGTTGACGAGGAGCGTTCCTTGCAGCGCGTAGTTCAGATAGGGGGCGAGCCGAAAGACATACCTGGCATTCGTCGGAAAACGAATCGTCTGGCCGCGTGCATTGGTGGCCGGATCGTTTTTGTAGCCGGGCAGGATCACTCCGTTGTTATCCGCAGCGTAAAGGGTCCATGCCTCCACGGCCCGCCGGGCACCGGACAGCTCGCGGGTTTCCGCCGCCTTGTTCAGACACATCTTGGTCACCGGAATGACCAGTCCCAGGATGATTGCGAGAATGGCGACCGTGGCGAGCAGTTCAAGAAGGGAGAATCCGGATTTCATGACACGCGACGAAACCGACGACGGAAGATCCAGGCGACTCCGGCGAGCGCGATGAGCGCCCATGGGGAAGGCTCGGGGATGACACCGGTCTGGATTTGAAAGGCGTCAAGGCCGGTGTGGGTGCCCGTGTTCCATGTGAGCGCATACGTGCTGTCGTCCGCAAGACTGAGCCCGTCCCACCGCCAGGTGCCGACACCGGTGACGGTATCGAAACCGGACTGGGTGGGGGCGAGTCCGTTGAAGAGGACGGAGGCCATGGAGGTATTGCTGCCGGTGGCGACCCGCGCTTGGAAAACAAAGGTATTCCAGCTGGCGTCCCATGTTTCTGTGATGTCCCAGTTTACGCTGCCGAAAAACGTGTAGAACTGCTCGCGGTCGCCGGGGATCTGATTGTCATTTCCGATCGGCCCGGTTGCCTGCTGTCTGTGCGGGGCGGGCGGCCCGGCCGTCCACGTGGTAACCGTGGCGCGCAGGGTGAGTGGTTCGAGCGAATTGATGATGGGGTTGCCGACTGTACCGGTGTCGAAGGTGAAGACCGGCAGGTAGTTTGCCCCGTAGAAAATATCCCACGAGGCCGTGGTGCCGCCGAGTTCGTAGTCGGTGAAATCCAACAGGGTGGCCGAGACCCGCGTCGGAAAGAGGAGCACGGCGGCCACGGCGGCGGTGGCAAGAAGTGATGGGCGTTTCATTGCGGAGCGTGGGTATAGGGCCCACAGAAAAATTCCGCTAACGGTGGCTTGCGAAAGATTGGCGGTGACTTGCGAATCGGGCATGATGCGGAAATGTCGCGTTCTTTCCTGGTCGTGATCGCCCTGGCTTTGGTGGGATGTGCGGGTCGC
This sequence comes from uncultured Chthoniobacterales bacterium, assembly GCA_964516295.1. Taxonomy (GTDB): domain Bacteria; phylum Verrucomicrobiota; class Verrucomicrobiia; order Chthoniobacterales; family Terrimicrobiaceae; genus CAZEYT01. Next base: position 6,697 of record CAZEYT010000038.1, on the reverse strand, counting down.
CCGCTGCCGAAATACGAAGAGCCCCTGCCGCGGGCGGATGTCGTAAAAGTTCGGACGACGGCCTATACGCACACGGAGGCCGATCACCGGCGTCACGGAAACCGGAACGCGCTTGGAACGACGCTCCGTCACGGGGACATCAATAGCGCGGCGGCCGATTGGTCACGCTGGCCGGCGGGAACGATTTTTCGGATTGTCGCGACCGGTGAGATCTTCGAAGTGGACGACTACGGCTGGGCGCTTTCAGGCACAAACACGATCGATCTCTACAAACCCACGAAAGCGGCGATGAAGGAATGGGGCGTCCGTCGTGTGACCATCGAGATTTTGCACTGGGGCGACGTGCGCGACAGTTACCGCATTCTCAAACCGCGCGCCAAATTCCGCCATGTCCGGCGCATGATCCGCCAAATCGAGGACCGCGAGCTCTGACGCCAATTACTCCCGGTGGTAAGGCAGGCCGTCGTTGATCGTCTGCACGCGGTAGATTTGTTCCAGCGCAACGAGGAGGGCGAGTTCGTGTTGGAGCGTGATGCTGCCGAGGGACCAGAGGAGATCGGCCCGCTCGCGCGTGGCGGCGTCCCAACCATCGGAACCGCCCACGAGGAGCGCGCATTTCGAAATGGAACGGTTTTCCCAGTTGCGAATCGCCGAGGCAAAGCCACTGCTGGTGAATTGCTTGCCCCGTTCGTCGAGCAGGATGCGAAAACAGCCTTCGGATTGGGCGAGGAGGCGGGTATGAACGTCGGGGGTCGGCTTGAGAAAAGTTTCCTCGATGCGCGTTCGGGCACGGATCCGACCCAGATACTCCGCAATGCCGTCGCGCGCATAGGCCAGCGAGGGACGACCGACGGCGAGGACTTTCCAGATCAATCGCGGGGGGTGATCGGGTTGAAATCGGCCGCGTGGTAGGAACTCCGCACCAGGGGGGCGCTGGCGACGAAGGTGAAGCCTTTTTTGCGGGCGATATCACCATAGAGCGCGAAGGTCTCCGGATTGATGTATTCGACGACCGGGAGGTGGTTCGGCGTCGGACGCAGATACTGCCCGAGAGTGAGCACTTGGACGCCGGCATCGCGGAGGTCGTCCATGGCTTCGAAAAGCTCGGTTTCGGTTTCTCCGAGCCCCAGCATGATCCCGCTCTTGGTCATCATTTGCGCATCCATTTCCTTGACGCGCTTGAGGACCGCGAGGGAGAGGCGGTATTTGGCGCGGGAGCGGACAACCGGCGTGAGGCGTTCGACCGTTTCAAGATTATGATTAAATATATCCGGCTTGGCATCGACGACCCGTTGGATCGATGCGTCCTTGCCGTTGAAATCGGGGACCAGAACTTCGATGGCGATCTTCGGGTCGAGCGCGCGAATGGCTTCGATGACCCGGCCGAAATGGTCCGCGCCCCCGTCGGCGAGGTCATCGCGGGCGACGGCGGTGATGACGACGTGTTTGAGCCCGAGGCGTCGGACTCCTTCGGCCACGCGCTGGGGCTCGTCGACTTCGAGGGGCATTGGCTTGGCGGTATCGACCGCACAAAACCCGCAGGCCCGCGTGCAACGCTCGCCGGCGATCATGAACGTCGCCGTGCCGCCGCTCCAGCATTCCCAGCGGTTCGGGCATTGGGCGCTTTCACAGACCGTGTGGAGACGGAGGTCGGAAACCAGATCTTTCGTCGAGAAAAAGACGGGATTGTTCGGCAGGCGTACTTTGATCCACTCGGGTTTCTTTTGCAGGTGCAAACGGGGATCGATTTTCGGACTCGGCATGGCGGTGGGAATCATCGCGAGGAGGCGCGCCGGTGTCAAATCCCGCGATGGCCGCTTGGGGGTAGGGGTGATTTGCGACAAGGAATTCACAAATGCTCCATTGCCAAGGATGGATTTCGGGACGATGGAGGAAGTGATGGACACTCCCAAGCCGATCCGCCTTTTGGCGAAAGGTCCCTCCGGCGGAACCACACGGGGACGCCGTCCATTCGACCGCCTGCCGTGCTTGCGACCGGCGGCGTCGGACACGACTCCCTCGGAACGCGCCGAACGCCGTTCGCGTCGCGTCCCGCGTTCGAAGCGGGTTCACACCCGGCACTATCTCTGGATGATCCCGCTCGCACTGGCGACGCTGGCGCTTGTTTTCTGGGTGTTCCGCTCCTGAGATGTAACTGCTGGTCAGTGGGTTCCCGGGGATGTAGTCTGAAGGTGCGATGAACTAGCTTCTCGTTGCCCTCCTCGTCAGCGCTTCGCTCGGTGCTTTGATCGGCATGGAGCGCCATTGGGAGCGTCAATTCGGTCATCCGGAACGGCACGTTCCGGCCGGGGTGCGGACGTTTGCACTCTGGGCGTTGCTGGGAGCCGTGTGCGCGTTTTTGTCCCGTCCTGCCGGGCCGGCGATTTTCGTGGCAGGTTTGTTGGCTCTGGCCGGTTGGCTCGGGATCTATCTCTTTCAACGCGGGCGGGAACGATCCGGAGCAGGATTCACGACGGCGGCGACGGGGCTGCTCACATACTTGCTCGGTGGCATCGTGATGGCCGGCGAGCCGCGAACCGCGCTGGTCCTGACGGTTCTGGTGCTGTTGCTCCTCGCGGGGAGGAGTCGCCTCCACGCGATGTCGCGGAAGATGACCCGTGAAGACGTGCGCATGGCGCTCCAGTTTCTCGCGGTGACGGGTGCCGTTCTGCCGCTCGTGCCGGATCAGGCGTTCGGACCCTACGAGGCCTTCAACCCACGCTCGATTTGGCTAATGGTGGTGATTGTTTCCGGGCTGGGCTTTGCGGGGTATGTGGCTGTGCGGGTCTTTGGGGCGACGAAGGGCATTGCCCTCACCGGCCTCGCCGGGGGACTCGCGTCCAGCACGGCCACCACGTTGAGCATGGCCCGCATGAGCCGGGCGCGCCCCGACTTTTCCAGCGATTGCACGCTCGCTCTCATCCTGGCCTGCACAGTGATGTTTTGGCGGGTCGAGGTTTTGATTCTCGCAATCCACCCGGCTCTCGCCTGGGCGCTGCGTTGATTCTGCTGCGCGGGACGATTTTTCCCGTGGTGGTCTGAGCGGCGGAGGAATCAGGATTTTGAGGTCGCGGCGGCCTTGCGAATGCGGGCGGCCTGTCGCATCTGGATCAACTCCACCACCAGCGCAAAGCCCATCGGGGCATAAAGATAGCCGCGAGGCACGTGGTGATGGAATCCGTCCAAGAGGAGGGTGACGCCAATCACGAGCAGGAATGCCAGGCACAGGACTTTCAGGGCCGGATGCCGGTGAATAAACTCGCCCACCGCCTGGGCAAAAACCAGCACCACCGCAAACGAAACCACCACAGCCGCCACGATCACCGGCAGGTGGGGCGTGAGGCCGACGGCCGTGATCACCGAATCAATGGAAAAAACGAGGTCGAGAATCGCGATCTGCGAGATGGCGGCGAAAAACGTGTTGGCACGCCGGGTGACGACCGAGGGATCTTCCACCGGGTGCTCGACGGAGTGGTGGATCTCGCGGGAGGCCTTATAGACCAGAAAAAGACCGCCGGTGATCAGGATGAGATCTTTCCAAGACAATCCGAAAAGGACCGGGGCCTTCAACGCCAGAAGCGCGCTCACACCCAGCAGCGCTGTGATCCGGAGCAGAAAGGCCAGGGCAAGACCGGTGCGTACCGCCTTCCGCTTCTCATGCGCCGGGAGGCCGTCGGTCATGATCGAAATCATGAGCACGTTGTCGATGCCAAGGACGAGTTCGAGGCCGATCAGCAAGGCAAACGTCGCCCACACATTGGGATCCGCGAGAAATTCCAGATTCATGGTTGGTCGCGGAACGATGCCCGGGATGCCGACGGATGCCCAGAGCGAAGATGGGGAACACTCAAGGAATCGGCAACGTCGTCTTCACGCCCTTTTCCAAGTCCTGAAAAGAAATGTCGAGCGCGGGGCATTTCTGCCAGTCGCGGAAGTCATAGTGCCACCACTCAAACGGGAAGGGAGCAAAGCCGTTTTTCTTCATCACCGCTTCGAGGCGGAGGCTGTTGCGCCGTTCTTCCTCGGACCACTTGTTGGAAAACCGATGCGCCCGCTCCGTGAAATCATCGTAAGCCGTCGGCATGCGCCGTTCGTTGCCCTGACTGTCAACGAGCGTCACATCCACCGCCACGCCGCGTGGATGACGACCCTTGCTTTTCGCCGGATCGGAGACGTAGCGCTCATCGGGGACCATCTGCCACATTCTGGCCTGCACCGAGAGCGGACGATAACCGTAAAAAAAAACTTGCCGCACGTCACGGACTGCCAACCTGTTTCGTAAGTCACGCGCAGGCCGTTATCACGTTCCACTTCTCCGTCCGAATAGAATCCCGCCTCCCCGCGGCTCCATCGCGCCGGCCATAGAATAAGGCCGATACACGGTTCCACCCCTTGCCCCTTGTCGGCACCCACCGCGTCGGTTCGAGAAAAAACAAGGTCCACGACCTTGTGAACACCTGTTGCATGAGAGCCCAAAAACCAAAGAGCGTCTTTAACCCCGTAATATAGCGCTGTAGCTTTCAAGAAAATTATCCACTTGACGCGGGCGGAATACTGTATGGCACGTCGCGTCAAAGTTCTGCATTCCCCCCGCCTCTTTTTCCCGAAGTTTCTTTCCATTGAACCAAATCCACCGAGCCAATTTGACGGCACCAGCTCCCTCAAGGCGGCTGTCGTGTGCGGTGCAGCGCTTGGGAGTGTTTTCCTTGCCCGTTCTTGCGAGCAACGAATGGCGAAAGGATAGCGGCGTGTCATTTTGCCTAATGAAACGGTCCCGAGGCTTTCTCCATGACGCTGTTTTGAGGAGTTCAGGTCAGCCCCGCAGCTCAAAAAGTGCCACGGTTGCGAGCGCAATCCGGTCCCTCACTCGCCACGATCATCATCTATGTTCCGAATCTCCTGCCCATTCCTGAGCACCCCTCAAAAGGGCCGATTTTACATGCACCCGAAGGCAGCCATCTGCCATCTCTTTGTTGTTTTCTCTGTCGCGGCCTTTGGCGCAACGGAGCCACCCACGTCGAGCATCCCCTCCGGCGAATACACCAGAGCGCAGCAAACGCAACTCATCAGCAACACGCCGGGTGCGACCATTCACTTTACCCTGGATGGTTCTTTGGTAACCCCTCTTTCTCCCATTGCCCGGGGTCCGATCCCGATCAATCGGTCGTTAGAGCTCAAAATGATGGCGCTCGCGTCGGGGCAAACTCCGAGTGAAGTTATCTCGCTGTCGTTTTTTATCACGGGCCAGGTCGCAGCCGGCTCGTTTCACACCCTCGCTCTCCGAGCGGATGGCACGGTTTGGAGCATGGGCCTGAACGATTTTGGGCAACTCGGAGATGGCACGAATCAGCGTCGGTTTCTGCCGACCCAGGTCTCGGAAATCGCGGGCGCTCTCTCCGGAGTTACGGAGATCGCTGCGGGATCCAAGCACAGCGTCGCTTTGAAGGAGGACGGTACCGTGTGGGCCTGGGGCAACAATCAGAATGGCCAGCTTGGCACGGGAAACTCCACAAGTCGCAATCGTCCGGCTCAAGTTCTTACCAGCTCAGGTCCTCTCACCAACGTCGTCGCCATCGCCTGCGGCGAATTCTCGACTTATGCATTGAAGTCCGATGGCACCGTTTGGGCGTGGGGATTGAATTCCAACGGTCAACTCGGACTTGGCAATACCACAACTCAACTTCGTGCCGTTCAAATCACATCGCTCGTGGGTGTTTCTCAGATCGCTGCCGGCAACCGGTTCGCCTTGGCTGTCAAAGAGGACGGAACCGTCTGGGTTTGCGGTCTTAACTCGAACGGCCAGCTCGGCATCGGTTCGACCACGCAGGCCACCTCACCTGTTCAAGTAAGGTCTCTCAGCGGAATCACTGCCGTGGCAGGCGGTGGTTCCCACTCGCTCTTTGTGAAATCCGATGGCACCGTCTGGGCTGCCGGGCTTAACAGCAGCGGACAGCTCGGCGATGGCACGACAACACAGCGGACAGTCCCGGTGCAAGTTCTAGGACTTGTTGACATTTACGACGTAGAAGCTGGCGCGGCGCATACGCTGGCTCTCAAAGAAGATTCATCCTTGTGGGCCACCGGTGCCAACGCGTCCGGTCAACTCGGAGACAATCTTTTTGTCAACCGCCGCAGAGCGGTCCGGGTCGCATCGAATGTCCTGCGTATTTCCGCCCGCGGAGCCCGTTCGGTGCTATCCGACAATCTCGGAAGAATGGGGAATGCCGGTGAGAATCCTTACGGCGAATTCGGTGTTGGCTCATCGGGTCTCACGGAATCAGCCCAAACATCGCTCCTCCCGGACATCTCCCAAGCCGCGGCAGGAAACGGCTTTACGATCTTTCTCAGACAGGACGGTTCCATTTGGGCTGCGGGTCGAAATGTGTCCGGCCAACTCGGGGACAACACCAACACGGATCGTGCCAATGCCGTTCCCGTCCAGCTTTCCACGGGCGGCAACCTAACGGGGTGCGTGAGCATCGCCGCAGGCGGTGACCATGCCATCGCGCTAAGATCCGACGGTACGCTTTGGGCCTGGGGCAATAACGCAAATGGAAGACTCGGCGACGGCACCACGACGCTCCGCACCCGCGCCGTGCAGGTGAAAGCCAGTGCTTCAACCCCCTTCGTTGGTGTTGCTGAGATCGACGCCGGACTCGGCTGGACTCTCGCCCGCAAGACCGATGGCTCGGTCTGG
>CAZEYT010000037.1:0-27850 GCA_964516295.1 uncultured Chthoniobacterales bacterium | reverse complement strand
GGCCGGTGAGGAGTTGCTGCATGGCGGCCTGTTTGAGGTCGCGCTTCTTGGCGATCAGCCGGTCCAGCCCGCCCAGCAGCCCATCCACATCGCTCAACGCCTCCGCGATGGCGCGTTGTTCGGGCGGCGGCGGAAATTGAATCCTCAACCCAGCGAGCGTGCCTTGGTTGAGATTTATCATCGTCGTCCCAACGGAATTGCCTTCGATGGCCGCGATTACTCTGGGACTTGAGAGCACCCGTTGGAGAAATCCGGCATCGCCGCTCTTATCGCAACGAATGATCATTGAGCCAGTGCCACAAAGCCAACCGGCTTGATACTCCCGCGCTACCGCACAACGTCCCATGTCACCCCGCCGCCCCATGATAATGTCGCCCGCTTTAAGGCGGAAATCGGCAAGGCCTTTCGCTGCAACCTCGGTGATCGTCATGTCCCGAGATGGTTCGATTTCCCCATCCGAGATGTGCATCGGATTGATGACGGGAATACCATCGTTCGTGTAGTCGGACTGGTGGAGCGAGCTGCCGAAAGGACCAGTGCGGAACTTCGCACAAGCGCCAAGTTGCACGACATCCCACTCTTGGGGAATCACACCAACATCGGTTTGCTTGTAGCCGGGATGCATCTGCATCTGAAACCTTTCCTACTTCGCTTTCTTCAGTTTCTCGAACTGTTTGGGCCAGCTTGCGGGCGGCTTGAGGCACATCCCGTCAGCACGAACAAACGCGCAGACTTTCGGGGTGGAATGGCTTGCGCAGATGTCGGGGTTGGTGTGGCGACAACCTTCGGTTTGCGTTGCCGAGTCCTTCGGCTTGAGCGGCGCGTGAAATACGCCCTGCTGTCTTTGCTTTGGCGTCATGATTTGAATCCCATCTTTTTGAGGTGTCCGTCCACGCGGGCGGCGAGCGCGGCCACTTCGTCGGTGAGCTGCGGCATGGGCGTGGCGTAGCGTTCGGCCAGTTGGCGGATGCGCCCGGTGAGGGTTTGTGAGACGCGGTCGAGTTCGCCCTGCACGGCGGAGGCCAGCGTGCCCAGCCATTTGTCCTCCACCACGAGGGTCTTGATTTCGTCCTCGGTGAGCTGCGGGTAGCGGGCGGCGACCTTTTCGGTGAGCGCGTCCTGCGCCGCGGCCAGTTTGGCGGCGGTGGCGGCTTCCTGTTCCACGAGGGCGAGGTAATCCTTGAGCGCCTTGAGTTCGTCCGCCGCGTCGCTTTCGTCACCCTGGCCTTTGATTTCCTTGAGCCGGGCGGTGACGCTGGCTTTGGTGAGCTTGCCCTTGTCGTTGGCGGCGTCGGCGAGCAGTCCTTCCTCGCCACCGTGTTCCTCGGCCATTTCTTCCATCTGCTGCTGGAGCGCGGCGCAGTCGGCCTCCAGCTGTTCGAGGGCGGCCTGTTCGTCCGCGAACCAGCGCCGGATGATGAGCGCGGGCGGGATGAGTTCGGCCCGGTATTTCTTTTTGCCGAGGGTGAAGTCGGGCCGGGCCTTGGTCTTCTTGTTCTTGTCCTCGACGATGAGCCGGGGCTGGGCGGCGTCGCGCCAGCCGTCGGCGGCGATGAGGTAGCAATCGTCCTGCATGGTGGCGGCCCAGTAGTCCATGAGGTGCTGATACACGTCGTAGGCATCGAGCAGCGGCGCGGCCCGGAAGGTGGCGAGCAAATCCTCGGCGATGGTTTCGATGAGGGCCTTGGGGTGACCGTCCTGGGCGAAGCCTTTCAGGTGCGGGACGGCGGCTTTCTTCCATTTGGCGAAGAGCTTGGTGACGGAGTCGTTGAAGGCGGTGAACTCGGCGTGGCCGAAGATGGCGGGCTTCACCTCGGCGATGGGGAGCTTGAGCTGCGAGTAGCCGGCGCGGTCGGCTTTCTTGAACAGCGCGGCGCGGACGCCGGGGATGACCTGCCAGTAGGCGGCGAGCGCATCCAGGTCGCGGTTCGGGATGCCGCCGCGCAGGTGGGCGTCGATGTCCTGCAAATCCTCCGGCTCGGTGCTGTCAATGTAGCGCGGGAGGTTGAGGTTGTAGTCGTTCTTCGGGTCGGCGATTTCGCTGACGGGCACGAGGCGCGCGTAGCGCGGGACTTCGGCCTGCCGGGTGAAGGTGTACACGATCTTGTGGATGTCCTGCTCGCGGAGGCGGTTCTTGTTGCCGTCTTTGATGAAGCCCTTGGAGGCGTCCATCATGAAGATGGCTTTGCGGGCGTTCGCGCCTTCCTTGTCGAGCACGATGATGCACGCCGGGATGCCCGTGCCGTAGAAGAGGTTCGCGGGCAGGCTAATGATGCCCCGGATGACGCCGCGCTGGACGAGGTTCTTGCGGATGGCGGCCTCGGCGTTGCCGCGGAAGAGCACGCCGTGGGGCAGGATGCACGCGCCTTTGCCGGCGGGCTTGAGGGAGCGGAGGATATGCAGCAGGTAGGCGTAATCGCCCTGCTTGCCGGGCGGGATGCCGTAGCCGTCGAAACGTTGGTAGTTCTTTGACGTAGTTGGACCGTCCGTGCTGGGCTTGCCCCCCTCGTCCGGATGCATTCCCGTGCTCCAGCGCTTGTCGCTGAAGGGCGGATTGGCGACGACGTAGTCAAAGGTCTTGAGCGCGTCGCCATCGAGGTAGAGCGGGTTGGCGAGGGTGTTGCCCTGCTTGATTTCCGCCGTGGCGTAGTCGTGCAGGATCATGTTCATGCGGGCCAGGCCGGCGGTGGCGTTGTCCTTTTCCTGCCCGTAGAGCGTGACCTTCACGTCCTTGCCGCCGTGGCGGGCTTCATCGCCGATCTTCAGGAGCAGCGAACCCGAGCCGCAGGTGGGGTCATAGACGGTGGTGTCGTTGGAAGTCTTCGCATGCCGGATGCCGAGGATGTGCGCGATGATGCGGCTGACTTCGGCCGGGGTGTAGAACTGGCCCTTGCTCTTGCCACTCTCGGTGGCGAAGTGCCGCATCAGGTATTCGTAAGCATCCCCGAGCAGGTCGTCGCCGTCGGCACGGTTTTTCGAGAAATCGAGGGCCGGGTTCTCGAAGATGGCGATGAGGTTGGTGAGGCGGTCCACCTTTTCCTTGCCGTCGCCGAGCTTCGCCGGGTCGTTGAAGTCCGGCATGTCGGACAAGTGGTTGGCCTGGGCGAGCGGGCCGAGGATCTTTTTGTTGATGTCGTCCCCAATGTCCTTGGTCCCCTTCAGCGCGACCATGTCGGCGAAGCTGGCACCGGGGGGCACGGTGATGGCGGCGTAGGGCTGGCCAGCAAAGCGGTCGCTGACGTATTTCACGAAGAGCAGGACGAGGACGTAGTCCTTGTATTGGCTGGCATCCATGCCACCGCGCAGCTCATCGCATGAGGCCCAGAGGGAAGAGTAGAGTTCGGATTTTTTTAGGGCCATAGGTCAAAAAGGGCGAAGGACTAGAAATTGGCACATGCCGCTGCGGTTGGCGATTGGAGGATTTCCATGGTGGGGGTCAACATGCAAGCGCACGGTTCATACGCGTGCTATGGGTCCGATTATTGGACCCTTATCTACCATCGGGTAGGGACAAGGATGGACCCTGGCGAGTCCGGGTTTGGGCTCCCGTCCAGGGGAGGGATGTGATGAATGAAGCAGTGGAAGGCCGTCTTCCTTACTCATGCTGCCTTCTTCATTTCCAGGCCAGAACCTTGAGGCCCTTGACGCGTTTGAATTCTGCGGCGTTGCGGGTGATGAGGGTGGCACCGAGGCTGCGCGTCTGGGCAGCGATGAGGAGATCAAGCGGGCCGATGCCCGTGCCGCCCGCTTCCAAGGCGGAACGAATGTCGCCGTAGTGTTGAGCCGCTTCGAGGGTGAATTCGGCGATCCAAAAGAGACTCAGAAAGGCCTCCAGACGAGCGGCTTGGTGGGGATGCGTGCGCATGTTCTTCCGCACGCCGGTCCAGAGTTCGGCCGCGACAATCACAGGGATGCCCGTGACGGCGGGGTCGGGAAGCTTATCGAGCCCGGGCTTGTTGCGCAAAACCGGGATGCAGATGCTGGAATCCAGAAGGAATGCCGGCTTCACGGAGCGTCCAGCCTAGAACTCAAGGATGGGACGCTCATGCTGGGCGGGCCTGGGCGGCGGTTCGGGAAAGTCACCGGCATCCGGAAATTTCTCCGCAAGGTAGCGTGCAATCTCGGAGAATGTCCGGAACTTGGGATGCGGCACCGGCTTGAGAATGACCTCATCATCCCGCTTTTCGATCAGAACTTCCGTGCCCTCGAAGCGAAATGCCTTGGGCAGGCGAACCGCCTGGCTGCCTCCATGCTGGAAGATTTTTGCCGTAGTCATATCTACATGGTGTATCTATTCACGTTCCGTGTCAAGCGGCGAGGGATGAGGGATATAGACCGGTGCGGTGTCAGGCGGGCGGGGCGGATTCACACCCTCGCAACAAGGCGGACTGAATAGCGCAACCGGCTGTTTGGTTCAATGCGGAATATGGAGGTCGGAATCCGGTTTTTGAACGCATCGGCCGCGGTCGATGCTTTTCTCCGCCTGCCAGCGGTCAATCCCGCAGGGCGAGGAGGGCGAGCATGCGGCCGGTGCGGCCTTTTTCGAGGCGGTAGGAATAGTAGCGGGCGGGGTTCGTGGCGGTGCAGATGCGGTCGTCGTGGATAGCCCCGACGCCTGCGGCTTCCAGTTGACGTCGGATGTCGGCGGCGAAGTCGATTTCGTAGTGGGGCGGGCGGATGCAGGGGCCGATGACGGCGACGAGGTCGGTCGGCGGGCCTGCGGCGGACATTTGCCGGATGGCTTCGGCGACGATGTTTTGTTCGGTGCCTTTTTTTCCCGAATGGACGAGCCCCACCGCCCGGCCTGCGCGGTCGGCGAGAAAGACCGGTGCGCAATCGGCCACGTAGATGCCAAGGCAAACACCGCGCCGCGTGGTCCAAAGTCCGTCCGCCCCCGGGATCGGTCCGGATTCTGAGCCGGTCACCTCAACGACCTTTGCGCCGTGGACCTGCTCGGCGGTGATGAAGGGCCTGTCGGAAAAACCGGCTTCGCGCCGCAGGGCCTCGTGCACCGGGGCCAGGCGGGCGAGGACGGTTTCCCGGTCGGCGTCGACATCGACCCCGTTTACCCGGGCCAGAAAGGCCGCCCGGATGCCGGGCAAACCATCGAGCGCCGGAATGGTCTCGATCACTTGTAAAAAGCGGCAATGGCCGCAACGACGGCTTCGATTTCCTCGCTCCGGAGTTCGGGAAAAATCGGCAGCGCCAGCGTTTCGCGGGAGGCCTGCTCGGAAACCGGATGGTCGCCCGGTTTACCACCGAGGTAGGCAAAGCACTCCTGAAGATGGAGGGGCACCGGGTAGTAAACCGCGCAGCCGATACCGGCGTTTTGAAGGTGTTGCATCAGTTCATCCCGCCGTTGGCAGCGGATGACATACTGGTGGTAGATGTGACTGTTCTCGAGATCGGGTGCCGGGGCGGCGGGCGGGGTGAGGAACTCGAGGAGACCGGCGGCCGTGAAGCCGTCGCGGTATTGCGCGGCATTCCGGCGGCGGGCGGCGTTCCATGCGGGGAGGTGGGCCAACTTGGCGTGCAAAACCACCGCTTGGAGCGCATCGAGGCGGAAATTTCCCCCAACCTCGCGGTGGAAATACCGTTGCTCCATGCCGTGATTCCGGAAAAGCCGGAGCTTCTGCGCGAAGTCGGCGTCGCGGCAGACGGAGATCCCGCCATCGCCGGCCCCGCCGAGATTTTTGGTGGGGAAAAAACTGAAATACGACGACTCGGTCATCGTTCCGGCGCGGAGGATGCCCCGGCGGCTGCGATATTCCGCGCCGACGGCCTGCGCGGCGTCTTCCATGATCGGGAGTCCGAATTCCCCGGCGATGTCGCCGATCTCATCCATCCGGCAACACGCCCCGAAAAGGTGGACGGGGATGATGAGGCGGATACGGGCGCCGCGCGCGGTGAGCGGAATGCCAGCGTCATCGCGACGGCATCCATCCAAATAAGCGCGAAGTGCGGCGGGATCGAGGTTCAGCGTTCCGGGTTCGACATCGACAAAGACGGTCTCGGCCCCCACGCGATGGATGCAGCCGACGGTGGCAAAAAACGTGTAGGGGGTCGTGATGACGGCATCGCCCGCTCCGATGCCCATGGCCATGAGAATCGCCAGCTCGGCATCGGTCCCGGACGACATGCCAACGGCATGCCCGGCTCCGAGGGACGCGCGGAAGGCTTCTTCAAAATCCTCGACGGCGGCACCGAGGATGAATTGCTGGGACTCAAAAAGCTGCCCGACCCGCGAGGAAATGTCGTCGCGGATGTCGGCGTATTGCCGCGTGAGGTCGAGAAGGGGAACGCGCACAGCGCGTTACTTGACGACGCCGAATTCGGCCCGGCGGTTGAGCGCCCAGGCGGATTCACCGCTGCCGGGATCCGCCGGCATGTCTTCGCCGAAGCTCACGGTTTGCACACGTCCGGCCGGGACTCCCGCGCTGATGAGAGCCTCGCGGACCGCCAGCGCCCGGCGTTCGCCCAAACCGCGGTTGTATTCCTCGGTGCCGCGATCATCCGTGAACCCGGCGACGATGAGATTGCTCGAGGAATCCCGCATCGCCGTGGCGACCTGCTGGATTTTTCCCTGTTCCCCGGGAGAGACTTCGAAGCTGTCGTAGCCGAAATAAACCGGCGAAAATTGTCCGCGCTGGACGCTTTGTCCGAAGAAGTTCGCACCCTCGACACGGTCACCCAGGGGCGTTCCGCTGAGGTAGTCTCCGTCGATCCCCGCGTAGAGATCGGATTTTTTCTTGTTGCAGGCCGGGAGCGCGATGGCCACGGCAAATGCCAGGGAGAGGCAGAACAACGGATGTTTCATGGCAGATGACATGACGCATTTCCCGACAAAGATCAAGCCCCGCCCGTCACGGAAGGCCGCAAAATGGCGACCGGCGGCGCTTTAGCGACGGCCGGGCTTCGGCGGGGTGGCGGGCGCGCCGTTTCCGAAGCGAGGAATGAGTTTCGGCCGCCACTGGGGATCGGCGACGGTGCCGGTGGAGACATACTCGAAGAGTTTGCTCACCGGGTAAAAAACCAACCCCGGGATGCCACGTGCGTTGATGCGCATGCTCATGTCGAGTTTGTTGGAGACAAAATGGATGTCGCCGGCCCCGTACATGCTGAATCCTGTGCCTTCGATCTCGAAATTGTCGGTGTGAATTTTTTGATCGGCCACGGTGAAATCCGCCGTCGCCAAACGCGCGGACTCGTAGCCGACCCCGGGGAGGATCGTTCCGAGGATTTCGGAAAACGGTCCGAGCACGGGAATCGCGAAGACGTTTCCATCCTCGACGCGGATCGATCCGTCGCCACGCATGCGCGTTTCCTGTCCGACCCGTGCATCGAATTTGTAGCGTCCGCTCATCACGCCCTTCGAGCTGTCGTAATTGAAGTAAAGCCGCGTGAGGTCGGCGAAGTTCACCCGGTTTACCCGCACATCGGCACCGAATGTCGGGTCCTTGGCATCAATCGAAACCAGAGCTTTGAGCGAAATGTCGCCCTCCATGAGCGCGGCCCGCTTTACGTTGGCACGCACTTTTGTGCCGATGATGTCCACGACCGCGGACGTCTTGCCGAACGAGAGCGTCTTTCCGAGCAGGTCGTAATCCAGACCCTCGGCGGATTCCACCGTCAAGTTCAGGTTGTTCTTCGTGGCGTCCTTCAGGTGTACCATGCCATTGACCGTCGCCGACGGCGGTTCGCGAAATCGATACGGTGCCACGCCATCGGCGATCTTCGGATCGATCCACAAGAGGACGTCGAAGGGCATGAGGGTGGATTTGATGCCCTCGAGTCTCGCTTCGCGACGTCCGACATCGTAAGCGAACGTCCCGGTGCCCCGCCCAGCTCCCCGGCGCATCACGATATTGCGGTAGGTCACACAGCGGTCGGCGATCTCAAAGTCCGCCTCGCCACTGTCGATCCACGACCCGCGCATGGCCGTGCGCCCGAGCTTCATTTTTCCCTCGCCGCGGATGGCGTCGAACGACGGCTTCGTCCCGCGCAGCGAAACACGGAGGTCCGGCAGGTCTTTGAATTCCATGGCGGACAAAAACTTCCGCGTGTTTTCGTCGAAGAGGCCGAGCAGGCGTGTGGGCGGGATCGAGTTGGTGGCGTCGAGCTTGAAGCCGCCCGGCTCGACCAGAAGCTTCGCATGCAAAAGGCCGTCGCCGCAGGACACCTTCACGTCGCGGGCGTAGAACGTCCCGTCTTTCCATGCAAAGTCGAACCCGATCTTGCGGAGCTCCGCGCCTTTGAAGTCCACACCGGGAATCGCCGCCATCCCGGTCGCGAGGACAGAAAACCGCTCGGCGGTCGGTGTTCCCGTAACGCGGACTTCGAGTTGCGGAGGGGCGGTGGTTTTCAGACCGCCGAGCGCCGGATATCTCCCGGCTGCGGCTTCGAGGAGCGGTTGCACGTCGAGACTCGAAACCACCGCGGCATCAAATGCACCGCCCACCCGTGTCCACTCCGCCGAGGCTTCGAGGAGGCCCCGCGCGTCCCGCACGAGCAGGCGGGGCACCTTCGCCTGGCCATCGGCATACTCCGCCTGGAGGTCGATTTCGCGAAGCGTCCAGCCGGGTCCGTGAACCGCGGCCGAGCGCAGCGACAATCCGTTGACCCGCAGCGAGTCGCGTTTTGCAAAATCCGCCTCCAGCTCCGCGCGAAGGGTGGGCGCGCCCTCCGGAAACCGCAGTCGCGCCAGATTCTCGATGACCCGGTCCAACCACTCTTCGTGCCGCGCTTGCTTCGGCCCCTCGCTCGCCTTCGGGAGCCGGAAGACCTGCGGGTTCAAAAACTGCCCGGTCAGCATCACGCGAATGCCCTCGAACTTTCCCTCGAATCGGCTCAGACGGACCTGATCGCCGGTGAAGATCACCTCGGCATGCACATCCTCGATTTCGACCCGCTCCGAATCCGGCTCATCGCCCACGGGGATCGACACGGATGTTCCTTCCAAAAAAAGCCGGTCCACCGAAATCTGCCGGGCCGCGAGATCGCTCAGATTCAGCGATACGACAAGATCGCCCAGCCGCGCCAGCATCCGCCGGTCGCCATCCGCCTCCCGGGCGACCACATCCTCGGCGATCAATCCGGCAAACGGATCAAACGCCAGTCGCCCGATGGAAACGCCCACCGTCTCACTGCTCAAAGCCCGCCCGAGTGCCTCCGGAGCCCCAAACCCGATGCCCACCACCCGCAGATAGATCATGGCCGCCGGAATCCCCACAAACACCGCCAGCAAAAACAGGCGGACCGCATTTTTGGCGAAAAAGTGGACGACCGGATGAACCCTCATCGCGGGAATCGGAAAAAGGCTGGCCTCGGGAAAATCACGGTCAGAGAAGATGCAGCGGATCGACATCCACTGCCACAAAAACATCCTCGGGCATGGGGAGCGTGTCGAGGGTTGCCCGGACGAGCCGCGCCATGACCGGGGACGAGCTCCCGCGCAGTGCGACTTGGTAGCGGTAGTAGGTTTTTGCTTTTTCGAGGGGTGCCGGCACCGCCTCGCCGACCACGACCCCGGCCGGTGCCGTCGCTTTGAGCCGACGCCCGAGGGTCACGGCCGAAAACTCGGCCCGCTCGCGCATCGTCCCGCGCAGGGTGATGAGCACCATGCGGCCGAACGGCGGATACCCGAAACTCCGGCGAAACTCCATCTCCTGATCCATGAAGCCCTCGTAATCGTGGTGCCGCGCGAACTGGATCGACGGGCTGAACGGCGTGAACGTCTGCACGAGGACCTCGCCCTCCATTTCGCCCCGTCCGGCCCGCCCGGCGACCTGCGTGAGGAGCTGGAACGTCCGCTCGCCGGCACGAAAATCCGGGAGGTGGAGCCCGAGATCGGCATTCACGATCCCGACCAGGGTGACATTCGGAAAATGCAGGCCCTTGGCGATCATTTGCGTGCCGACGAGAATGTCGATGCGACCTTCCTTGAACGCGCCGAGGGTTTCGCGATACGCATCTTTGCGCGTCATCGAGTCGGCATCCATCCGGGCGATGCGGGCTTTGGAAAACGCGCGTTTCAAGATGTCCTCGACGCGCTGGGTCCCGGTTCCCGCGTGACGGATGCCGGGATCCGAGCATTTCGGGCAGGCCTTTGGGGCCCGTGCGGTGTGTCCGCAAATGTGGCAGACCAGACGCTCCGCGGCGCGGTGGTAGGTGAGAGACACGCTGCAATTCGGACACTCCTCCACGTGCCCGCACGCCTCGCAGATCATCGACGTGGAGAACCCGCGGCGGTTCAAAAACAGAATCGTCTGCTCGCCCTTCGCCATGCGGCCCTCGATGGCCTCGCGCAGCGGTCGCGAGAGAATCCCGCCTTCGGCTCCGCGGCGTGATTCCTGCCGGAGATCGAGCACGCGGACCACCGGCATCTTTTTGTCGTCCACCCGCTGGCTCAGACGGACGAGGCGGTATTTGCCCGTGGAGGCATTGTGCCAGCTCTCGAGCGATGGCGTCGCGCTGCCGAGCAGGACCGCTGCGCCCTCGCGCGCGCCGCGGAGCACCGCCATGTCGCGGGCATTGTATCGCGGTGCCTCGTCCTGTTTGTAGGACGTCTCGTGCTCCTCATCGACGATGATGATTCCGAGATTCTCGAGCGGCGCGAAGATCGAACTCCGCGCCCCGATCACAATCCGCGCCGCCCCGCTGTGGATCTTGTGCCATTCGTCATGACGCTCCCCCTCGGAGAGATGGCTGTGCAGCACGGCGATCCGGTCCTGAATGTCGGCGAAGCGGGATTTGAAACGCTCGACGGTCTGTGGCGTCAGGGCGATTTCGGGGACCAGGACCAGCGCGGTTTTTCCGGCCTCCACCGCTTCGCGGATCGCCCGCAGATAGACCTCGGTTTTTCCGGAGCCGGTGACACCGAACAGGAGGATCGGCGTTCCGGGTTCGCGAATCGCCCCGCGCACCGCTTCGAGCGCCGCCGTTTGCTCGTCGTTCAGCGTCAGATCGGCCGATGAGACAAACCGCTCGGCGTAAGGATCGCGGGCGACGACGAGTGGTTCAATGACCACCAGGCCGCGCTTTTCCAAGGTGCGAAAAACACTCTCCGCCACGCCGGCCGTCGCTGCCGCCTCGGTGACGGGAAGCGCTTTTCCCGCGTCGAGGAGGACGCGGAGCGCATCCGCCTGGCGGGGGGCCTTGCGATCCAGGGCCTCCAACTCCGCCGCCTCGGGAACCCGCACCACGCGGGCGGCATTGCGGCGTTTCTCCGTCACCCGTCCATCCCGCACTGCGACCGGCAGCACGCTCCGCACGGCCGTTTCGAGCGGGCAGCAGTAATAATCGGCCATCCAACGGGCGAGCTCCAACATGGCCGGGCGGATGAGCGGACGGTCATTGAGCAGCTCCGAGATATCGCGCACACCGCGGGCATCGGACTCGTCCAGGACCAGCACGACCGTGGCGGTGAGCGTTCGCGTGCGCACCGGCACGCGCACTCGCGAGCCCACGTCCACGCGCTCCCGAAGCCCTTCGGGTACACGGTAGTCGAGCAACTTTCCGGCAGCCTGGTCCGGCAGGACTCTCACAAACATCGGGCGAGTATCCGTCGCGCGGCCCGCGCGGGCAAGCTGCGGGAAATGTCAGGGCTTTGGCTCGGCAAACTCGCCGTTCTCCCGAAACGCGGCGTAGCGTCGGACGATGTCGGCGATGTAACGTTTTGTCGTCGGAAAATCCATCACCTCGCGAAGTTCGGCCGCGCCGATCTCAGCGGGTGTCGCGCCGAGTTTTTGCCATCGTTTCACGCGTTGGCGGCCGGCATTGTATTCGGCGAGTGCGAAGGGAACCGGATCGTCGCGGTCCGCCCAATGCCGGAGCGCCCGGGCGAGATACCATGTGCCGGCTTCGATGTTGACCCGGGGGTCGAAGAGATCCACCGGCACGAAGGTTTCGATCTTTTCCTCCCGCGCCCAATCCGAAGCCGCGCCTTCCGTGATTTGCATGAGGCCGCGCTCGCCATCCGCGCCGACCATGCGGGGTTGGAACTTCGACTCACGCCAGATCACCGCCTTCACCAACGCCGGATCCACCCCGTGACGGGCCGCCGATTGGCGGATGAGATCGTCAAACTTCCCATAGCGGCCGCCAAAAACAACAGCCTGCAGCGCGTAGTTCTCCTGCCACCCGGTCAAAACGGCCGCACCCGCCGCGATGCCGAGAACCAGCACCGCGGCACAGATCATCAGAAAAAGCCGGGAACGAACTGCCATTGGCCTCACCATAGACGGCGACACCCGTTCAAACAACCCCGCGGCGTGATCGTGCTGGAATTCCGCGGCAGCCGGACTACTCTTCGCCCAGCATGCAACCGCCGACGGGCACGGTCACCTTTCTCTTCAGCGACATCGAGGGCAGTTCGCGGCTCTGGGAGCGGTTCCCCGTCGACATGGGACCCGCGCTGGCCCGACACGACGCCATCATGCGGACCGCGATCCAGAACGCCGGAGGTCATGTTTTCAAAACCGTCGGCGATGCCTTCTGCGCGGCTTTTCCGAGTCCGGAAAGCGGACTCCAGGCGGCCGTCGGCGCACAGCAGACGCTCTTTGCCGAAGATTGGGGGCCGACCGGTCCCCTGCGGGTTCGCATGGGCCTGCACATGGGGCCGGTGGAATTCCGCGACGAGGATTATTTCGGCGGCACCGTCAACCGCGTCGCCCGTATTTGCGCCGCGGGACACGGCGGTCAGGTCTTGGTCTCGGAAGCCGTCAAAGGGATGTTTCAAGACGAGGATACCGCCATCACGTTTCAGTCGCTGGGAGACTTCCGCCTGCGGAATCTGAACCGCGTGGAACGGATTTTTCAGGTTCACGCCCCCGGGCTGCCGGAGAAATTTCCGCCGCTTCGCTCGCAACAGAATCTTCCGCACAATCTTCCGGCCCCGGCGACGAGCTTCGTCGGGCGCGAGCGCGAACTCGAGCAAGTGAAGGCCCTGCTCGGCCGTACCCGCCTGCTCACACTTCTTGGCACGGGAGGCACGGGAAAAACCCGGCTCGCGATCGAGGTGGGACGCGAATTGCTGGAATCCTACGCCGATGGGGTTTGGCTGGTCGAGCTGGCGACCGTGAGCGAAGCCTCCGGTCTCGCCGATGTCCTGGCCGCCGCCCTCGGCGTGCGCGAAGAGCCGGGACGTCCGTTGCCGGAGACGCTGGCCTCTTACATCCGGCAGCGTGAGATGCTGCTCCTTCTGGACAACTGCGAGCACCTTCTTTCGGCCGTGGTGCAGGGAATTGCCGGACTGCTGGCGACCTGCCCTCGGCTTCACGTTTTGGCGACCAGTCGGCAAGCCCTCCGCTTGCCGGGAGAAACGACCTATCCGCTTCGGCCGCTGGAGACGTTCAATGTCTGGACCCGCCCGCGCGAGTCCCGGGCGACGGCGGCGGAAATCGGGGCCTTCGAGGCGGTGCGGCTCTTTGTCGAGCGCGCCCGCGCGGTCCAGCCATCGTTCGAACTCACCGACGCCAACGCGCCCGACATCGCCCGCATTTGCTGGCGGTTGGACGGCATCCCGCTCGCCCTTGAGCTGGCCGCCGCGCGGCTCCGCGTGCTGACGCCGTCCCAAATCTCGGAGCGGCTCAACGACCAATTCCGACTGCTGAAAGGTGGCAATCAGGCCGTTCTGCCGCATCAACAAACGCTGCGTGCGCTCATTGATTGGAGCTACGACCTTCTCGAGCCCCGCGAGCGCGTGCTTTTTCACCGTCTTGGGGTCTTTGCCGGCGGGCGCACTTTGGATGCCGTGGAGACGGTTTGCACGGGCGGCGAGGTCGATCCCGACGATGTTCTCGATCTTCTCGAGCAGCTGGCCGACAAGTCGCTCATCTTCATCGAAACGGAAGACGGCGGACCGCCGCGTTACACGCTCATTGAATCCGTCTGGCAATATTCCCGCGAAAAATTGGCGGAGTCGGGCGAGTTTGATGCGCTCCGCGACCGTCATCTCACGTATTGCCTCCGCATGGCCGAGGAGGCGTCCCGACATCTGTTCGGGTCCGATCCCGCGCCGTCCATCAAGCGCCTGCAATCGGAGACCCTGAATCTCCGCCTGGCGCTCGAACGCGCGGCCGAGCGGCCCGATGGTGGCGAAGAAGCCCTGAGGTTGCTCGCGGCTTTGGAACGGTTCTGGGAGATTTGCGGCAACTTGGAAGATGCCCGCCGCCATTCGGAAGCCATTCTTGCCCGCCCGGATGTGACGGATTTTCCCGCCTGGCACGGCCGGGCGCTTATCTGCGCGGGCCGCATCGCCTGGGCGCAGGATCGCTACGAGGAAGGCATCGCGTTGCTGGATCGGGCGTTGGAAATTTTGGCGCCGCTTGATGATCCGGCCAACACCGGACTCCTGCACGGCTATCGCGGGTTTTTGGTTTTCTCCAGCCAGAACGTCGAGGCGGCGCGGACCTGCTTCCATCGTGCTGCGGAGATCGGTGAGGAAACCCGCGATCCGCGCGTGCGGGCCATCGCCCGCGCCGGTTTTGGAAGCATCGCGGCAGCGACCGGCGAGATGGAGGAAGCTCTCAAGATCAAACGCGAGGCCTTGGCAATGTTTCGTGCGGTCGGCGACAAGTGGATCGTCGGTTACAGCCTGTGGGGACTCGCGCAGGTTTGTCTGGCCCTTGGAAAAACCGTCGAAGCTCGATCGGCGCTCCGCGAATGGGCGGCAATCGCGCGCGAGGTGGGAAATCGCTGGTCCGCTCCGTATTTGATCCAGCATTTGGCCGAGGCCGCCCTGCTCGAGGGTAATCCTCTCCTCGCCGCGCGTTTGCTCGGGGCCGCCGAGGCCCTGCGCGAGCAACTCGGCATTCGCTTTGCCGTCATGGAACAAATGCAGTACGACCGCACCGTCGAGACGCTCCGCTCGCAAATCGCGACCGACGAACTTCGGACCCACTGGGAAGCGGGGCGTCACCTCCGCCGCCAAGCGGCAATCGACCTCGCGCTCGAGGGCTGAGCCTATTCGGCGTCCGGTCGCCCGAGTTCGATCTGGAAGGGGGTCCGTCCGAGTTCCAAAAACGTCGTCTCAAACGATGTCCGCACCGTCTCCCGGGATTCATCCCACGGGCGCACCGGCCACCATCCGGCGACCAGGGCCTCGACCTCACGAAAGTACGGCTCGTTGTCGGTCATGAACCGAAGAACGCCATCCGGCCGCAACACCCGCCGCACCTCGCGGAGAAACTCCCGGTTTACCAAGCGCCGCGCCGCATGGCGCCGCTTCGGCCACGGATCCGGAAACGACACGTGCATGGTGCTCACAATCGCGTCCGGCAACCACTCCCGCAAGGCCGGGGTTCCCTCTCCACGCACGGCGAGCGCGTTTTGCAACCCCAGACGCCGAAACTTCGACATGCACCGCTCGACGCGGAGACCCTGCCGCTCAATGCCGAGAAAATTCACCCCGGGATGCAAGGCCGCCATGCCCGTGAGAAAAACACCGCGGTGACATCCGAAGTCCACCTCCAGCGGTGGTGCACCGCGGACCAGCCAGGCCGCGGGAAGACGCGACGTTTCTTGTTCGATCACCGACTCCGCCATAGAAAAACTCCCTACCCGCCGCGGTGTGCCCGCATGGCCTGCTCGACCAGCCGCTGGGCGACTTCGTCGTGGCCGAGCTCGGTCGAATCAAAACGAAAATCCGACGCCGCGCCGTAGATGTCCAGGCGCGCGGCGAGGAGGTCATCGAACGACTTTCGGGGATCGCCGGTTTGCAAAAGCGGGCGACGATGGCTCCGTGTGGCGCGTTCGAAGAGCACGTCCGGCGCGGCATCGAGCCAGGCCACCACGCCAATCCGGCGCATCACCTCGCGGTTGGATTCTTTGAGAATGGCCCCGCCACCCGTCGCCAGAACGATGCCCGCGACTCCGACCAGATCCTCCAGAACCTGACTCTCCACTCCGCGAAAAACCTCCTCGCCCGACTCGGCAAAGATTTCAGGAATGCTCCGCCCGTCGCGTTGGGCGACGAGTTCATCCGTATCGACAAATCGATGACCGGTCAGAGCGGCGACGCGCCGTCCGACGGACGACTTGCCACAGCCCATGAAGCCGATAAGCACGATATTTGGGAGCACCCGGTCATACTCGCACAACCTTGCTGGCGCGTGAACCTTTTTGATCCTTCACGAGCTCATACTCCACCGCCTCGCCCTCCTTGAGACTGCGGTATCCTTTCGAGTCAATCGCGCTGAAATGCACGAAAACATCTTCTCCGACGCTCGGGTCCACAATAAACCCGAACCCCTTTTTGTCGTTGAACCACTTTACTGTTCCTTTGGGCATGCGCTGTCTGGTAATTCTGCGGGCAGAACATCTCCCGTCGCACACAGTCCAGAGTTCTCCGACGCGGCGGTCAACGGCTTCTCCGTGACATTTTCGTAACAATGACAACCCAACGATCCCAGCCCGCGCCGCTCGTCGGCGTGATCATGGGCAGCAAATCGGATTGGACGACGATGAAAGAGGCGTCGGTCCTGCTTGAAACCCTTGGCATCGCGCACGAGTGCCGTGTCGTTTCCGCGCACCGCACGCCGGATCTCATGGCCGAGTATGCGAAGGCGGCCGAAAAACGCGGGCTCCGCGCCATCATCGCCGGTGCGGGTGGGGCGGCCCATCTTCCGGGGATGGTTGCCGCGCACACGACAGTTCCCGTCCTGGGCATCCCTGTCGAGAGCAAGGCGCTGAAGGGCCAGGATTCCCTGCTTTCCATCGTGCAGATGCCGGCGGGCATTCCGGTGGCGACGTTTGCCATCGGGGTGGCCGGGGCAAAAAATGCCGCCCTTTTTGCCGCCGCGCTCCTCGCTCCGGAGATTCCCGCCGTCCGCCGCGCGCTCCAGGCCTTCCGGCGGCGACAGACCAAAGAGGCGCTGGCCGGCGGACTCGATTGAAAACCCAAGTGGCCGGTCCCGCCGAGGGACTTTCTCCCGCCGCCGCGCTTCTCGCCGCCGGGAATCTGGTGGCGGTTCCCACCGAGACCGTTTACGGCCTCGGCGCTCATGCGCTCGATCCGCTCGCCTGTGCCAAGATTTTTGAGGCCAAGGAACGCCCCCTCAGTGACCCGCTCATCGTCCATGTGCCCGATCGTGACCATGCCGAACGCCTCGCGATGTTTTCGCCCCTGGCGCGCGCTCTGGCCGATGTCTTTTGGCCGGGCCCGCTGACCCTCGTCCTCCCACGACGCGGCATCGTGCCCGATCTCGTGACCTCGGGCCAATCCACGGTCGCTCTCCGCATGAGTGCCCACCCGGTTTTTCAATCTCTCCTCCGCCTCGCGAATCTCCCGGTCGCGGCACCCAGCGCCAATCGGTTCGGTCGCATCAGCCCGACGACGGCGATCGATGTGGTCGCGGAACTCGACGGTCGGATCCCACTCGTCCTCGATGGCGGGCCGTGCGTTCACGGGCTGGAATCCACGATTGTTTACGTCTCGGATGAACTCCACATCCTGCGGCGCGGACCGGTCACGGCCGGGGATTTGGAGACGTTCGGACCAGTGACCACCGGGCGGGCGGACATTTCGGCTCCCGGTGGACTCAAGAGCCACTACGCGCCACGTACGCCGCTCGTCCTTTCGGAAAACCCGACGCCCGAACCCAACACCGGACTCCTCGCGTGGCGGCATTCCGGCGAGGGATTCGAGCGGGTGGAATTTCTCAGCCGTTCCGGCGATCTCCGCGAAGCGGCAGCGAATCTCTATGGCGCAATGCGGCGGCTTGACGGCGCGGGATTGGCGAAGATCATCGCCGAGCCGGTCCCTGCCGATGGCTTGGGCGCGGCGATTATGGAACGTCTCGAAAAAGCAGCCGCCCGATGAGCAGCGGGAAAGCGCTGAATACGAAGGCCAGCGGCGTCATCGCCCTCGCCGTCATGTGCAGCCGTGTCCTCGGGCTTGTTCGCGAAGTGCTCTTCAATTCTCTCTTCGGCACGGCGTCGATGGGGATTTTTCTTATCGCCTTCCGTGCGCCGAATCTCCTGCGCGACCTCTTCGCCGAGGGGGCGCTTTCCACGGCGTTTGTCACGGTTTTCTCCCAGCGAATCGAAAAGGAGGGCGAGGCCTCGGCCTGGAAGCTGGCAGCGAAAATGATGACGCTCACGGCCGTCTTCATGAGCCTGGTGAGCCTGCTCGGTGTGCTTTTCGCCGAGCAGCTCATCGGCATCCTTGCGCCCGGGTTTTCGCCGGAGGACGCCGCGGCGACAATTCACCTCACGCGGATCATGTATCCGTTCATCTTGCTCGTCTCGCTCGCGGCCTTGGTCATGGGCATGCTGAACTCCCGCAACGTCTTCGCCGCGCCCGCGATGGCCTCGAGTTTTTTCAACATCGGCTCGATTGCCGGCGGGGCGTTTTTTGGATGGCTCATCGATCCGGAATTCGGCCCGCGAGCCCTCACCGGCCTCGCGCTTGGCACACTCGTCGGCGGGTTTCTCCAGTTTGCCATCCAGCTGCCGAGCCTCTGGAAAGTCGGCTTCCGCTTCGTCCCCGACTTCCGCTGGCGCGACTCCGGGATCCGCCGCATCTTCACGCTCATGGTCCCCTCGGTCATTGCCGCGAGCGCGGTGCAGATCAACGTGCTGGTGAATTCCAGCTTTGCGTCCTTCGTCGGAGCGGAGGCCGTCACCTGGCTGAACAGTGCGTTTCGCCTCATGCAATTGCCCATCGGCGTCTTTGGGGTGGCAGTGGCCACGATCA
Organism: uncultured Chthoniobacterales bacterium; assembly: GCA_964516295.1. GTDB lineage: Bacteria > Verrucomicrobiota > Verrucomicrobiia > Chthoniobacterales > Terrimicrobiaceae > CAZEYT01. The sequence goes on along the minus strand of CAZEYT010000037.1, from coordinate 9,156 downwards.
CCCTGCCGGTTGTTTCCCGCATTGCCGCCGGAACCGATACGAGCCTCTTCGGCCCGACGCTCGGCCGTGCGATGCGGCTGGCTGTTTTTCTCACCCTCCCGGCCGCCGTCGGCCTCTGGTTCCTCGCGCAGCCGATCATTGCCTTGATTTATGAGCACGGCGAATTCCGCGCGGCCGATACGCTCCAGACGGGCTTTGCCCTCCAGTTCTACGCCATGGGTCTCGTAGCCTACTCATGTATCAAGGTCCTCTCGCCGGCTTTCTATGCCATCAATCGCAAATGGACGCCGATGATGGTGAGCTTCGCCGCCATCGGGCTGAATCTCGGACTCAACTTTCTTTTTGTTTTCCAGCTCGATTGGGGGCACCGGGGATTGGCCCTTTCAACCGCGATTTCCGCCTTGGTCAATTTCACCGCGCTCTATCTGCTCATGCTCCGCCCGGCCGGGACCCTGGCGTCTCGGAAGTTTCTCTCCACCGTGCTCCGCTGCGTGCTGGCCGCCGCGCCTCTTGGCCTCACCTGCTGGGGCGGATTGCTTTGGAAAAACCTCTTCTTCCCCACGCCGAATCTCTGGCAACAGGCGTTCTCCCTCCTCCTCATCATGGGATCCGGGTCGCTTGCCTACTTCGTGGCCGCTTTTCTCCTGCGACTCGAGGAAGTCACCGAAGCGATCTCCCTCGTCCGCAGGAAACTGGCCCGCCGCTGACCGGCGCTACATCTGCTCGAGTTCTTTGCCTTTTGTCTCTCTCACGAGCTTCCAGACAAAGAAGAAGGAGAGCACGGCAAACGAAGCATAGAGTCCGTAGGCCAAACCCAACCCCACCGCAGCGAGCGGCGGGAACGTCGTGGAAACAACAAAATTCGCAATCCACTGCGCGCAGGCCCCGAGCGATAACGCCGCTCCGCGGATCTTGTTGTTGAACATCTCACCCAGCAAAACCCAGACGACCGGGCCCCACGAGAAGCCGAAGCAGAAGACGTAGAGGTTCGCGGCAACGAGCGCGAGGATCGAATTCGCCCCGGTGAGCATCGGAGCTCCGGTCGCATCGCGCGCTGCTGTCTGAAAACAAAACGCCATGATGCCCAGCGTGATCGCCATTCCCGCCGAACCCACCAGCAACAACGGCTTCCGGCCGAATTTGTCCACAAACGCAATCGCAACCAAGGTCGTGATGATGTTGATCAGGCCGGTGATGACCGTGATCGCCAGGGCGTTGCCTTCCGAAAATCCCACCGCCCGCCAGAGCGAGCTGCTGTAGTAGAAAATGACGTTGATGCCGACGAACTGCTGGAAAATCGAGAGACCGATGCCAATCCAGACGATCGGGAGAAATCCAAGCGCCGGTCCGCGAAGGTCGCGCAGAGTGGGCTTCGTCTCCGTGTGAACGGTCGCGCGGATTTCATCCACCTTGGCCAGCGCGAAGGCCGGACCAACGATTTTTTCGAGAATCGCCACCGCTTCCTGCTCGCGTCGTTTGGCGACCAAATAGCGAGGAGATTCCGGCACGAGCAGCGCACCGATCCCGTAGAGAATCGCCGCCGGCGCCTCGGACCAGAACATCCACTTCCAAGCCGCGATCCCGAACCAAAATGGATTCGACGCCGATCCTCCCGCACCCAGCGAAATGAGAAAGTTCGTCAGCAGCGCCACGAAAATCCCGACCACAATCGCCAGTTGCTGAAGTGACCCCAACCGTCCGCGCAGGTGCGCCGGAGACACCTCGGCGATGTAAGCCGGCGCAATCACACTCGCGATACCGACGGCAATGCCCCCAATGGTGCGCCAGACGATGAAATCCCAAATCGTGAACGGCATGCCCGAACCGATGGCACTGATGAGAAAGAGCACTGCGGCAATGACCATGCTTTTCGTCCGACCGATACGATCCCCGATTGGCCCCGCGGCCAGTGCGCCGATAGCGGAGCCCAGAAGGGCCAGAGAGACGGCGAGACCGATCTCCCAAGGCCCGGCCCCGAAATTCTGACGCAGGGCATCGACCGCCCCGTTGATCACAGCTGTGTCAAAGCCAAACAAAAAACCGCCGAGCGCGGCGGCCACTGAAATCAGGATGGCAAACGAGTGCTGTACATTGCCGTTCGCGGAACCGGGGGAGGAAGTGCTCATAGAAGAAAAATGCTACGAGCCCGAGTATGCACGGCCCCCCTGTCGGAACAAGGTTTATCCCGGAGGCTTTACCGCCTGCCGAACGCCCTCGTCGGGAGTCGGCCGGCTCAGCGCGACGCGGGCTTCACCGCCGGGCACTGGCCCGATGAAGTCCCGCAGCATCCGCTCTTTACCGTGCAGGCTTTCCCTGTCGCGGGGCATTGCGGCGCGCACGTGCCCTTCGTCGCGCACCCCGAAAGCACGACGGTAGACAGGATCAGGGCCGAGAGAAACAAACGCGTCTGGTTCATGTCTGAAAGATTAGGACATCTTTCTATTTGCGCAAGCGGGTCAAATCAGGCTTCTTTCTCGCGCCTCCCATGCCACGAATCGCTGCCCCAACCTTGGCGGATGTCTATGCCCGGGCGTCCGAGATTTACGGAGATCTTCCCGCCTTTGCGCGCAAGGAAGCCGACGGACGCTTTGCGCCGATCAGTTTCCGAAAGCTCTATGAGACCGGACTGGACCTCGCCACCGCGCTCATCGCGCTCGGTGTGAAGGCGCGTGATCATGTCGGCATCATTTCCGACAACCGCTTGGAGTGGATCATTTGTGATTACGGCATCCTCCTCGCCGGGGCTGCCGATGTGCCGCGGGGTACCGACATCACCGATGCCGAGATGTCTTACATCCTCACCCATGCCGACGCCCGGGTTGTCTTTGTCGAAAACCTGACCACGCTGGAAAAACTCGACCGGTGCCGCCTCCGGCATCTCGACAAGGTCATCGTCATGTCCTCCGGCGGCCAGCCCCACCGCGGCGTTCTGCGTCTCGAAGACCTCATTGCCGACGGGGCAAAACGGCGGGCCGCGGGCGATCGCTCCGCCGATCTGCGTGCGGCTGCGGTGAAATCCGACGATCTATTTACCATTATCTACACGTCCGGCACCACGGGCGTGCCGAAGGGCGTTCAGCTCACCCATGCAAACATGTGCTCGCAGATCGAGAACCTTCCCTTTGAGCTGGAGCCCGGCGACCGGACGCTTTCCATTCTCCCGGTCTGGCACAGTTACGAGCGCGTTTTCGAAATGGTCGCGATAGCCATGGGGGCCTGCACGCACTACACGAGCCTGCGTGCGATCGGCGAGGATCTCAAAGTCGTCCGCCCGACGATCATGGCCTCCGCCCCGCGTCTCTGGGAGAGCCTGTATCAAAAGATTCTGGCCAACGTCAAAGCCGCCCCGCCACTCCGGCGCTCCCTCTTTCACGCCGCCTACAAATGCACCCGGAACGTTCGCCGCGCCGAACGATTTTTTCTCGGGCAGGAACTGGATATGACCGGTCGCACGGCCGCGGAATCCCTGCCCCTGGCCGTGAAACACCTGACCGCATGGGCGTTTTCCTTTATTCCCCACAAAATCCTCGACCGCCTCGTCCTCGCCAAGCTCCGGCAGGTCGTCGGCGGAGAGTTCCGCGGAACGATCTCCGGCGGCGGCGCACTCCAACCGCACGTTGACGAGTTTTTCAACTTCATCGGCATCCCCGTTCTTGAAGGCTATGGCATGACCGAGACGGCTCCTGTCCTCGCCGTGCGGACATGGAAAAATCTCGTCATCGGTACCGTCGGCGGTCCTTACCCGAATACCGAGGTCCGAATCGTCGATCTCACGACGGGAGAAATCCTCTATCCGAACCGCGGCCATCGCGGTGGGGGACGCGGACTCCGCGGCGAGATCCACGTCAAGGGCCCGCAGGTCATGCGCGGGTATTACAAAGATCCGGAAGGCACCGCGCGCGTTCTGCGCGATGGCTGGATGAACACCGGCGATATCGGGATGATCACGTTCAACAACTGCCTGAAAATTCTCGGCCGCTCGAAGGAGACGATCGTTCTCCTCAGCGGCGAAAACGTGGAGCCGGTGCCCATCGAGAACCGCCTCACCGGGTCCGCGCTCATCGATCAATGCATGGTGGTCGGCCAGGACCAGAAGGCCCTCGGCGCTCTCATCGTTCCTTCGCTCGACGGATTCCGGGCCGCCGGCATCACCGCCGCCAACGCGGGAGAGCTCGCCACCCGCGAAGACGCCCACCGCCGCGTCGATGCAGAAATCCGGCGTCTCGTTTGCGGCGAGACCGGCTTCAAACCCTTCGAGCGCATCGCCGCGTGGCGCTTTGTGCCGAAGTCATTCGACCTGGGCGATGAGCTGACGAATACCTTCAAGCTCAAGCGCCACGTCATCACCGAACGCTACGCCGGACTTATTGCGGAGATGTTTCCGCAGCCGGGGTCGAAGCCGGGGTCTCCACCGGCTTGATCGATTTGCGGATCTCGGCCACCCATTTGGAGAAATCCGGGTGTTCGGGATGCGAGCGAACCAGGGTAAACATCTCCGTCACCGCGCGATTGGGCTGTCCGATGGCCGCCATGTCCTGGGCCCGAAGGAAAATCAGCTTCGGACGATCAACCGCGTTGAACTGGCCGGCTTTGTGTGTGGACCGTCCTGCCGTGATCCGGTCGGCCTCGACTTTCATTTGAAGATCCCACGTTTGGATCAGCTGCGGATCCTTCGCTTCACGCAGGAGAGGACGGATGTTTTTCTCCAAAATGACATTGATGTTCCCCGCCGCCGCCTCCCACGACTTGTCATCCGGCAGCCAGGGTCCCAGGTTGAGGTACTGGGCGATTACGGAATCGCGAAGGGGTTTGTCCAGGAGGTTTTTCACTTCCTCCCCGGCACCCTCGCGAAGCGACGCGTCGGCATTGATGAGGGTCTGAACGTAGGCCATCGTCGCCGGGAGAAGCGTTTCGGGCTTGTCGATCCCCTTGCGCTGAACGGCCAACAGCGCGTATTTCAAGTAAAGCTCAATCGCCGTCTGCATTTGATTGCTGCGCAGGAGATCCGCGTTTTTCTTCCGCCATTCGGTGTAGGCCTCGACCTTGTCTTTCCGGCCGCGGAATTGCACCTCCTCGACCGCATTCGCATACAAACTCGACGCCGCCGTTCCCGAAGCCGCCGCCGATTGCAACTACGAGAGAATCGCGTTTTTCGCCGTCACCATGGCCTGTTCCTGACGCTGCTCGATGGCGTCAAGCTCACGCAAAATCACCGAAACATCGGGCGGCCTCAGATCCGCCTCCGCAAAAACAGCAATCGGGGAACACAAAACCAGCACGGCGGGAACAAGACGGGGAACCTTCATCGCGGAAATCTTCCGACGGAGCGGGCATCCCGTCAATCACATGTGCATTGCAGCTGCTCCCGGGGTGATTCATGATCTCCCAATGGATTATCTTTCCCGCGCCCGGAGGGTGATTGCCCTTGAATTGGAAGAGGCCGCCGCTGTCGCTGCGCGGTTGGACGATGATTTCGGCCGGGCCGTCGAACTGATCAAAGACGCGGTCGAGAAACGCGGGAAGGTCGTCGTCGTCGGAGTGGGCAAGTCCGGCCATATCGGAGAGAAAATCGCCGCAACCCTCACCAGCACCGGCTCGCCGGCCGTGGTGTTGAATTCCCTCAATGCACTCCATGGCGATCTCGGGGTCATCTCCGAAGGCGATGTCGTTCTCGCGCTCAGCTACAGTGGCGAAACCGAAGAACTCATCGGCATCCTCCCGGCGTTTGTGCGCCTTGGCGTGCCGGTCATCGCGATCACCGGCGGACGCGACTCAACGCTCGCCACCTCCGCCGCCGCTGTGCTCGATGTCGCTGTTTCGCAGGAAGCGTGTCCGCTCAACCTTGCCCCGACCTCGAGCACCACCGCGATGCTTGTCATCGGTGACGCCCTCGCGATGACACTGTTGGAAGCCCGTGGCTTCCGAAAAGAGGATTTCGCCAAATTCCATCCCGGCGGCCGCCTCGGCCGTGCCCTGCTTTTGAAGGTCAACCAAATCATGCGCGGCAGCCACGAGCTGGCCGTCCTGCCGACAACCGCCACGGTGTTGGAAGCCGTGCAGGCGATGACGTCCCGTCGCGCCGGCGCCGCCGTGCTGGTCCAGGAAGACGGCACACTCGCCGGAATCTTCACCCAAGGCGACTTCGCCCGCCATTTTCCGAAGGATCCCGCCATCGGCAGCCGGTGCGTGGGGGATTTGATGACCCGCCAACCCATTACGATTCCCGGTCACAAGCTCGCCGCCGAGGTTCTGCAAATCTTGGAACAAAACCGGATCGACGATCTCGTGGTCGTGGACGAGGCCGGCAAACCCATCGGCGTCGTTGACTCCCAAGACCTGACGCGGTTGAAGATTCTCTGAATGCTCGTGGCGTTCCACAAGCCGTTCGGCGTTCTTTCCCAATTCACTCCCGACGGAAGTCCTCATCGCACACTCGCAGAATTTGGTTTTCCAAAGAATCTCTACCCTATCGGCCGTTTGGATGCCGATTCCGAAGGTCTCCTGCTTCTGAGCGACGAAGCCCGTTGGACGGAAGAATTTCTCCACCCGCAGCGGCATGTGGAAAAAACCTACTGGGCCCTCGTTGAGCGTGTTCCGACCGCCCGGGCCCTGCAGCAACTGGGGGAAGGCGTTGTCCTTGACGGCAAGCCGACCCGCCCGGCTATTGCCCGCCTGCTGGACCCGCAGCCCGACGTTCCTCCCCGCGACCCGCCGGTGAGAATGCGAAAATCGGTGGTGGATGTTTGGATCGAACTCCGGATCTCGGAAGGCAAAAACCGTCAGGTGCGTCGCATGACGTCCGCCGTCGGACATCCCACCCTCCGCCTCGTGCGGGTGCGATTCGGTCACCTCGAATTGGGGACCCTTTTACCCGGATCTTGGCAGGCTGTCGCGCCGGACGATGTTGTTACCGGCCTATCGGCCGCGTCCCGGACGTAAAGTTTTCTGCCGCTCAGCGTGTCTCCGCGAGGCGGATCATGACTTCATTCCGACGGAGGAATCCGGGCGTCCACGGCGGATCGAAATAGGCGAAGATCGGCGAGCCGACGGGTTCGAGATTCCGGCTTCGCATCCATTCCTGCAATCGCTCCAACATCGCGTTCTCACGAGCAGCGCTTCGCGTACCCCGGAACCGCACCACTGCAAACCGTCCCGGAGGAAGTTCCCGAAGCCGCACCGTCTCGTCCGCCGGTTGGGGAGCACCCGCCGTCGCCACTTTGGCGGGCAGCACAAATGCCATCCGCCGCCCATCCCCCTCGTCGGACATGAGGACCGGCGTCGTCATTGCGATCTTCTCCTGCGTTGCATTCCGACCGCTGATGAATCGGAAAAGACGCCCGAAACTTCCTCGCTCCTCATCCCCACCCATCGTCGTCTCCACCACCGGGATCGCGGGATAATCCCGAATCTGAAAATCCCCATCCGACTGAACAACCTTGTAGGATGCCGACTCATATCCCGCCCGCGATGCCTCACATCCGGCCAACAAAAGAACTCCGGCTATGACGAGAACGGGGAGCAAACGGAAAAGAGATTTCATAGAACAGGCGCAATCGCCCTAACCCAATAAAGCACACTCCAACCCAAAGCCCCCCGATTTTTCCCGGCACCCTTGCGGCCTCCCAACCAAATCAGTGGTTACCTAGCGCAACTCGAATGTCGAGAAGCCTCCACTCAATAGCAGACTCACAAAGCGTTGTTTCTGTTCCATCGAAAACTTGTTCATCCTGGGCCTGTCTGCCCCGTTCTTCTGTCGCCCATGTCCCCGGTCTATCTGTGGTACCAGTGTTCCTGATTACACCCCTTCCCCCGGCGGGGTGATGAAGTTGTTCAAAACGCCAGGATTCATGCCGATTGCCCGGGCAATTTCCTGCAAATCCAACAACAGCTACGCGGCAGGTAAAAAAATGACATTCCCCACCGAAAAACCGCTTTTAAAGTAGCATTTAAAGACCGCCCAAGGTCTAATTTCCCCCCTCACCGCTCATAAACAGCATACTGCATCTTCAGCCGATTGAATTCATGAAATCAGACAGGACCGTGACAAACTTCAATCCTCCTTGTGTGCTTCTTATGATCGCTCTTCTCTTGGCGCTGTCCCTACCGTCGGCTGAAGCACAGGTCAGCGCCAGGCTAAGCAACAAGATTTCTGTAAAAGTGGTCGGGTGATGAGGGGTGGAGTGGCGTTTTATTGAGTGTGGGTTGTTGGGTTAAGGGTTTGAAGAGAGAGTGGTCACGGCGGCACCGACCCGCTGACTCAGGCCCTGGGTGTCGGCTTGGTCGCCGGGCAGGACTTCCGCCGCCACGATGGCTCCGCTTGCCAGATCGCTCACCGCCTCGGGTTTGTAGATCATGTCGCAGGCCCCGTCTTTGGTCTGGCCGATCCTGGCCTCCTCATCATGGGGATTTTTCCAATCCTTGTTGCTCGTGCGCCGGCCCGGGCGCTTCTTGTCAAAGCGCCGCACTGCCTCGGCGTCCTGTGGATCGATTCCCGCCTGCTCGGCGAGTTTTCTCACATACTCCCAATACGACTCCTCGGTATTGCGCTGCACCAGGCTGCGCAGGCTCGCATTGGCTTCCATTACGCTGGAATCGATCCCCAAGTCGCGGCCCTTCAGGAGCCCGTGCGCCCGGAGTGCCCGCAGCACGATCTCAAACACCTGCTGGTAGATTTCGCCTCCCAAGCGCTGGCGAATCACGCTCAGGCTGCTGTGCTCGGGCGGGCGCTCCTCAAGCCCGTAGCCCAGAAAACTGCGGATCGCCAGCGAGTCCTCGCACCGCGCCGCAATCGCCCGTTCGCTCGGCAGGTTCTCAAAGAAACCCACTATCAACATCTTGAAATACACCACCGGATCAATCCCCGGACGCCCGCCTTTGCTTCCGTCCCGGTAGGCTCCCTCACAGGCCGCCCAGACCTGCCGCGCGAAATCCATCTCCCCAAGCGTTTCACCCAGTTTCGCATAAAACCCCGCCGTGCGCGGCACCTTCACCGCCGCCCGCTCGATCCAAAACTCCTTCTGCTCCTGCCGCCCGCTGCGTTTCTCAAACATCCCGCTGCTTTTATCACGCTGGTGCCAAGGTGTGGGGGGGGTCAACAGTCTGCTAACGTTCCGGCCGCCATTCCTGCTCCGCGACCCCCGCAAGGTGGTTTTCATA
>CAZEYT010000036.1:0-28913 GCA_964516295.1 uncultured Chthoniobacterales bacterium | reverse complement strand
CCTCCGGTGCAACCAGTGCATCGTCGCCGCGAAGGACCTTGCTTGAGCCGGATTCGCGAAAAACGACTGCTGTGTAGAATGCTCCGTTGGGCGTGTCCTTCAGCCGGAAATGCCCAATTGGTGATTCACCGAGAGCGACGGTGAACTCCATCGCTCCGCCTTTGGTAACCGGGTCGTAATGCAGAAGAAAGCCCGGCTTGAGGCCTGCGAGAAACGGGTCGGCCTGCTGTTTTACAGAAAGCTTCTCCGTCCCGATCGGAAGAAGGTTGGCGAACCTCAAATAGACAGGGGCCGATTGGGGACCCAGCGCCGTTTCACCGGGCTCCGCACTCGCTGATGACTGCGAGAAGGCGAACGAGACAAAGAAGAAACACAGGCAAGAGAACGTTCGGGTCATTGGGTGCTTTGGAAAATCGGTAGGACTTCTGAGCGTGTCGCGCGATTGTTGTTGAGCAGATCCGGCATATCGAGATCGTCCAAGGGGTCGGCAGGGTAATCGTTTTCGATATCGCAGAGTGTCAGGAGGTTGCTTGTGGCAGTGACTTTCACAGCTCCACCGGGAAGTGCTTGGAGAGCCTGGCCGATGGCATAGATCCGGAAGCGAGTGCCTTTGAGGGCGACGAGACCGGCCAAACGGCGGAAGATTTCTTCGCGACCCCGGTCCGTGAGATTCTGGTTGTCGAAAGACGGCGTGATGTCAACCGGGGCACCCGACGTGGAGTTGGTCATAAGTGTACTCCCTGTGTTCAAGACCGGCAGGTCTGCAAGTTGTCCAACGAGAAGAAACGGCCGCCCCGGAGTCGAAGGTGTGCCCCGAGCGACGTCTTCGAGGGCGTCTATGAATGTATCCGCGTTCGCTCCCGCGCCGACGTTCGGGAAATCCGGGTCGCGGAACGACGCAAACTCTGGGACGTGATTTGCGTTGGTCTGAGTCTTCAACTGCTCCAACAACGCTCGCCAGGGAAGATTGTCCGGGTTGCGCAGTGCAGAATTCAGGAGAAGACGTTGGTTGGTCTGGGTGGATGTAACGTTGAAGAGTTCAAGGAGCCGGGAAGCGCGATTTGTCTGTCCTACTTGGGAGAGCCGCGCAGGGCCTGTCGCTTCGCCGAGGGTCGATCCGATTGAGAGCGTGCGAAATCCCCCACGCTTTCGGACGTTTGGATTTTGGTAGCCGCTTCCCGGAAAGGCCGGGTCAAAAACGAAGGAGAGCTCTCCTTCGGTGCTCATTTCGTCGTTTCGGATCACGGATACGGCATCCTGGGCCGCTGCCATGTCCGGACTTGGAATCGGCTCGGGGACAAAGGCGCTCTGATCGCTTCCATTGTTCGATGGCAAGATACCGGAAGTGCTGGTGTGAGATTCCGCGCCAAGCCTTGTGGCCCCTTGTGAATTGGCTGTGTTTCGACGCCAGGCGACGACACTCGGATTTCCCCCGGATTCGGAATAGACGGGGAATACCTCGGTTAGTGATCTTGGATCGCCACTGTCCAGCGGGTAGCGGCGATTGACGTTGTTGATAGTGCTGGGGGCGGCGTTTCCAAATGGCTGGGAGGCAATATAGCGTGCGGGATCCGTCGCTCGAAGATTGACGGGGCCCTGCTGGGCGACCCTCGCCTGGATATCAAGATAGCCGAATTGATTGGCAATGACGATCTCGGTATCCGCATCCGCAGAGGTGGCGAGCTCGTCACCTCTCATGTAGAGCCCGTCCGATCCGTAGGCATAGGTCGGCTCGTTTCGCGGGAGCCGGATTCGATTCGGAGATCCCACCACCCATTGAGAGTCGTGAGTGCTCCCGCTGGGCAAGGTTGTAAGAAGTGAGTAAAAACCTGCCGGCAATTGCCCCGAGCTTGGGAGAGTCAATTCGAGCGGGGGATTGCCGGGTTCGCCCGGCAGGTCTGGATCCGGCGCATCGGAATTCGAACGTGGAGTCACATCATTTCTTTCCGCAAGGAGAATCCGTGCTGTTCCCAAAGCGGCAAGATCGACCGGCTTGTCGTGAAGATTCCAAACTTCGAAAACATGGTCGATCCTCAAGGCTCCCGCATCGTTGTAGTAGTATCCCATGTACTCGCCCACGGAGGGCACGATCTCCTTGCCAAATGCCGCCGGCGGCAGAACGGGGGCTCCTTCCCCAATCGATCCAAAGGTCGGGGGCTCCTGCCATCCTCCGAGATTGTTGCGAATCACTGTGGGTTGGCTGTCGGGATCGATGAAGTCCTGAATATTCGCCGCCAGTTTGATGCAGTATTCGCGGGCATCATTGCCCGTTGCTCCCGCGAAAAATCGAGTGCCAAAATCGGGATCGGCCTGGTTGATAAAGTCTCCCAAGCTGATGACCTTTTGTGCCAGGTCGTTCCGTGCAGCCGGTGTGTCGAACTGCGAGTCGGTGAGCGCCCATTCGTTGAGGTCGATCTTGCGAATCCCAAAGGCTCCCTGCTCGTTCGGAGTCCCTCCGGTGCCGATTGATGCCCGGAGAGAATCAAAACCCACTTTCCACGCTGCATTCGCTTGAGCGGCCGTCTGCATAAATCCCAGAACACCATAGGGTTGGACATCGGACGCATCGCGTGCCGTGATAAATCGCTCGACATCCTGCGCGGTGTTGAAGAGGCCGTGGATCGATATTTCCGAGGATTCGGATCCGGCTCTGCGAACGTGTGCCTTCTGGGGAGTGCTGTCGACTGAGCCCGCGGTCGAGAGATCGATGCGAGCGCTTTCGTCGTCGACCCAGAATGCGTAGCGAGCCACCGGCACTCCCGCAGCGTTGGAAAGTACGATCCACTCTGCCGGGACTGCACGACGGCTGCCGGACGAAGTCGCCAGACCAATCCATCCCAAGGGCTTATCCGGGGAAGCGAAGTTCATGTCCACGGTGTTTGTCCCGGTCGAAGTTGGCGGCACGTTGTTCGACGGCGAAGAGACAAGATATCGGCGTTCAGAAACACTGATCCAGTTGGCAGCCGGCTTAACAAATGTCAGATAGGGGGCCGTGATGGTGGCTCCATTCAAGCCAACCTGAAGCTCTTCATATGCAGAAATGGGGAATGTGGGGTTAGCTTCAGAAAGGCGGGAGATGGCATTGGCCACCGCAGCTTGGGCTGCAAGCTCCGCTTGGAAGGAGTTCTTCGTGCTCCTCGCCACGCTGCGTTCGATGCTCATGCTTTGCATGAAGGCGATGCAGATGGTGGAGAGGACGACAAGGACGAGGAGGGTGGTGATGAGGGAAGATCCTCGCACCTGGGCGGCGGTGTGGCGGGATGGGAGCCGGCGCGCGGCGCGGATCTTTTTCCATCCCGTTCGTCCTGTCTGGATTTTGTCCAGTCTGTTCATTCTGTCTGTCCCCTCCTCAGTCGATCTTCACGCGGGTGGTGAAGGTTTGGAGGACGGGGCGGATGATGGGGCTGTTGGTGTCGGTCCAGTTGGTGGCGTTGTTGTCGAGGCGTTTGGCGGCATCTTGGTTGATGGCGCTGATGGTGACCTCGACGGCATCCGGCGTGGGAGTGTTGCTGGAAGCGGTGAAGGTGACGAAGGTGTTGTTGGTGAGCGTGAGGGGGCGGACGGTGAAGCCGACGATGTTGCGGGCGAGAAGTTCGGTATCGGCTGAGCCGATGACGACATTTGTGAAGAGTCCGGAGCCGGTGGAGAGATTGGTGAAGGTTGGGTCGCTGCTGCGGAAGTAGCGGTAGAGGTTGAGCGTGCGGGTGGGGGAGGAGACATTGGCCCGATCGAGGGCAAGGAAGTAACCGACCTGGCAGACATCGCTTCGGTTGGCGGAGGCGTTCTGGGCCTTGGCGGGGAGGGCGGTGAGGAAAAAGAGGGCTCCGGCGGTATTGGTATCCTGGAGGGCCGTGCCCGGGAGCTGTGGAAATGCCGTGGAATTGGCGAGGAAGTGCGTATTGGTGGCGGCGGCGACGGTGTTCTGAAGGTCGCGGGAAATGATGCCCAACGCCGCGCGGGCCTCGCGGTAGGAGTCGACGCGATTTTCGTTCTCCCGCCACAACTTCGTCGCCGCATCGACCATGTTGAGCAACAACACCAACAAAACCGCCATAATCGCCATGGCGACCAACAACTCGAGCATGGTGAACGCTTGGAGGGAGACAGGATTTCTTTCGACAGGATTAACAGGATTGACAGGATTTTTGGGCGTGCGGAACTTTCGACGCACCTCAAGGGAGGGACCGCCGAAGTTGATTAGGAGGCCGTTGTCTGTGCCGGTCGCTGTGAGGTAGTTGACCAACTGAACCTCGTGTGCTGTCGTGAGCGCCGAGACGGCTTTGATTTCGAGGATAAGATCCCCTTCAATGACGAAATCCGCAATAAAGTGTCCGACGCTCAAACCGCGGTAGTGCACATCCATCGGCCTCTGGGATTCAAATTCAATGCCGGCGTGCTGGAGTTCGATGGCGAGGGCCTTCTCGTAAACAGCTTCCAAAAATCCGGGCCCGAGCGTTCGGTGCACGGCCATAGCGGCGCCGATAACCTTCTCCCGGATCTGGTCGTTGTTGAGTTTCAATCCTGTAAATCCTGTCTCCCTTAATAATTCATCAAAGTCGTAAACGTGTAGCGGGAGCGGTTGGTGGAGGGGGCGACGGCGGGTGTTTCGATCGTGGCTTGGACGCGGGAGAGGTTGGGCAGGCCAGTGTTGGTATCAACGAGGATGCTGGCGACGAAGATGGCCGGTGGCGTGGAGGGGGGGATGGCGTTGGAGAACTGGATGCCGCTTGTGATGTTCAGCGGGAGACCGGATCCGTCGGAGTCGTAGGCGAGAAACGTTTGGTTGTTGTTGACCGCGAGGCTGAAGTTGGTGATGAGTTGACTGCTGTTGGTGAGCGAGGGGCCGCGGACGAGGAGGCGGTTGGTGCCGTTGACGATGCGGAGGTCGGAGAAGATCTTCTGCGCGATGAACGTGGCGCGTGTCTCCCGCTGGCTTTCCTGCGCGGAGCGCATGGCGACTGGGAAGAGGCCCATGATCCCGACGAGCGCAAAAGCGATGACCGCGAGGGCGAGGACGATTTCCACCAAGGAAAATCCCATGCAACAGGTGCGGTTCATGCAGCGTCCTTGCAGGGCCTGACCTCCCTTCAAGGAGGGGCGGCCAAGACAAACTCGAAACATCCGGTGGGAGCGACCTCAGGTCCCGGTGGTCGCGGTAATTTCCAATTGCGCACGGCCGGTGTAGCGGGAGAGCGAGATCTTCTCGAAGAGCCCGGCGCTGCTTTCCTGAACGTTCCGGTTGCGGGTGATGTTGTCTCGGCCGTTGCTGAAGTAGCCTTCGTAGAGAAAGACCTGCAAATTCGAATTCGGCTGGTCGACGGCTCCCGAGGAATTGAAGGCCACAAATGGAATGCGGGCGTCGCGGTGACCGACGGGAAGCTCGTTTGCGAGGGGTGCTCCAAAGTCATGTGCGGTCTGGCCGACGAGCGAGGATTGGAAGGACTTGAAGGCGATGTTTTTCGGAAGTCGGGTCCAGCGCTTGAGGATGACGTAGGATTTCCCGGGCGTCGCCTGCTTTTCCTCATCGGTGGGATCGCGGAACACCACGAACGCGGCGTAGCGCATGTCCTCGACGGGAAAATCCGCATCGGCGAAGCCGACATAAACGGTCTGGCCGCTCTCAAGCGCCGCGACGCGGGCCTGCTCGAAGGTGTTCATGAGAATATTGACGGCTCCGCGGCGTCCGGCGGTGCTGGAAAACCCGGAAACGGCGGGGAGGAGGAGGGACATCATGATGGCGACTACGCCAATGACGACGAGAAGTTCGAGAAGACTGAAGCCTTCGGACCGACGGACGGCGGTATGTTTCGGAAACTTCATATCCCTACCGATTGCGTGGGGAAGCGTAGCGGACAAAGGACGTTTTGTGACATTTCCGTAACGCAAAGCAAGTGCTGTTAAACAATCTGCGACCTCCGAACGATTTGGGGGCTCGCGGGATTCCGTTGTATGCACATTGCATGCACAGAGAAGGAGCATAATCGATGCCAGGCAGGGCCCGGCGGGTGCGGCGAGGGCTGCGCGGAACCTGCTTTTTGGAAAACGGCGAATGCTTCGGAAACGTGGCTCGCTGGTTTTGTTTGACCGGGTTTACCGGATCTCCCACGGGAAAAAACGGGAAGGCTACGTCGGGTCGGAGGTGCGCGTGAGCGGGATTCTGAGCGAGTTCAAGGGCTGCGGAAATCCGCGATTTCAACGCGTGTTGCCGTGAACGTTGCTTGCTAGTCGAAGCGGAGGGCCTTCACGGGGTCGAGCCGGGCGGCGAACCAAGCCGGAATCAACGCGGCGACGGAACAGATGACAAACGCGCTCATGCAGATAATCGCGACATCGGAGGGGACGATCTCGGCGGGGATCTCGCTGAACTGGTAAACCGAGCGTGGGAAAACTTCGACGTTGAGCGTGGTCGCGAGCCACTGGCTCACTTCGTTGCGGTATTGGACCGTCGTGATGCCAAGGAAAAGTCCGGTGATCGTGCCGAAGACGCCGACCACCATTCCCTGGGCGAGGAAAACGCCGATGATTTGGTGGGTCTGGGCTCCGAGAGCTTTCATAACGCCGATCTCGCGCGTTTTTTGGACGGTCACCGTGATCAGTGTGTTCATGATCCCGAAGGCGGCCACAAGAATGATGAACATGAGGAGGAAAAACATGACATTTCGCTCCATGCGGATGGCGTCGAAGATTTGCTTGTTGAGATCGATCCAGGTGAGGGCGTAGTTGGGTGGTTTGAGTTCGGCGTTGAGGGCGTCGCGAACCTCCGGAGCCAGATAGGGGTCGGTTGTCTTCATTGCGAGCCCGTGCACGGCTCCGCCGAGATTGTAGAGCTCCTGACCGATGTGAAGGGGCACAAGCAAAAACTCGCTGTCGTAGAGATAGCGTCCGCTTTCGAAAATTCCCGCGACCTCGAGTTCGGTCGGAAGGATCATTTGTTTCAGGTCCGAGGCCGAGGCGGCGTTGTCACCGGCTTTTTCCAAACGGTCGAGCTCTTCAAGGATCTCATTGATGTTCCCGGGCGAGAAAACCGTGATCTTATCACCAACGCCGACCCCCAAGGTGCGCGCGAGTTCCGAGCCAAGAATGGTTTTGTCGCCGTCGAGGTCGTAGTCGCCGTCGATGAGGAACTCTCGGATGTTGACAACCTTCTCCTCGAGCGCCGGTTCAATCCCGCGGATCTTGGGGGCCAGGCGGCGGTTCTGAAACTCCACGATCACCGGACCCTGCACAAAGGGAGCGACGGCGGTAATGAGTGGATTCGCGGAGGCGTTTTTCGACACGGAAGCCCAGTCTTCCATCACCGCGGAATTCGACACGATGACGTGCGCATCAAACCCGATGACTTTTCGGCGGAGTTCCTGCTCGAAGCCGGTCATTACCGAAATGACCAAAATGAGCACCATGATTCCCAGCGTGACGCCGAGGATCGAGATCAGCGTGATGATCGAAAGAAACGTCCTTTTCGGTTTGAGATACCGAAGCGCCAGAAAGAGGCTGAAATTTTTGGTCATTGAGGAATCCACGGCCCGGGGAAAAATCCCGCGGACCGCTCGCTCAGGCTGGCAGGACCGGATCTTTTACGCGGGCGGCGAATTCCTCCGGGAACTTGGCGAGGAAACTCTGGGTCGGCCACGAGCAGGCCTCGCCGAAGGCGCAAATGGTGCGACCGGCGATGTTGTCCGCGATGCTTTTCAGCTTCGCGGCATCATCCGCGCGGGCTCCGCTGTCGATGATGCGGGTGGTGACCTTCGACATCCAGAGGCTGCCCTCCCGGCACGGGGTACACTGACCGCAGCTCTCGTGGGCGTAGAATTGGTTGAGATTGTTCAGCGCCCAAACCATGTCTCGCGAATCATCCATGACCATGACCCCGCCGCTGCCGACCATCGTGCCGACGGATTGGAGGGTGGAGGCGTCCATGACAACGTCGAGCATGGGGAGTTCCTTGTCGACCATCTGGCCGTCGGGTCCCTTGACCTTGATTTTGTAAACCTCATCGGCGCGCATGACTTTCGCCGAACTGCCACCGGGTATGACGGCTTTGAGGTTGCGTCCGGATTTGAGTCCGCCACACACGTCGAAGATCAGCTCGCGGAGGGTAACGGCACCGCAGGGCAGTTCGTAAAATCCCGGGCGGACAACATCTCCGCTCACGCACAGGGTGCGGGTGCCGCCATCACCCGGCGTCCCCATTTTCGCATACTCCTCCGCGCCGAGGCGGATGATGTGCTTCACGTGGCAAAGGGTCTCCACGTTGTTCACGATGGTCGGCTTCATGTAGAGCCCGAGCACCGCGGGGAAATAGGGAGGCTTGATCCGCGGATACGGACGCTTGCCCTCGAGGGATTCCAGCAGGCTCGTTTCTTCACCGCAGATATAGGCACCGGCCCCTTGATGAACGTAGATGTCGAGGTCAAAACCGGAGCCTTGGATGTTTTTTCCAAGAAAACCGGCGGCCCGTGCCTCCTTGATTGCATTCCAAACGATCTTCGCCGCATGCGGAAACTCGCACCGGATGTAGATGTAGGCGAGGTGGGTATTGGTGGCGAAGGCCGCGATGGCCAGTCCCTCGATCAATTGATGCGGGTCCTGATGAAGGATGTAGCGATCTTTGAACGTTCCCGGCTCGGACTCGTCACCGTTGACCACGATGTAGTGCGGTTTTCCATCATCGTGGCGAATAAAGCTCCACTTCGTCCCGCAAGGAAACCCCGCACCGCCGCGACCGCGCAGGTTGGCAGCTTTGACAGCGTCGATAATCTCGGCCGGCTTCATCGTGAGCGCTTTTTTGAGCGACTCATACCCGCCGTGCGCGAGGTAGGTCTCAATGTCCGGTGAGTAGCCCGGCTTGCTGATGTTTTCGAAAATGATCCGGCGCTCTTTGGGATGCGGGGTCGGGAGAAGGGAAACCATGATTATTTGTATTGGTCGACGATGGTGGTGACGTCTTCCGGCGAAATGTTTTCGACAAGGTCGTCGTTGATCAGAGCCACCGGCGCACTGCCGCAGCTGGCGAGACACTCGACAAATTCCACGCTGAAACGACCGTCCGGGGTAGTCGGCGGAGCGGAGCCGTAACCGTGATGCTCGGCATGGGCATCGAGTCCGACTGCCTGGCAGAACTTTTCTTTCACCTCGTAGCTTCCCGCCATCGCGCACGCGAGGGTCCGACACACACGGATGATCGTTTTCCCGGCTGCCTCGCGCCGGAACCACGGATAAAATGTGACCAACTCCAGAATATTCACCGGGGTCAGATCCAACTTCGCCGCAATCCACTCGATCCCGGAGTCGTCAATAAACCCGAACTGATTCTGCCAAGCATGGAGCAGCGGGAGAGACGCACTGCGCTTGGACACCGGATAGTGCGAAATGAGTTCGTCCATTTCCGCCTCAAATTCGGAGGTCACCTCCGCGGCCTGTCGCGTCGTCGTCTCTGTCATTTCATGAGCTATCCGTTTTTCCTACGCGCGCTTCAAGCAAAACGATGCCGGAATCCCGGGATCATGTCGACCGGGTTCACTTTTCAAAAAATCGTTTGACGTCCCAATGAATAACGACAAGAGTGATCGTATATCTTCCGCAGTGGTCTGGGCTTTACTATCTTTACTACACTCATGGCTATTCATTCCAACATTGTCACAACGGTCGGGCGGACTCCGCTCATCAAACTTAACCGCCTCTCCGAAGGCCTGCCGGCGACGATTGCCTTGAAGGCCGAGTTCGCAAATCCGCTCGGGAGCGTAAAAGACCGGATTGGCGCGGCGATGATCGAGGACGCGGAAAAATCCGGCCGCCTGACGCCCGGGACCACGATTATCGAACCAACTTCCGGAAACACTGGCATCGCGCTGGCTTTTGTGGCTGCGGCGAAGGGATATCCGCTCATTCTTACCATGCCCGAAAGCATGAGCGTCGAACGCCGGACACTTCTGGCTCTTTTGGGGGCCCGCTTGGTGCTGACTCCGGCCGCCGAAGGGATGAAGGGCGCCATCGCCCGCGCGGAGCAAATCCATGCCGAGACCCCGGGCTCGTGGATCCCGCAGCAATTTCAGAACCCGGCCAACCCCGAGGTGCACCGCCGGACAACCGCCTCGGAAATCTGGGATGATTCCGAGGGAAGGGTTGATCTTTTGGTTTCCGCCGTCGGTACTGGTGGAACGATCACCGGCGTGAGCGAAGTGATCAAGACCCGGAAGCCTTCCTTCCGGGCAATCGCCGTCGAGCCGAATGACTCGCCGGTCATTTCGCAGACCCGGGCCGGCGAACCGGTCAAGCCGGGTCCTCACAAGATCCAGGGAACCGGAGCCGGCTTTGTCCCGGCGAATCTCAACCTCGACATCGTGGACGATGTGGTTCGCGTGACCAATGAGGATGCCATTGCCACCGCACGCCGGATTGCCAAGGAAGAGGGGATTTTGGTCGGAATCTCAACCGGAGCCAACGTCTGGGCTTCGCTGCAAGTCGCCGCCCGCCCGGAGAATCACGGCAAACTGATCGTGACCATTGGTTGCAGCACCGGCGAGCGCTACCTCAGCACCGCTCTTGCGGAAGACGCACGGAAAGCTGTTGCCGGGGACATTTGAGTCCGACTTATGAAGGTTTCGACTCGTTTTCTCTCCGTCGCTCTCGCGGCCGGATTCCTCTCCAGCGCTGTCGCGCAAGATCTCCTCAATGTTTCGTACGACGTCACCCGGGAGTTCTACGCCGACTTCAATCCGGCCTTTGTCGAGCATTGGAAAAACAAAACCGGCAAGTCGGTGAAGATCGACCAATCGCATGGTGGCTCGAGCAAACAGGCGCGGGCCGTCATTGATGGCTTGCAGGCCGATGTGGTCACCATGAATCAGGATACGGACATCAACGCCCTCGCTCGGGCGGGTCTCCTCCCGGAAGATTGGAAGACCCTTTTGCCTGACGGGAGCGCGCCGTATTTTTCGACGATCGTCTTCCTGGTTCGAAAAGGAAATCCCAAGAACATCCGCGACTGGCCGGATCTTATCCGGGACGGCGTTTCGGTCATTATTCCGAATCCCAAGACCTCGGGAAATGGACGTTACAGCCACCTTGCGGCATGGGCGTGGGCGCTGAAGGCCCATTCGGGCGATGAAAAATCGGCTCGCGATTTCGTAAGGGCCCTTTTTCGGAATGTTCCCGTGCTGGAAGCCGGGGGACGCGCTGCCACAAATACTTTTGTGCAAAAAGGACTAGGCGACGTTTTGCTGACCTTCGAGAGCGAAACGCTGCAGATCTCGCGGGTTTTCGATCCCGACAAATACGAGGTCGTCTATCCCTCGCTCAGTATCGCGGCAGACGCTCCGGTGGCCGTCGTGGAGAAAAATGCCACCCGGCATGGCACCGCGGATCTGGCCCGCGAGTATCTCCTGTATCTGTGGTCGCCGGCCGGGCAGGAGATTGCCGTCAAACACTTCTTCCGCCCGAAGTTGCCCGAGGCTCTGGAAAAACACCAAGACCTCTTTCCCAAGATCGAGCTCGCACAGGTCGACGACGTTTTCGGCGGTTGGGACAGCGCTCAGAAAGTGCATTTCGATGACGACGGCGTCTTCGATCAGATCTACGCACCGGAGAAGCAATGAAAGCCCCGGCATCCGACCATGAGCGGGACGGAAGGCGGCGCGCGGTCGGAGATGTCGTTGCACCACTCGAAGAACTCGCCGCAAGGTCCGCGCAGCTGTTCTCCGCTCACCTCGACTACCGCGATGTCCGCGGAGCGCTGGGCCGGATCCCGCGATTCCTTTTCACAGGTCCGGGCGATCAGGGTTCCTTCCTGAGGGTGGGGGTGTTCGCCGGGATTCATGGCGAGGATACGGGTGGCGTGTTCGGAGCTCTCGAATTGCTCCGACGCCTCGAGCAAGCGCCGACCGCCGCCACCGGCTACGAACTCTTTGTTTATCCCGTCTGCAATCCGTGGGGCTTCTCCCGCCGCGCCCGGTGGTTGCAGAGCGGCGCCGACATGGACCGCGAATTCTGGCGAGGAAGCGATGAAATCGAAGTGCTCGTGCTCGAAGGACAGCTCATGAAATTGGCGTTCGACGGGGTCGTTGTTCTCGCCTCGGCCGAAACGGATACCGGCCTGCAGGGCTTCACCCGCGGCACACAAATTCTTCAGCATGTTCTGGAGCCCGCCCTTCGCGCCGGGTCACTGGGGCTGGGACTCGAGCCGGGGCCGGCGAGCCTTCCGCCACTCCGGGGGCAACACGATCTCATCGGCGCCCTCTCCCCGCCGCCGTCCCAGAAACCGCGCCCGTTCGAGATCCTGCTCGAAACCCCCTCCAAGGCGGCAGAATCCGCCCAGGCGGGTGCCCATGTCACCGCCACCCTCACGATCCTCGAGGGCTACCGTCGAATGATCTCCGAAGCGCAGAACATCTGAATGAAGCGACGGATCATTCCCGGTTTCCGGCTCACGTTGGGCTACACGCTTCTTTACCTCAGCCTTATTGTCCTCATCCCGCTCAGCGCGCTGACGCAAAAGACGGTCTCGGGAGGCTGGGAGCATTTTTGGACGACCATCACCGCCCCGCGAGTGGTCGCGTCTTATTGGGTCAGCTTCGGCATTTCCTTCCTCGCGGCGTTGGTCAACGGCATTTTCGGTGTCGTCGCCGCCTGGGTGCTAGTCCGATATCGGTTCCCGGGGCGGCGGCTTTTTGATGCCATGGTCGATCTTCCCTTTGCGCTGCCCACGGCGGTGGCCGGTATCGCTCTCACCGCACTCTATGCTCCCAACGACTGGATTGGCGCGCTTCTCAAGCCGCTCGGAATCCAGGTGGCCTTCACACAGCTCGGCATTTTCGTGGCCCTGACCTTTATCGGTCTTCCCTTCGTGGTCCGCACCGTGCAGCCCGTTTTGGAGGATCTCTCCGCCGACGTCGAGGAAGCCGCCGCCTGTCTTGGTGCAAACCGCTGGCAGACGTTCCGCCGGGTCATTTTTCCGGCGGTTCTTCCCTCGATTCTGACCGGGGTCATGCTGGCTTATGGGCGTGCGGTCGGCGAGTTCGGGTCTGTGATTTTCATCGCGGGAAACCTCCCCTTCAAAACGGAGATCACTCCGCTTCTGATCATCAGCAAGCTGGAGCAGTACGACTACAAAGGGGCCGCGGCGCTGGGTTTCGTCATGCTGCTCGCTTCCTTTCTTATCGTGCTGGCATCAAACGCGCTCCAAGCTTGGAATAACAAACAACGGGGAATTGCCTGAGTCATGGCCGGAGCTTCTGCGTTCCCTATTTTCTCCAGCCGCAGCACCGCACCACTTCGGGCAACGAGCGATCCGCCGCTCGTTCGTTGGATTCTGACACTCGTCACAATCGGCTTTTTCGGTCTTTTTTTGGTCCTCCCTTTGGTGGTGGTTTTTCAGGAAGCATTTTCCAAGGGGATCGGCGTGTTTTTCGCCACGTTCCGCGATCCTTACACCTTGAGCGCGATCTGGCTCACTCTTCTCATCGCTGCCATTGCGGTTCCCCTCAACACGATCTTCGGTCTCGCCGCAGCCTGGAGTGTCACCCGCTATCGTTTTCGCGGGCGTTCGCTTCTGATCTCCCTGATTGATCTGCCGCTGTGGGTCTCGCCCGTGGTGGGCGGATTGGTCTACGTGTTGGTCTTTGGAGCGCATGGGTGGCTCGGTCCATGGCTTCGTGAACACGAGATCCGCATCATCTTTGCCGTGCCCGGTATGGTGCTGGCCACGGTGTTTGTGACGTTTCCGTTCGTGGCCCGGGGTCTTGTTCCGCTCATGCAGGCTCAGGGAATCAAGGAGGAAGAAGCGGCGCTCACCCTCGGAGCCAATGGGTGGCAGGTCTTCTGGCGGATCACCCTGCCCAAGATCAAATGGGGGCTGCTTTATGGAGTGATTCTTTGCAACGCGCGGGCGATGGGAGAGTTCGGCGCGGTGTCCGTCGTGTCCGGAAACATCCGTGGCAAGACCAACACGATGCCGCTGCACATCGAGATTCTGTATCACGAGTATCAGTTTGCCGCGGCGTTCGCCGTGGCCTCGCTGCTGGCGGTCCTGGCTCTCCTCACCCTCTTTCTCAAATCGTTCGCCGAGTGGCAGGCCGAGCGACAGATCAGACAAACCGAACCTATTGAATGAGCATTCAGATCCAAAATGTCACCAAACGCTTTGAGCGCTTCGTTGCCCTTGATGAGGTGACCCTCCCCGTTGAAACCGGCGAGTTGGTCGCGCTGCTCGGTCCGAGCGGTTCGGGGAAGACCACACTGCTGCGAATCATTGCCGGACTGGAGTTCCCGGACGGTCCGGGACAGATCTTCTTCGGCGACCGAAACGTCACGAATCTCTCGGCCTACATCCGGCGGGCGGGTTTTGTTTTTCAGCACTACGCTCTCTTTGCCCACATGAACGTCTTTGAGAACATTGCCTTCGCGCTGCGGGTGCTTCCGCGAAGCAAGCGTCCGCCCGAGGCAGCGATTCGCACGAGGGTCTCCGAGCTGTTGGAAGCGGTTCAGCTCCCGGGAATGGAGAAGCGGCTTCCCTCCCAGCTCTCCGGTGGACAGCGGCAGCGTGTGGCGTTTGCGCGGGCCTTGGCCATCGAACCGCAGGTGCTCCTCCTGGACGAGCCGTTTGGCGCATTGGATGCCAGGGTTCGAAAAGAACTCCGACGCTGGCTTCGGAGCTTTCATGAGCGCGTGCGGCTCACAACGGTTTTTGTGACGCACGATCAGGATGAGGCTTTCGAGGTCGCTGACCGCGTCGTGATTCTTCACCGGGGCACCATCCAGCAAGCGGGATCCCCGGACGCCGTCAAGCGAGCCCCGGCGAATTCCTTTGTCGCCGATTTCCTCGAAGTCCCGTTGACCCCCCCTCTTGCCTAGATTGCCCGCTCGTCTGCCGTGCTGCGGACGTGGATGCGTTTTTCAGAGAGGTTGTGGACAGCGCGGATGTAGCGGACGGTTTTGCTCCGGGCGCGCATGAGGATCGAGTGGGTGATCGCCGTATTGCCGACCAGCTTCACCCCGGGAAGAAGGGCGCTGTCACTGATGCCGGTGGCGCAAAAGATCGAGCTGCCTCCGGAGACCAGTTCATCGGTGTAAAAGACGCGACTGATGTCCGATGCCGAGCAGGTCCGGAGCAATTCCTGGCGCTCGGCCTCGTCGCGCGGCCACATCCGGAGTTGAATCTCTCCGCCGAGGGTCTTGAGCGCCGCGGCGGTGAGAATGCCTTCGGGTGCACCTCCGATGCCAGCGTAGAGATCGACGCCGGAATCCGAGAGCGACGGGGCCACGGCGGCCGCGATGTCGCCATCGGCAATCAGGCGAAGGGACGCCCCTTCGGCTCGCACGGTGTCGATGTAGGATTGATTTCTCGGGCGGTCGAGGACCACGACGACAAGGTCGCTGATGCGCTTTTTGAGAGCCGTGGCCGCGACGACCAACGCGCGGTGGAACGGGGCATCAAGGCGGATGGGAGCGAGATCGTTTTTCCGAATCGCCTCCGCAACTTGGGGACCGTAGGCAATCTTCTCGACGTAAAAGCTCGGGATATTGACCATGCAGGCAGGGCGGTCGTCCGGAACGTAGGCGGCCGCGAGCACCGAGATCGAACTCGGGAGGCCCTTGGCGATATTGCTCGTGCCGTCGATGGGATCGAGCGCGATGTCGAATTTCGGCGACCCTTCTTTCCAAGTCCCGAGTTTGTCACCCAGAAAAATCCCGGGTGCGTTGTCCTTGATCCCCTCGCCGATGACGACTTCGCCGCGGATGTCGACGAGATCGAAGACACCGTAAATGGCATCGCAAGCCGCGGCGTCTGCCTTTTCTTTTTCGCCACGCCCCATCCAATGGATGCTGTTCAACGCGGCGTTTTCGGTCGCACGGACGAACTCAAACTCGATGTTCCGCTCGACGTCGTGATGGGCAAGGTTCACGGGCTTAGTCCTCGTGGGCCAGGCAGGCGGCGATGAATCCTTTGAAAAGCGGGTGCGGGGAATTCGGTTTCGATTGGAATTCCGGGTGATACTGGCACGCGATGAACCACGGATGATTCGCGATCTCGATGAGCTCGACCAGATCGCCCTCGGGTGATGTCCCGGCGATGACGAAGCCGCGCTCTTCCATTTTGGCGCGGTAGTCCATGTTGAACTCGTAACGATGGCGGTGGCGCTCGGAAACATCGCTGCGTCCGTAAACTTGGTGGGCGAGCGTCGTCTTCCCAAGGCTCATCGGCCAGGTGCCGAGGCGCATGGACGCGCCTTTGTTTGTGACGTCCTTTTGTTCTTCCAGAATACAAATGACGGGATGTGGGGTGGCCGGGTCGAATTCCGTGCTGTTCGCTGCCTCGAGACCACAAACGTTGCGGGCGAACTCGATCGTGGCGACCTGCATTCCCAGACAGAGACCGAGAAACGGAGTGCGGGACTCGCGCGAGTAGCGGACGGCATCGATTTTCCCCTCCACACCACGGTCGCCGAATCCGCCCGGTACCAGCACGCCGGCCACTCCGCGAAGGTATTTGTCGGCTCCTTCGGCTTCGATGTCTTCGGCATCGACCAACACCAGATCAATCCCGCAGTCATGCGAGGCACCGGCATGGGTAAGCGACTCATAGATGCTCTTGTAGGCGTCCTGAAGTTCGATGTATTTCCCGACGATCGCGATCCGCACGCGCTTCTTCGGAGCGATCACGCGCTGGACAAATTTCTTCCAGTCGGACATGTCCGGCTGCGGGGTGTCTAGGCGGAGAATCCGGCACACGGTGGTGTCGAGCCCCTCGGCTTGGAGGTTGAGCGGAGCCTCGTAAATCGTGTGCTCGACATCGCCGGCTTCCACCACGGCATCGATGGGGATATTGCAATACAGCGAAAGTTTTTGTCGGACTTCTTTGTCGAGCGGCATTTCGGTCCGGCAGATGAGAACCTGCGGCTGAAGTCCGATCTCGCGAAGCTTTGCGACGCTTTGTTGGGTGGGTTTTGTTTTGAGTTCGCCGGCCGCCTTGATGAACGGGACGAGCGTGACGTGCATGATGATCGCGTTTTCCGGCCCCACTTCCAAAATAAACTGCCGGATGGCCTCAAGAAATGGGAGACCCTCAATGTCACCCGTGGTGCCGCCGATTTCGGTGATGACGACATCGCTTCCCGATTGCTCGCCCAGTTCGCGGATGCGATTTTTGATTTCGTCGGTGATGTGCGGGATCACCTGCACGGTCTTGCCGAGATAGTCGCCGCGACGTTCTTTTTGGAGAACGGTCTCATAGACTTGGCCGCTGGTCAGGTTGTTCGAGCGGGTGAGGACGCAATTGGTGAAGCGTTCGTAGTGGCCGAGATCCAGATCGGTCTCCGCCCCGTCGGCCAAAACATAAACCTCGCCATGCTGGAAGGGATTCATCGTCCCCGGGTCGACATTCAGATAGGGGTCGAGTTTTTGGAGAGTCACCCGCAGGCCGCGATGTTCCAACAGAGTGCCAAGCGAGGCGGCGGCCAGACCTTTGCCCAGCGAACTGACGACGCCTCCGGTCACGAAAATATACTTCATGCGCGGCGATAGTAAGGAGCGCGGCGAGAAAATCCAGCCCCGTCCGCCAATTTGTCCGCCGTCGCAGGAGCTCTCGGGAAAAAAATGTGTCGCCGTCCGCACGAACGGTTGCATTTTCTGAAAAAAACGCAAACATCCCGCCCCGGGTGAAGACGACGGCCGACTATATCGCTTCGGGGTTCGAGAAGATTGAAAACGATCTCTCGTTTTTGATGAAATGCCTCCACGAGGTGCTGACGGAGCTTGGCACCGCCGAGGTGGCCGATTCGCTGCCTTGGATTGGCAGCGGGCACAGCAAAAAAGAGGGCTTCGAGCAGGCGTGTTCGATTGCTTTTCAGTTGTTGAACATGGTCGAGGAGTCAGCTTCCACGCGGACGCGGCGGCTCCGGGAAATGGAAAGCGGCCTCCAGGAGGAGCCCGGTCTCTGGGGCCAGCAGCTGGCGCGCTTGCGCGATGCGGGACACTCGGCTGCGGAGATCGCCGCGTCGCTCCACGAGATCCGCATAGAGCCTGTTCTCACGGCCCACCCGACCGAGGCCAAACGCGCGGCCGTTCTGGAACAACACCGGGCCATCTATCGCCTTCTGACCGCTCTCGAGAACGATCAACTTTCCCCGACCCAGCGCGAAGTCTTGCGCGACGAGATCAAGGTCGTGCTCGAACGGCTCTGGCGCACCGGGGAGATCCTCTTGGAGAAACCCGATGTCGCCAGTGAGCGCCGTGGCGTCATCTTTTACCTGCGGCACGTTTTCCCGAAGGCCCTCGCCCGGCTGGACGAACGCCTCCACCAATCGTGGAAATCGGTCGGCTTCGATCCGACCTTACTCGAAGATCCGCATGCGTGGCCGAAGATTCGCTTTGGCACGTGGGTCGGCGGTGACCGCGACGGTCACCCGCTCGTCACCGCAGGCGTCACGGCGGAAACGCTTCGCGAATTACGCTTGAGTGCCCTGCTCGTCCTCCGCAGCCAGTTGGAGGATCTCGCGGCGAAACTCCCGCTCTCCAGCAATTTCCAGGAGCCGCCTGCGGCCCTTGATCGCGCGCTCGTGCAATTGTGGGCCGAAAATCCCGAGCTTTCCGAAGTTCTGGCGCGCCAGCATTCCGATGAACCCTGGCGTCAATACGTCCTTCTCCTCCAAGCCAAACTCCCGGTCGCGGCCGGTCATGGCGAGGATTTCGCGCTCGCAGAGAATGATCTCCATTACAAAAACCCGCTCGAGCTCGATGCGCACCTCGCCGAGTTGGCCGATTCGCTCTACGCGGTCGGGGCCGGGCGCCTCGCCGATACCGCGGTTCTTCCCGTACGCCGGGCGCTCGATGTTTTTGGATTCCACCTTGCCGCACTCGATATCCGCCAGAACAGCCGGTTTCACGATCTCGCGATGGATCAGATCCTCGCTGCGAGCGGCGCCGCCGATGCGGCCTTTTCGGAATGGTCGGAAGAAAAACGCCTCGCCTTCCTGAACACCGAACTCGCCTCACCGCGTCCGTTCCTCGGACGCGAATCCGCGGCGGGTGAACAGGCGGATGCCGTGCTTTCCTGCTATTCGGTTCTTCGCGATCACATGAAGCGCCACGGCCGGGAGGGCGTGGGCTCGCTGATCGTGAGCATGACGAAGCGCCTCTCGGACCTGCTCGTCGTTTACCTCCTTGCCCGTGAAGCCGGACTGGCCCATTGGACGCCGGACGGACTGGTTTCCGAGCTGCCTGTTGTCCCGCTCTTCGAAACGCTCGATGACCTTGAGCGCGGTCCGGCCATTGTCCGCGATTTTCTGGCCCACCCAGTCACGCGGCGAAGTCTGGCTTTCCATCAAAGCGAGCGCATGCAGGTGCTTTCGCGCCGCCAGCCCCTGCCGATCCAGCAGGTGATGATCGGCTACAGCGACAGCAACAAGGATTGCGGGATCTTCGCGAGCCAGTGGGCGCTTCACGAAGCGCAGGCCGCTCTCGCCGAAGCCGGCGCGGCGGCGGGCGTCAAAATCCGCTTTTTCCACGGACGCGGAGGCACGATCAGCCGCGGGGCCGGGCCGACCCACCGCTTTCTCGATGCACTTCCGCCGGAATCCGTCCACGGCGATCTCCGCCTCACCGAACAGGGCGAGACCATTCCGCAAAAATACGCCAATCTGGTCACGGCGGTCTATAATCTCGAATTACTCCAAGCCGGCGTGGCGGGGGTGACCCTTCTCGACCGTCGGAAGCCCGACGCCGACTTCCGCGAGTGTTGTGAGTTTCTCGCCGCCGCCAGCCGGGAGGCCTACACCGGATTGATCCAACACGACGACTTCATGGCGTATTATGCCCAGGCGACGCCCATTGATGCGCTGGAGACAAGCCGCATCGGGTCCCGTCCGGCACGTCGCACGGGTCAGCGGACATTGGCCGACCTCCGCGCCATTCCCTGGGTGTTCAGCTGGAACCAAAGTCGCCACTATCTTCCCGGATGGTTCGGCGTCGGATTTGCATTGGAAAAACTCGCGGCCGCCGACCCGACCGCCTTCGCCCGGCTGGGCTCGTCGCTGAAATCCTCGCCGTTTCTCTACTATGTGCTCACAAACGTGGAAACGAATCTCGCCAGTGCCGACCGCGAGATGATCAGACTCTACGCCGGGCTCGTTGCGGAGGACGATGTGCGCAGAACCTTTCTCGAAATCATTCTCGCCGAATTTGATCGCACGAAGGCCATGATGTCCGAGGTTTTCGGCGGGAGCATTGAAAAGCGGCGTCCGCGCATGCTCAAAACACTTGCCTTGCGGGATGCGGCGTTGCGGTCCCTGCATGTTCATCAGACCGAGGTTATTGCCCGTTGGCGTGCGGCTCGTGCGGAGGGATCGCCGGAAGCGGACCGCCTGCTGCCACAGGTTCTCCTCAGTATCAACGCCATCGCCAGCGGCCTTCGGACCACCGGCTAGACGAGGGGCGGAGCTCGATTCCCTCCGCCGCGGTTTGACGACAGGACCCGATGCCATGTATTTCCTTGGCATGTCCGAGGCAGTTCAGAGGCCGCCGTGGGTTCCCGAAACGGGCGGGGGAACGTTCGCAACCACCGTCCTTCGCGGGGTCGAGTTGCCCGAGAAGATACGCGCTGCGCCGCATTTTTCCCCGCGCCGGGCTCCCGATGTCGATGAGTTGGTCGCCGGGATTTTTCGTGGCGATCTCGCCCTGCTTTCCCGAGCGATCACCCTGGTCGAGAGCAACGCTCCCGCCCACCGCCCGCTGGCGCGCGAGATGCTCCGCGAAATTGCCAAATGCCCCGGTGCTGCCAAACGCGTCGGCATCTCGGGCGTTCCGGGTGCGGGAAAAAGCACGTTTATCGAAGCTTTGGGGAATCACCTTTGCGATGCCGGGCACCGCGTGGCCGTGCTGGCCGTGGATCCCAGCAGCTCGCTCACCGGCGGGAGCATTCTGGGCGACAAGACACGCATGGAAACCCTCTCGCGGCGGTCCGATTGCTTTATTCGTCCCTCGCCGTCCGGCGGAGCCCTCGGCGGAGTCGCCCGCAAAACGCGGGAGACCATCGCGGTCTGCGAGGCGGCCGGATTCGATGTGGTCCTCATCGAGACGGTCGGCGTCGGCCAGAGCGAAATCGCCGTTCGTGCGATGGTGGACTGCTTTTTGCTCGTGCTCATCGCCGGGGCCGGGGACGAACTTCAGGGTATGAAGAAAGGGATTTTTGAAATTGCCGATGTTCTGATGGTGAACAAGGCGGATGGCGAAAACCGAACGCGAGCCCTCGCCACGCGGCAGAATTTCGAACGGGTCATCCATTATCTGAGCCCGGCCACCGAAGGGTGGGTTCCGCCCGTGCTCGCCGCGTCGTCGGTTGCCCGCACGGGTGTTGCGGAGGTTTGGAGCGCAGTGGAAAACTACTTTGCCCATGTGCGTGCGAGCGGCCAGTTCGAGGAACGCCGCAGCACGCAGGCGATCTCCTGGTGGCAGGCGCTCGTGGAGCAGGAACTGCGCACGCGCTTTTTGAGTCATCCCGATGTCGCGGCCCTCGCCGCGCGGCTGGAGAGTGACATTCTCGCCGGTCGTCTCGCTCCGTCTCTTGCCGCGGAGGAATTGCTTGATCTCCTCCCTACCTCCTCCCGTCCATGACCTTGTCACCTCCACTCCTCGCCGTGACCATCGGCGGAACCTTTCTCGCCGGGGCCGGGGCCGGTTTTTTTCTGGCCCGTTCGTCCGGTCCGACACCCACGGGAAAGACTTCCATCGAATCCGTCTCCTCGACGCTGCTTTCCATCGACCGCCAACCTGTTGCCGATGCGGTCAGCGCCCGCGATCCCATCCCCCCGGGAACGCGTCCGCTGACCGTCGCCCAGTTTCGCGCGGAAATGGATGGATTGGACCAGATGGGATTTGGAATGATCGGATCGCTTCGTCAGTGGGCGGATCTCGCCGACCGCTTGCGGGTTTCCAACATCGCCGAGATCGCGTCGTCCCTCGCGGCCCAGCCGGGAAGCGGGCAGGAGATGGGGTGGGGACTCGTCATGGGAGCCTTTGCCGAAAAAGATCCCGAAGCCGCTTGGAAATTCGCCCAGCAAATGCCACCCGGCGGGCCTCGTCAGATGGCGCTCTCGTCCGTCGTTTCGGCGGTGGCCCTTACCAATCCGGTGCGATCACTGGCGATGGCTGATTCGGTCGAGGATTTTCAAACGCGACGCCAGATCCGCTCGACCGCGTTGATGCATCTTGCGTCGAAAGATCCCCGGCGGGCCTTTGAGATGGCAACCCAGGCCGATGGCGATAACGAGGAGGATTTCTCGATGTCGATGATCTTTTACCAGTGGGCCCGGAAAGACCCCGAGGGTGCCAAAGCTGCGCTGGGTCAACTGAAAGGCCGCCACGCCGACCAAGCGCGGATGAGCCTCCTCTCGTCGATGGCCCAAAGTGATCCGGAGGGTGCTTGGAAGCTTGCCATGTCCTTGCCCCCGTCGGCCGAATTGCACAGGGACTCACGCATGCACGTGATCCAATCTTGGGCGCAAAGCAATCCCCAAGCGGCCCTGCGAGCGGCTTCCGAGATTCCGGAGACGGCGTTGCGCCAACTCGCGCTCGCCTCCGCCGTCGGAGCTTGGTCGCGAAACGACTTCCCCGCCGCGCTCAACTACGCGCTGAGCGTGCCGGACTCCACCCTGCGCTCGGACATTCTCCGGCAAATGAGCATGAATCCCGGAGCCAACCGTCAACAATTGCTGGAGGCGGTGATCGAGCACATGCCGGCCGGAGATAATTTCCAGCAGGCGATTTCCGGGATTTTCTCCTCGTGGGCGAGGGAAAACCCTGCCGAGGCCGCCGCTTCCATTTCCTCGCTGCCGCCGGGACGCGCTCAATCGCAAGCGGCTTCCCAAATCGTCTCCTCGTGGGCGGCGACGGGCAATCGCCCCGAGGTTCTCGCATGGGCACGGCAGCTGCCCGAGGGCGAAAGCCGCCGCAACGCACTCAACAGCCTTTTCTCCCGATGGGGGGCGGACGAACCGGAGAAGGCGATTCTCGCCGCCCAGTCGCTCGAACCCGGCGTGCGCGGTTCGGCGATTCGGTCCGTGGCCGGGGCTTGGAGCCGAAAGGACCCGCAGGCCGTTCTTCGATGGGCGAGTTCTCTGACGGAGGACAACGACCGTCGCGACGTCATAAGGGACGCCTTGGGAAATTGGGCGAATGTGTCGCCCTCGGAAGCCGCCCGTCAGGTTCCCGTACTGCCCGAGGCGGATCGGGGGCCGGCCATGCAAACGGTGATCGACCGTTGGGCCTCCAAAGATGCTGAAGCTGCTGCGGAGTGGCTCTCTCGCCAACCCGGTGGTGCCGTCAAAGACGGTGCCATCACAAGTCTCTCCAGAAAAATTGCCACCGAGGATCCCGAGACGGCTCTCTCTTGGGCCGCGGGAATTTCTGACCAAAACAATCGCGATCGGCAGATCGAAAGTCTCGCCCGGGACTGGATGCGCCAGGACACGGCCTCCGCCCGCGCCTGGATCGAAAAATCGCAGCTTCCCGCCGAAACCCGCCAACGCCTTTTGAAATGAAAACCATCGACGACCGTCTTGAGAAATTCCTGCAACGAAGCCCCGATCTTGCCTCCGCGGCCTTCGTCGCGCGCAATGCGAGCATTATGGGCGATGTCCGGCTCGGCAAGGATGCCAGCGTCTTCTACGGTTCCGTCCTCCGCGGCGATATTGAGTCGATCATCATCGGCGAGGGAACCAACGTGCAGGATGGATCAATCGTGCATTTGGCAGACGATCTTCCGGCCGTGGTCGGTGCCTATTGCACCATCGGACATGGCGCAATCGTTCATGCCTGCACGGTGGGAGATGAGTGTTTGATCGGCATGCGCTCGGTCATTCTCGATGGCGCGGAAATCGGCGACCAATGCCTCATCGCTGCCGGAGCGGTCGTCACACCCCGGACGAAGATTCCTCCGGGCTCGATGGTCATGGGCGCTCCGGGCCGCGTCGTCCGGGAACTCCGACCGGAAGAGCGACTCGGCCTTCGTGCATGGGCGGAAAAATACATCTCCGTCGCCCGGGCCCACGCTGCGCTTCAGCAAAAGAACGACCTGCCCTGAGAAAAAGGATTGCGCTCTGCGTTGATATTAGATTTACTAATATCTGCATTCACATGAGCGCTGGTATTCAAAAAATTGATCATCTGGGAATCGCGGTCAAGTCCATCGAGGCGAGCCTTCCCTATTACGAAAAAGCCCTCGGTCTCCACTGCGAGCACATCGAGGAAGTTCCATCACAAAAAGTCCGCACGGCCTTTCTCGCGTGCGGCGAAGTTCATCTTGAACTCCTCGAGCCGACCGATCCCGAAAGCCCGGTGGCGAAGTTTATCGAGTCGCGCGGAGAGGGGATTCACCACATCGCGTTTGCCACGACCGGCATCGAAGACCAACTCGGCCAAGCGAAGGAAGCCGGTGTGCGGCTCATTCACGAGGTTCCCATCGACGGTGCCGGCGGAAAGCTCGTCGCCTTCCTTCACCCAAAAAGCACCTTCGGCGTGCTGACCGAATTCTGCCAACCGAAACCCGGCGGCACAACGCACTAATCCCACAAACGATCATGGCCATCAAAAAAGAATTCCTCGAAGAACTCGAAACCCGCCGCGACGGCATCCTCGCTGGCGGCGGAAAGGACAAGCTGGAGGCCCGCCGCAAGAAGGGACTCATGACCGCCCGCGACCGGCTCGATGCGCTCTTTCAGCCAGGCACGTTTCTGGAGTTTGGAATGCACGCCAAACATGCCTGTCACAATTTTGGCATGGAGAAAAAGGAACTCCCGGCGGATGCCGTGGTGACCGGCACCGGCTATGTCGGCGACCGTCCTGTCGCGGCTTACAGTCAGGATTTCACCGTGGCCGGCGGGTCGCTTGGTGCCATGCACGCCCAGAAAATCTGTGACATCATGGACTTTGCCCAGCGCTCCGGGATGCCGGTCGTTTGTTTCAACGATTCCGGTGGAGCGCGCATCCAGGAGGGCGTCGAATCTCTCTCGGGCTACGGCAAGGTTTTCTTCAAAAACGTCTATCTCTCGGGCGTGGTTCCGCAGATCGCGGTCATCGCCGGTCCCTGTGCCGGAGGAGCGGCCTATTCGCCGGCACTTACGGATTTCCAGATCATGGTCAAGGACCAGGCAAACATGTTCATCTGCGGGCCGGACGTGATTCTGGCCGCGACCGGACAGAAATGCACCATGGCCGAAGTCGGCAGCGCAGCGGCGCATGCGACCATCAGCGGAAACATCCACTTCGTCGCCGAGAACGATGCCCACGCGGTCGCCATCGTCCACAAGCTTCTCTCGTTTCTTCCGTCGAACAACATCATGGACCCGCCGCATCAACTCGGCGAACCCTTGGTGCTCGATGCGGATCCCGGAATGAACGACCTCATTCCGGAGGATTCGAAGAATCCGATCGACGTCAAAAAGGTCATTGGCCGCCTCGTGGATGGGGCCGACTTTTTTGAGGTTCAGATGGATTGGGCGAAAAATCTCGTCGTCGGCTTCGCCCGCATCCAAGGCGTGGTCGTCGGCATCATCGCCAACCAACCGACGGTCAAAGCCGGTGCATTGGATATCGATGCCTCGGACAAAGGCGCCCGATTTATTCGCTTTTGCAATATCTTCAACATCCCCATCGTCACGCTCGTCGATACCGGCGGCTTTCTCCCGGGTGTTGCTCAGGAGCGCGGTGGCATCATTCGTCACGGGGCGAAGATGCTCTTTGCTTATGGCGCGGCGACAGTGCCCAAGATTACCGTCATCCTCCGCAAAGCTTACGGCGGAGCCTACCTGGCCATGTGCAGTCAGGACCTCGGCGCTGATCTCGTGTTCGCGTGGCCGACGGCCGAAATCGCCGTGATGGGAGCAGAAGGCGCGGTGAAAATTCTCTACAAGCGTGAGATCGAGAAGAATCCCGACGAGGAAAAGAAACTCATCGAAGAATATCGTGCGAAGTTTGCCTCGCCCTACCAGGCGGCAGGCAAAGGTCTTGTGACCGACGTCATCGATCCGGGCTACACACGGGCCGCCATCGCCATGGCCCTTCGCAATACGCTCTCCAAGCGCGAAACTCGTCCTCCAAAGAAACACGGCAACATTCCTCTTTGATCGGAAGGAAGACGCCATGTTCGCGCCCCTCCTCGCTACCCAACCGATTACCGGACATCCGGGACTCTTCGAGAATCTCGGGTATCAAACGGTTGGTGTGATGGTCGTCATGACCTCTTTGGGCGGCTTGGCGATTTTTGTCTGGCTGATCGGACTCCTGATGGAACGCATCACCCGGCCGCAGGCGGTCGCCGCCAAAGGCTCCGGCGCGGTGGCCACCCTTGTCGGCGGCGGGACGGAACTTATTGCACCCGAGATCCGCGCGGCGATTATCGCCGCTGTCTATTCGGTCACCGGGGGCTCGGCCCGCGTGCATGAGATTCATCCCGTCAGCCCTTTTGTTCAGGCCTGGTCGGTCGAGGGGCGGCGTCAAATCTTCCAGTCCCACAGCATTCGATAGCCCCTCCATGATCAAAGACTTCCTCGACTTTTTCCAGCTCACCGGATTTCCCAATGTGACTTGGCAAATGCCGGTGATGTGGATGGTCGTGGTCGTGTTGCTGTATCTGGCGGTTTACAAAGGTTTCGAGCCCCTACTGCTGGTTCCGATTGCCTTTGGAGCGCTCCTGGCCAATTTGCCGTCCATCGGCTTGGTTAACGAGCCGGCGGGCGTTGTTTACAGTCCTGTCGCCGGAGTCGTTGTCGAGTATCCGATGAAAGTCGGCCAAGACTACCAAGAAGGCGATTTGATCGCTGTGCTCGAAAGCCAGCAGGAAGGTAGGCCCGTGCGGTGGGAGGTACGGGCTCAGGCCCATGGGAAAGTCGTTCAAACGCATGTCAGCGAAGGATCGGCCATCGCGGAAGGCATGGCGCTCGTCACCGGCTACAGTCGCGAACCGGGTGGGCTCTATTATTACATCGCCAAGGGAATCGAATGGGAAATCTTCCCTCCTCTCATCTTTCTCGGCGTCGGGGCTCTCACTGATTTCGGCCCGCTCATCGCGCGTCCGATCACCCTCCTCCTCGGTGCAGCGGCCCAGATCGGCGTCGCGGCGACCTTCATGGGAGCGACCCTTCTGGGATTCAATGTCGGCGAAAGCGCCTCCATCGGCATCATCGGCGGTGCGGACGGTCCGACAGCCATTTTTCTGGCATCCAAGCTGGCCCCGCATCTCCTTCCCGCCATTGCCGTGGCGGCTTACAGCTACATGGCCCTTGTGCCGCTTATCCAGCCGCCGATCATGCGCTTGCTCACCACCCGGAAAGAACGGCTCATCCGGATGAAATCGCTCCGCCCGGTCGGCAAACTGGAGAAACTCGCTTTCGCGCTTCTCGTCACCGTCCTTTGCATTCTGCTCGTTCCGGCGGCAACCGCTCTCATCGGAATGCTGATGCTCGGCAATTTCCTCCGCGAATGCGGTGTGACCGAGCGCCTTGTCAAAGCCTCGCAAAACGAAATCATCAACGTCATCACCATCTTCCTCGGCACCTCGGTTGGCATGACCATGACCGGAGATCGGTTTCTCCGTGGCGAAACACTCTCGATTATCTTCCTCGGCGTTGTGGCCTTTGGTGTTTCGACGGCCGGCGGAGTGCTGATGGCAAAGATCCTGAACGTCGGTCTCGCCAGTAAAATCAATCCCCTCATCGGTTCGGCCGGTGTCTCCGCGGTTCCGATGGCGGCGCGGGTTTCTCAGGTCGAAGGCCAGCGCGCGGATCCCAGCAACTACCTTCTCATGCACGCCATGGGCCCGAACGTCGCCGGCGTGATCGGCACCGCGGTCATTGCCGGTTATTACATCGCCACCGTTAGTCGCTGATCCCTTGTCCCACAAATTGAATCCTGTCACCTTGAAAATTGTATGAAAAAACTCCGAGTAACTGTTGATGGAAAAACGTATGAGGTCGTTGTTGAGGTCCTGGACGAAGGCGGCAGGCCGGGCGCCCTTCCGCAGGCGTCGCCGGTGCTTCAGCAGACCAGCGTTGCTCCGCCGACTTCTTCCGCTCCGAAACCCGCCGCTGCGCCGGTGGCCGGGAGCGGATCGGTGACCAGCCCGCTGGCCGGACGCGTGGTCTCGGTCGATTGCAAAGTCGGACAAAGTGTCGCGGCCGGTGACCAACTGGTGACCATTGAAGCGATGAAAATGAACACGTTTGTTTATGCCGGGGGTGCTGGTACCGTCGGTTCTATCCTCGTCAACGCCGGCGACGCGGTCGAAGAAGGCCAGGTCCTCGTTACGATTGACTGATGCCTGCAACGCTTGCCGCCGCGGAGATACTCGAGTTTGAAACGGCGATGGTCATCGTGTTGGCCGTGGCCGTTGTCATCCTCGCGGGTGCGGTCGCCCAACTCCGGCGCGAGTTGAGATCGCTCGGCCGGTCGGCTCCTTTGGAACACCGCCCGGAGACTCATCCGGGCGTGCCGGCCTCGCCGGATGAATTGGTGGCCATCATTGCCGCGGTGGATGTGGCCCTCGGAGCAAACCACCGCCTCCTTTCCGTTCATCCCGTGGAGACACTCTGGTCGCGCGAGGGACGACGATCCCACTTTGGATCACACGCCGTCCGTTGAATCCGCCATGAGCAATCTTTCTTTCGGATTGACCATGCTGGTCGTCGGCCTTGGGGGAACGCTCTTCGCGCTCTTCCTGATCACGCTTCTCATCCAGGCACTCACGAAAATCTTTCCCCCGCCGCCGCACCACCCCACGACCAAGGCCAAAGAATGATCGACGCCGTCTTCCAAGGGTTCGGTGGCCTGCTGGAAGGCTCCCGATTTTTGCTCGATCAGGGCGGACCCAACGTCATCATGATCGCCGTTGCCGGGGTCATGTTCTGGCTGGCCATTGCCCGTGGCGTCGA
>CAZEYT010000035.1:0-30285 GCA_964516295.1 uncultured Chthoniobacterales bacterium | reverse complement strand
GAAATCAACTGCGAGACCGACTTCGTTGCCAAGAACGAGATCTTCCGCGAGTTCGTCAAAGATGTGACACTCCACATCTCCGCCGCAAATCCAACAAATGTTTCGCGCGATCAGGTGCCCGAGAGCCTCGTCCAAGCCGAGCGTGAGATTTATGCGGCCCAAGTTCAGGGCAAGCCGACGAATATCGTCGAGAAAATCGCCGACGGAAAGCTTGAGAAATTCTACAGCACGATCTGCCTCATGGAGCAGGCGTTCATCAAGAACCCGGATATCACGATCAAAGACCTGCTCAACAGCAAGATTGCTGAGCTTGGTGAGAACATGATCATCCGCCGCTTCACCCGCTACATGGTGGGCGAAGACCTCGGTTCCGAAGCAAGTTAAGCTTCGCCAGCGCGAAAACAAATCTCTCCTAAAGAAAAAGGCGGCCCGTCTCCGGACGAGCCGCCTTTTTCGTGGCCCGAACAAAATCGACCTCGGATCAATCAGGCGCCTCTGGAGATGCGACGCTTCCGGAGCAGCCACGCGGCAACCATGGCCCCAACAATCAGCGCAAAACTGGACGGCTCGGGAATGACCGTCATGGTGAAATTCAGCGTGTTGTTATCGAAAGAAAAGTCTCCATCGAAGCCCCCTCCATTGGTGAAGCTGAAAACATTCGGGTCGGTGATGTTCGTCCCGGAAAAATTGATGAGCGAATAAGTGGAGCCGATGGTCCACCCGTGGTTGATGAAGGTGAACGCGTAGGTAGTTCCGAGCCCCTGAAAAAGGCCGACCGAAAGCAGGCCGGAGGCCGTGCCGTTTGCTCCCAAGCCGTATTCCAAGTCACCGTCTTCCCAAAGAAGATCCTGAGCCGTCATGGTGCCTGGGGCGAGTGTTCCGCCGCTGAGAGTGATCGCTCCAGTGATGCCGTTTCCCGTGAGTCTTGCGTCGGTGTTGACCGCCACTTGTCCCATGCCGAAGGAAATGTCGCCGTTCACGACAAGCGTGCCCGCATTTACCGTAGTGCCTCCGATGAAGGCATTCTGGCCCGACAGGATGAGCGTTCCGCTCGTTTCCTTTACCAGAGCACCGTTCCCGGCGATGTTTCCCGCAAAGTTTCCGGAATTCACTACGAGGGATGTCGTGGAGAGCGTTCCCGTATTGACCGTCCCCGAACCAAAAAGGGCATCGATCCCGCCGCCCGGAAGGTTGTCCTGAAAATCCAGAGTTGCTCCCGCCGCGACCGTTGTGGACGCCGCCCGTGATGTGATTCGGGCGAGTTGATCGTTGCCCGCTGCGAGCGTTCCGGCTTGAACGGAAACGCCCGAGATCGTCGAAGTGACGGTAAGATTCTCCGGAGCAAAAACGACTGTCCCGGTGTTCCCGG
This sequence comes from uncultured Chthoniobacterales bacterium, assembly GCA_964516295.1. Lineage (GTDB taxonomy): Bacteria > Verrucomicrobiota > Verrucomicrobiia > Chthoniobacterales > Terrimicrobiaceae > CAZEYT01. The sequence continues at coordinate 28,916 of CAZEYT010000035.1, read as the reverse complement.
CGCTCCCGGTCTGGAGGGTCGAGCCGCTTCCAAAATGGAAGTCGGATGTTGCCAGGGAAAACGTGTTTCCGGCTGTCGCGGAAAACGTTCCCGTTTGGTTCGAGCTGATCGCAAGAGTTGGCGGGCTGCCTGCGTTGGCGTCCGAGAGCGTGATATCTGCGATGGCGCGAAGCTCGCCTCCGCCGACGGTCGTGGTGCCGGTGCCGAGCGCGGAGTTTCCGGTGATTTCCAAAGCTCCGCCGGAGACGGTGGTGCCGCCGGAAATCGTATTCTGTGTGGTGAGGCGGAGACGTCCAGCTCCCGTCTTGGTCAATCCTCCGGTGCCGGAAAGTGTGCTTGCAATCTGCGCATTGCCACCCTGCGTGTTCACGGTTAGACCACCGCTTCCCACAACCACGGCCGTGGGCGCAAACCCGTAGATGAGCAAACTATCGACCACCTCCGAGCCCCCGAGAAGGTTCAGTTGAGCCCCTGAGAATTCCACCGAGCCATTGCCGCCGCCTTTCAGGATGCTTTCGGTGACGAGAGTGGCGTTGGTGACGGTGAGGGTGCCGGTTACACCGGCGGTTCCGCCGAGTTCGATCGCCCGGGCGGAGACGGTGGCCCCGTTGAGCGCGCTGAACTCTCCTTGGCCAGCCGCACCAATAGTCAACGTCTGCGTGGTCGTCCACGATGCGTTGTCGACGGTCACCGTGCCGTGAGATCCGGCGTTGAGACCAACCTGCGACCACTGCGAGGAAACTCCCCCGCCCGTCGCGGAGTATTCGCCCGTGCCATTGACTCCCACAGCGAGGGTGTTCGTCATCGTCCATGATCCGCCCGTCTGATTCACCGTACCCTCTCCGCCGGCGGCTTGGCCGATGTAGCCGCTCTCGCTTTTAATCTCACCTTGCGCTCCGATATTCAGCGTGCCGTTCCCGGAGACGCCAATGAAAATCGCCTGCGTAGTGGTCCACTCGCCGTCATTGATATTGATGGTGCCGGTTGTACCGACTTCGAAACCGGTATTGCCTTTGAGCGATTGGATTGTTCCTCCTCCTTCGAGGGTCAATGTACCATTGCTAAGCGCCCCGACATGAAGCTCGCCGGAAAGTTGCAGATGTCCGCCCGAGAGCGTCGCTCTTCCGGTGGAGCCCGTCTGCCGTCCAATAAAGAGCTCCCGGGCTTCGATCTGCGCGTTGTCCGTTTCCAGCGTCCCGGTTCCGTTGAAACCAACAAAAATGTCCTCGGAGATTGTCACTGTGCTGTCCGTGACAGAGACGAGCCCGCTTGTCCCGGCCGTTGCTCCCACCGAGAGACTGTTGGCGGTCAGGGTGGCCGAGTTGGTCAGTGTCAGCTCGCCGTAGCCGGAATTTCCGACGGTGACGCCCTCCTGCACGGTGATGGTTCCACCGGCTGCATTGACGATCCCGGTCGAGCCGGTATTCAGACCCAAAACAAGTTGCAACGACGAAATGGTGGCACCGCTCGCTTGGATCTCGCCGCGCCCGGAGACGCCCACAGTAATGTCCCGCGGAAGGTCCGCATCCTCGGCCTCCCATGTGCTGTTCGTAAGCTGGAGAACGCCGTTGGATCCGGCCAGGTATCCCATGTAGCCGGTCGTGCTCTTCAACGTGGAGCCGCCCGCAATGGTCAGCGTTGCCCTCCCGGCGTAGCCTAGGTAGGTCCGGAACGGAGACAAAAACGCATTGGTCATCTGGACCACAGCGGACGAGCCTGCTCCGTAAGCAGCATAGAAATCTCCGGCCGCCAGCAGGGATTCAGACCCCATCTGCAGCGTGCCGAGCCCCGTGGTGCCAAGATAAAACTCCTCGGAGATCTCGAACTGAGAGTTGATTCCCGCCTGGATATCCAACGTGCTGGAGTTTCCCACGCTCATCTGGTTCGCAGAATTCATGCTCGCGGACCGAACCGTTCCGCCGTTGTCGATCACGATCGAGTATTGCGAGTCTGGAAAGTTTTTGGGGTCCCAATTGTCCCTGTTAAAATACTGCCCATCCCCGCCGATCCATGTGAGCGTCTGGGCGGAACAGGGAAAAGCTCCGGTGATCCACAGGACGAGCACGGCAGGCAGACACGTGAGCAATCGTCTCCACGCGGACCAACGGAAACCTCGGGCAGGACCACACAACATCCCGGATCGATTATCCCATCCCGCGGCCTTGTCAACACGTATGCATCCGGTTTCACAACGGCTGCAACAGAACAGATTGATGGTTCAAAGAGTTACCGGCGGAGGGTCTCGAACCCACACTCCCGAAGGAACACGATTTTGAGTCGTGCGCGTCTGCCAATTCCGCCACGCCGGCTTAACAAGTCTTCAGTTAAAACGTCCTCGCCGTCGGACGCAAGCCGGGGTTTCCGGGGATTGTCAAAAAAGGACGTAGGTGATCCCCATCGGTTGGATGAAGTGATAGACACCAAAAACGAGCGCCACCAGTGAAAGCGCGACAAAGGCGAGCAGTAACGAGTTTTTCGCAATGGCGACCAGCGCCAGAGGAAACGAGACGAAAAGCATGGCGACCGGAATTCCGCACGAGATCCATGTGAGAAGCGGGCCGTTGCAAAATCCGCGGAGGAGCCATTCATCCAACGGCGACGGCGCGAGACGGGTGTAGATGATCGGCGAGAGAATCCACGTGCCCCAAGACTCGTAGTAAAACCGCTCCGGGCCGATGGTCAGCACGTAAACGATGGGGAGAAGAGCCGCCGAAAGGGCCACACGCGCCGGGTTGAGCGAAAAGACGGATGGCTTCATTCAGACCTCCCTTTTATGATCGTCCTTTCCGTTCGAAAGTCGAACGAAAAGAGGCGTCAGAACGTTTGCGTCGGACGGGCGGTCACCCCCGCCGAAGCGGCCGTTGCCGCCGCCGGTGTAATGCCGCGCTGGATCAGGGCGTCCCGCACCGAGGCCGGGGCCATGGGGGTTTCTGCCATGGCAGCCCATTCGGCGATCAGCCGCGCGGAGAGGGAATCCAAGCGCGAGCGCAAAGCGTCGAGGGTGGGCGGTTCGCCGGGCGGGAGGCCATGTCCGGTGCGCCATTTTTGCATCCAGTATTCCTGCTGCAGGCACGAACCCTCGATCTGGGCGCGCATAAAGCGGGCGGCCGCCAGACCTTCCAAACCCGCCATCTCCGCCTGCGCGCTGATCCGCTCGAGCAGTTTTCGTTCACGGGCGGGATCGCGCACGGGGAGTCCCTCGGCCCACTTGGCCCAGGCCACGTCACGCGCGACATCGAGACGCTCGGCCATCAGATCGACCAACGGCTCGGCATTTTCCGGCAGGGGAACCGTCGCACAGGACGAGAGAAAAAACGAAACGGCGAGCGCGGCCAGGGCGTTGGCCGGTTGGCGAACGGAAGCCAGCGCGGTCCGGCATACACCGATCAAGCGCTCCCGGATCGCCCGGGCCCGATGGGCAAACCCGCGCTGGGATTCCTCATACTCGGCGCGGCCGGCCGGCGTCTCGATGGCAACCGGCGTGCAGCCGAGTTCGGAGAAATCATACGGACTCGCGCGCATGTCGAGCGTCCGGATCTCGCGCGCCAGGGAGAACGCATCGGTGAGAAGTTCCGACGGAGTGAAGGGCACCAATTTGTAAGCCCATTTATAAAGATCCATATTCGCATGGAGGCAGGCCGGTTGTTCGAAATCAAGCGCGGACTCGCGGGTGGGCTGGAGGCGGTTCAGAGGCCTGGCGGACGGCGTGAAAAACCGAAAGGCGTCGAAATGCGAGCAACGAACCGGCTGGCATTCAACCACGCGGGCGATCTCATGCGGGGTGAGCCGGAGCGGCCAGGCGGCATGGCGCACGTCATCCGACCGGTAAACCATTGCCCACTCGTGCAGACCGTGACATCCGAAATTCCCGGCCCGTGAACCGGTGGCGACAAGGAGGTCGTGAATCCATTGCGTCGAGGCGACCCGTTCAGCAGGCAACGCCGCGACCCCGACTCCACCATCCAACCGCTCATAACCACGCCGTGCCAAAAATTCCACGCCGTCTTCCAAAAGGACGCCAAAGCCCGGGTGCCAGCGGAGAAGTTGCGACGGACGAAAGGAGTAATACTCGAACAAGAAGTCCTCGACCGGATGCCGCTCGTGACGGAACGAGCGCTCCAGCCGCGGCGTGATCCACGGCCGGACACGATCCTCGTGCGCCCGCTGGCGGGCGGTCCACTCGGAAACGCTGAGACGGACGGTCATTTCTGCGCGAGCAGGGTCTTTGCGTGGGTGAGGGCCGAGGCGGCCTTGCCGCCGAGCATGCGTGCAATCTCGGCCTCCCGTTCGCCGCCGACGGCTTCCACGAGCGTCGTCCGGGTGCGCTCGCCTTCGGTGGATTTCGTAACCACAAACTGCGAACCGGCTGCCGCGGCGACCTGCGGGAGGTGGGTGATGCAGAAGACCTGGTGGGAAGACGCCAGTTCGCGCATTTTGGCCCCGACACGGGCGCCGATCTCGCCGCCGACATTGGCGTCGATCTCGTCAAAGATCAAAACGGGAACGCTGTCCTGGTCGGCCAGCGATGTTTTCAGCGCCAGCATGACGCGGGAGATTTCCCCGCTCGACGCAATCGCCCGCAGGGCACGTTCCGGCTCTCCGGGGTTCGGAGCAAAGAGAAACTCGATCTGCTCGCGGCCATGCGGGCCCGGTTCGTCGAGGGACTCGAAGGCGATGGAAAATCCGGCTTTTGCAAACCCCAGATCGCCGAGGTGATGTCGTGCGATGGCGGCGAGTTTTGGCGCGGCGGCTTCGCGGGCTTTGCTCAGTTTGGCGGCGGCTTTACCGAGTTCCCCGGCGGCGGCTCGAATGGCGTCGTCCAACCCGGCTCCCGTTTCCTCCCGGCGGCGGAGCTCGTTCAATCGCGCCGCAGCCGTCTCGCCGAAGGCCAGCACCTCGGCCAGCGATGCACCGTATTTTCGTTTCAAACCTTGAATGACATCAAGCCGCGCCTCAATCGCCGCCAACTGCCGGGGGTCGCTCTCCAGACCGTCGGCATAATGACTGACATCGCGGGCGAAGTCTTGGAGCGATTCAAAAAGACCCACCGCCGCTTCGCTTAACGTCGTCGCCGCCGGATCCAGCCGCTGGATCTCCCGGGCCAGACGCGAAACCTCCGCGAGACGCGCTCCCACGGAATCCTCGGCATCGCCGACCAACTGCGAGAGTTCGGCGCAAACTTCGGAAAGGCGGTGCCCGTTGGCCGCTGCCCGCTGACGCGCGAGCAGGGGTTCCTCCTCGTCGGCGGAAACCGAGGCACTTTCGATTTCGCCGACTTGGTGGGTGAGGAGATCGATCTCGCGCGCGATGGCCCCGGCATCCTCGGCGAGGCGTTTTTGTTCCTGCGTCAGGCGGAGCCATTCGCGGCGCGCGGATTCGTAAGCGGTTCGAAAAGCCGTGGCCCCGGCAAAGGCATCGAGAACGGCCAATTGCTCGTCGCGTGAAAAGAGACTCTGGTGATCATGCGGTCCGTGCAAATCCACCAGGCGGTCGCCCGCATCCCGCAGCAGCGCCAGCGTGCAGGGGGAACCATTGACGAACTGACGTCCGGTGCCGGTCGGCGTGATCGTGCGGCGGATGATCATTTGTCCGTCATCACACGGCTCGACGCCTCCGGCTTCAAGGAGCGCGTGAACCGGCGAGTTCGGCGGGAGCAAAAAAACACCCTCGACCGTGCAGGATTCGGCCCCGTTGCGGATGAGCGTTTTGTCGGCGCGCTCGCCGAGGAGGAGTTTGACCGCGCCGAGGATGATGGATTTTCCGGCTCCGGTCTCTCCCGTGATGGCCACGCAGCCGGGCGGAGGTTCCCAGAGAAGGTCCTCGACCAGAGCCAGATTGCGGATGCGCAGGGATGCCAGCGTTGCGGACATGGGCGGACTATGCCACTCTGCCCGGCGAAAGAAAAGCGATGCGGGACATGGAGATCACATTTTTGGGAACCGGCACCTCGCACGGAGTTCCCGTGATCGGTTGTTCCTGCCCGGTTTGTCTGTCGAACGATCCCCGCGACAAGCGGCTGCGGACGGCGATTTTGGTCCGAACGCCGGAGATTGTGTTCTGCGTGGACACACCGCCGGACTTCCGCACGCAATGCCTGCGCGAGGGGGTGACAGCGTTGGATGCGGTCGTTTACACGCACAGTCACAGCGATCACATTCTGGGCTTCGACGACCTGCGGCGGTTTTGCGAGATCGACGACAAAGCCATGCCGGTCTACGGAGCGCGCCGGACGCTGGATCATTTGGCGGGTGTTTTTGTGTATGCCTTTGGCGAGGGACCCCGCTTCCGCACCTACGTGCGACCCGAGGCGCGGGAAATCACCGGGCCGTTTGAGTTGGGACGGACCACCGTGGTGCCGGTCGAATTGCCCCACGGACGCGCCATGACCAACGGTCTTGTTTTTCTCCGCGACGGGCGGAAGCGACTCGCTTACATGACTGATTGCCAGGCCGTGCCACCCGAGGCGGAGGAGGCCGCGCGCGGTGTGGATGTGCTCGTGATTGACGCCCTGCGGCACGATGCGCACTCGACGCACATGACGGTCGCGCAGGCGCTGGAGGCCGTGGATCGCATCCGACCGGGGAAAACGTATTTCATTCACATGTGCCACGACCTGGGTCATGAGGAGACCGAGGTCTTGTTGCCGCCCGGGGTTCGACTGTCTTATGACGGCCTTCGCTTATCGGTCTAAGTTTTTGGTTGTCGCGCTGGTCGTCCTGACGGTGGCGTCCGTTCGGGCGCGTACCCCGGAAGCCGCTGCGACACTGGTCCTTTACAACACGAACGATTCCGACTCGCAGTCGTTGGCGGCGTATTATGCCTCGAAGCGCGATATCGCGCCGGATCGGGTGGTGGGGCTCAATTGTCCGCTGAGCGAGCAGATCACGCGCGACGAATTCAATGCGACCATCGCGGCCCCGTTGACGCGGATGTTTCGTGACCAGGGATGGTGGACGATGGGACGCGATGCAGCTGGTCAGCGGGTGGTGACGGCGACCTCGGTACGCTTTGTGGCGATCATGCGGGGAATGCCGCTCAAGGTGGCTCTCGATCCGACTCTTCCACCGGCGACGTTTGTCAACGGGATGCCGGAGCTCATCGCGACGAGAAATGATGCCTCGGTGGACAGCGAGTTGTCGGTGCTCGGGCTGGCACCGCCAAGCCCAGGGGGATTGGTTCCGAATCCTTATTTCCAACGTTTCACGCCGATTTTGGATGATCCCGTGCCGGCGGGAATTCTTTTGCCCGCGCGGCTCGACGGCCCGACGCCGCAGATCGTGCGGGCGATGATCGATGATGCGTTGCAAACCGAGAGGACCGGGCTTTACGGATGGGGCTATGTGGATGCGCGCGGAATCACAAGCGGTGGCTACGCGGAGGGAGACAAGTGGCTTGGAAATCTCCGGGACGCGATGCGCCGGCAGGGGATTCCCGTGATCTTCGACAACAATCCGGCGACGTTTCCACCGGGATTTCCCGTCACTGATGCGGCGGCCTATTTTGGGTGGTATGCCGGCGCGGTGGACGGACCGTTTGCCGACCCGGCCTTTGCTTTTGTGCGCGGGGCGGTGGCAGTGCATATCCATTCGTTCAGTGCCGCAACCTTGCGGGATGTGGCGGCGAACTGGTGCGCGCCCTTGCTCGCCCGCGGGGCCGCCGCGACGCTCGGAAACGTTTATGAGCCGTATCTCTCGCTCACGGCCAACTTGGATGTTTTTCAAGACCGGCTCATGAACGGGATGACGTTTGCGGAGAGTGCCTGGATCGCCCAGCGGGCGCTGTCGTGGATGAGCGTGGCCGTGGGAGACCCGCTCTATCGGCCATATGCCGCCTGGGCGCGGATGCCGTCGGGACCGGTCAACACCTGGCAAACCTACCGCCGGATTGTTCTGAATGCCGGAGGCGTTGTTTTGTCGGCCGCCGGCCCGCTCGAGCAAGAGGCCAGGAACTCTTCAAACGGGATGTTTTTGGAGGCTCTGGGAGCTGTGCAGGCCGATTCCGGAGACAATGCGGCGGCGCTGAAGAGTTTTGAGGCCGCGGCGACGCTGACCGCTGCACCGGCGGTGAAGTTGCGAATCGACCTTGAGCGGATGGCCGCCCTTCGTGCGCTTGGGCGTTTGTCCGATGCCACCGCCTTGGCGGAGACCTCTGCCGCCCAGGCACCGAATCCTGCCGTGCAGCAGCTTTTGCGCTCGGAAGAAACCGCGGTGCCATCGACGGCCGATGCGCCGTCGCTCCTTGCCGGGGAAATGCCATCTTCTGTTCCGGCCGCGACGGCAACGCCTTCTCCAACACCCGATCCCACACCGGCTCCGACGCCACTTCCACCGCCGGTGTTGCCTGTTTTACCGCCGTGATGATGCTGCGCTATGAGATGGCCCGGAGAGGCCTGCGGCTCATGGAGGGCGGGCGTTCCGGAATTTCCGAGATCGAGATTCAAGCCCGACTTTACGCCGGGGAGTTCGGCACGGGCTGGCAGACGCTCGATGGACGTCACGTCGAGGTGCTGCATTTCGGGGAGTGGAATCGCGAGGCCGGCCCGGATTTCAGAGATGCACGCGTGCGCTTTGACGATGGCCCCGAGCGGGTGGGGGACATCGAAGTGGATCCGGAGATCCGCGATTGGGACGCGCATGGTCATGCGTCGAATCCCGCCTACAATGGGGTCGTGCTTCAGTTGTTTTTGGAATCCGGTGGTCCCGCGTTTTTTGCACGAACATCGGAAAACACCGCCGTCGCGCAGGCGCGTCTGGACATCGAGATATCCCGCCCCCGTCCGCTCCGGCATATCCCCGGGCTCGTGGACCGCGACACGGCGTTGCGAATGATCGACGAGGCGGCGGAGTTTCGGCTCCAGCGCAAACAATCCGCCCATGCCCGGGCGGTCACACTGCACGGGGCCGAGGGCGCACTCTTTCAGGCCGTGGCGGTGGCGATGGGTTACAAAAACAACTCGATTCCATTTCTTCTCGCCGCCCAGCGGGCGGGATTGCGAGGAGCGGCGGGGGCGGATGGCGAAGCGCGGCTTTTCGGTCTCGCCGGTTTTTTGGAGCCGCGGACGTTTGATGACGGAGACCCCGCCACGCGGGAGTACCTGCGACCGCTCTGGGAAGAATGGTGGACGTTGCATGATGGACTCCGCCGTTTGGTGATTCCGCGGACGATGTGGCGGTTCGCCGGGGTCCGGCCGTCGAATCATCCGCACCGCCGGCTCGGAGCCTTTGCTGTGATCGCGCGTGACTTTTCGGGTCTTCGGCGGGCGATCCGGGATGGTGGACGCGCCGGGTTCGAGGAGTATTTTGAAAAGCTTGCGCATCCGTATTGGAACCGGCACTGGAATCTCCCGGCCGCACGGCTGAACCGCGATCTGGCGCTGGTGGGCGCGGATCGCATTCGCGACTTGGTGGTCAATGCGCTCCTGCCGTCGTTTCCGCTCGAGAAAGCCCGGGAGGAGTTGAAGCGCATCCCTGGCCCCTACCCGGCCGGCGTTTTGGTCCGGGCGTGTGAATGGCTCACCGGATCCGACCGTCTTGCCGGCCTGCGCACCGCATGGCACCAACAGGGCCTCTTGCAGCTCTACAAAGATTTCGGATCGCTGACGGCGCTCGAGGCATGGGGAAAAATCCAAGGAGGCGCGACATGAAAGACGCAGAGACTTTGCGACTGACCACGGGTGACTGGCGGCGGTGGGGAACGTTTCTTCCCGAGCGCCAGTGGGGCACAGTGCGTGAGGATTACTCGGCTTCGGGTGATGCCTGGAAAAGTTTCCCTCATGATCATTCACGGAGTCGTGCCTACCGATGGGGTGAGGACGGTCTTTTGGGATGGACCGACCGTCAGTGTCGGCTGTGTTTTTCGTTCGCGCTGTGGAATCACCGCGATCCGATTCTCAAAGAGCGTCTCTTCGGTCTCGCCGGTCCCGAGGGAAGTCATGGCGAGGATGTGAAGGAACGGTATTTCTATGTCGATGCCACACCGACGCACTCGTACGCGAAAGCTGTCTATCATTACCCCCAGGCCGCATTTCCTTATGAGAAGCTCGTGCGTGCCAATGCCGGACGCGACCGCGCTCTGCCGGAGGTGAATCTGGAAGACACGGGCGTGTTTGCCGAGAGGCGTTTTTTTGAAATTACGGTCGAATACGCACGCGGCGGCCCGAATGATACGGCGATCCGCCTCACCGCCACGAATCGTGGTCCGGACGCTGCGCCCTTGGACATGCTGCCGATCGTTTGGTTTCGGAATACGTGGGCGTGGAAATGCAAATACGAAGACGCGACGAACATGCCCGGTCTTCACGGCGTGGACGGGCATCGCGTCTTTTGTTCGCACGAGACGCTGGGGGATTTCGAATGGACCGCCGAGGAGGAGCCGGGAGCGTGGTTGTTCACCGAAAACGAAACGGACCGCGAGCGGCTCTTCGGTGTTCCCAATGAAACGCCTTTTGTCAAAGATGCCTTCCACCGCTGGGTCATCCAAGGCGAGTCGTCAGCGGTGAATCCGGCCCGCACGGGAACGAAGGTGGGCGCGTTCTATCGTTCCGAGATCCCCGCCGGGGGGTCAAAAGTCTGGCGGTTTCGTCTCGCTCAACCCGGTTCGCCGGCCGTGGATCTCGAGGCGCTGTTTGCCCGCCGGATCGGGGAAGCAGATGCCTTTTATGAGACGGTCATCCCGACCGGTATCAGCGACGAACGACGGCGCATTGCCCGCCAGGCGTACGCGGGGCTTTTGTGGACGAAGCAATTTTACCACTATGTCGTCGGGGATTGGTTGGATGGGGACTCGGGCCAGCCACGGCCGCCGGAGGTTCGCAAACGCGGGCGCAACCGGCAGTGGCGTCACCTTCACGCGCGCGAGATTTTGTCGATGCCCGACAAATGGGAATATCCATGGTTTGCCGCCTGGGATCTGGCGTTTCACATGATTCCGTTCGCGCGCATCGATCCCGCCTTTGCGAAGGACCAGCTTACCGTGCTTCTGCGGGAGTGGTATATGCACCCGAACGGCCAGTTGCCCGCTTACGAATGGGAGTTCGGCGATGTCAATCCACCGGTCCATGCGTGGGCGGTGTGGCGGGTTTACAAAATCACGGCGGCACGAGGCTGTCGCGACCGGGCATTTCTGGAAAGTGCCTTTCAGAAGCTTCTCCTGAATTTCACCTGGTGGGTGAATCGAAAAGACGCCGAGGGCAACAATCTCTTTTCCGGCGGATTTCTCGGGCTCGACAATATCGGTGTCTTCGATCGGTCGCGTCCCCTTCCCGGCGGAGGAGAGCTCAAGCAGGCCGATGGCACGGCGTGGATGGGATTCTATTGTCTCACGATGCTGGCCATGGCGCTCGAGCTCGCGCAGGAAAATCCGGCGTACGAGGATATGGCCTCGAAGTTCTTCGAGCACTTCATCGCGATTGCCGATGCGATCAATGGCTTCGATGGAACAGGGCTCTGGGATGAAACGGATGGATTTTTTCACGATCATTTCCTGATCAACGGTCAACCGCATGTTCTGCGGACACGCTCGATGGTCGGTCTCATTCCTCTTCTCGCCGTGGAGATGCTCGAAGACGATCAGGTGGCGAAGCTGCCGGGGTTTCGCGGGCGGATGGAGTGGTTCATCAAAAACCGACCCGATCTCGCCAGGTGGATCACGTGGTGCGAACACTGCGCGACGGACCGTCGGTCGTTGCTGGCGTTGGTGAAGCGCGAGCGATTGGCGCGGGTTTTGAGTCGATTGCTGGACGAGGCGGAGTTTCTTTCGCCGCATGGCATCCGTTCCCTGTCGGCGGCCCATCGGGATCATCCCTTTGAATTCCAAGTGAATGGCGAAATGCATCGCGTCGGGTATTCGCCCGGCGAGTCTCCGTCGTGGATGTTCGGCGGCAACTCCAACTGGCGTGGCCCGGTGTGGTTTCCGATCAACTACCTGCTCATCGAGGCGCTCGAGCGGTATCATCATTTTTACGGCGATAGTTTCCGCGTCGAATGTCCGAGCGGGTCGGGTCGGTTCTTGAATCTGCGGGAGGTGGCGGGCGATTTGTCCGCGCGGCTCACCTCGCTTTTTGAGTGCCAGGCCGATGGCCGGCGACCGTTCGAAGGAGTTCCGGAGTTTCCGGATTTGCTCCTTTTCCACGAGTATTTCCACGGCGACACCGGGCGCGGCCTCGGGGCGGCGCATCAGACCGGGTGGACAGCGCTCGTCATTCGCTGCATCGAGGACCTCGTGCCGCGGAAGGGGTCTTGACGTTTTTCTCCGACTGGCAATAACGGACGCACATGCTCGCCACACTTGCCCGACGGCTGGCGTCGATGGGACTCGTTCTTTTCTGCGTCGTCTCGATCACGTTTCTGCTCATCCGGATTTCTCCCGGCGGTCCGTTCGACGGCGAGCGGAAGATTCCCGAGGCGATTGAGAAGCAATTGCTGGCGAAGTACGAACTCGATGGAAGTCTGTGGCAGCAATACACGGGCTACATCGCGGATTTGCTGCGCGGGGATCTCCGGCTCTCCACGAAATATCGAAATCGCTCGGTCAATGAAATCCTCGCCCAGACTCTGCCGGTGACGTTGACGCTTGGCGGCGCGGCGTTTTTGCTCGCGGCGGTGGGGGGAATCTGGCTGGGGACGGTGGCGGCGATGTATCGACACACGTGGCGGGATGCCGGGGCCATGTTTCTGGCCCTCGCGGCAATTTCGCTGCCGTCGTACATCATCGGGCCGCTTTTGATTTTGGGCTTTGGTCTGGAGCTCCGATGGTTGCCGGTCGGCGGGTGGGGAGGGGTTTCGCATTTGATTCTCCCGGCGATCACTCTGGCCGCTCCGGCGATGGCGGCCATCGCGCGGCTCATGCGCGGGAGCATGGTTGAGACCCTGCAGCAGGATTTTGTGCGAACGGCGCGGTCCAAGGGGCTGCGCGAGACGTTTGTCGTTTACAAACACGCGCTCCGCATTGCCGTGCTGCCGGTGGTGTCGTATCTGGGGCCGCTGGCTGCGCATTTGCTCACTGGCTCGATCGTCGTCGAAACGATCTTCAACATCCCCGGCGCGGGTGGCTTTTTTGTTCAGTCGATCATGAACCGCGACGGCTTTTTGCTGGGCGGAATGGTGATCGTCTATTGCGTCCTGCTGGTGGTGTTCAACTTCGCCGTGGACGCCACGTACGGACTGCTGGATCGGAGGATTCGCGCCAATGGCTGATCCCCGGGCTTGGCGTCGACTCGCGCGGAATCCCGCCGCCGTTCTTTCGGCGATTCTTTTGGCGATCGTCTTCTCGGCCTGTTTGATCGGGCCGTTCTTTTTGCCCGCTTCGTTGGGGGATCCGAGTCCTGTCCAGCACGCGCCGCCATCGTGGGAACATCCGTTTGGAACGGATCTGAACGGACGCGATGTTTTTTATCGGGTGCTCATCGGCGGCCGCGTGTCGCTCCTCGTCGGTGTCTGTGGTGCGTTGGTGAGTCTTGTTATCGGCACGGCTTGGGGTTTGATTGCCGGTTATGTGGGCGGGAAAACCGATGCCGTGATGATGCGGGTGGTCGACGTTCTCTATTCCGTGCCGCGTCTTATTTTCATTCTGATTGCGATCAATGCCTTCAACGCCCAGCTCCAGTCCTTTGCAGCGGCGATGCAATGGGAGTGGCTCGTGCAGTCGTCGCGGATTGCCATTCTCATCGTCACCTTGGGCGTCATCGAGTGGCTGACCATGGCCCGCATCGTCCGCGGCCAGGTGCTCGCATTGAAAAACCGGACGTTCATCACCGCCGCCCAGGCACTCGGTCAATCGCATGCCGTCATTCTCACGAAGCACCTCCTGCCCAATCTGTCGGGAATCGTGCTTATTTATCTCACGCTGACCATCCCCGCGGTGATCATTGACGAATCGTTTTTGAGTTTCCTGGGGTTGGGAATCCAGAGCCCGCAGGCGAGCTGGGGATCGTTGCTGGCGGACGGGGCGAGTGCGATCAATCCGGTGCGGAGTTTCTGGTGGCTCCTTGTTTTTCCCGCCGCGGCGATGGCGTTGACGTTGCTGGCGTTGAATTTCCTGGGTGACGCGCTGCGGGACGCGTTCGATCCGCGATGAGATCATCCGGCCGACGCGGTCTTGGGTCGTGGTGGTGGATCTTGATTTTGCTGGTGCCCGGCATCGCGGTGTGGATTGCCCGCGAGGTGCTGATCCGACCGGAACCGACTCCAGATCGCCGAGGGCCTGCGACGGTGGACGACCGACTGGCCGAGTTCGGCGAAAAAGCGCGGCGGCGGTGGAGGCCTTCATTTCGTGCGGCGGGTGTGGCGTTTCCGCCGGCCCGCGTGGCGCTGCTTGGGTTCAAGGATGAAAAGATCCTGGAGGTCCATGCGACGGATGCGGACGGGAAGTTTCGGTTCATCCGGCGGATGGAGATTCTCGGGGCCAGTGGAGGACCCGGACCGAAACTTCGGGAAGGCGACCGACAGGTTCCCGAGGGCCTTTATCGCATCGAACTTCTCAATCCGAACAGCCGGTTTCACGTTTCACTTCGGGTCAATTATCCGAATCCCGCCGATCTTCGTCGCGCGGCGGCCGAAGGACGCACCGAGCCCGGCAGCGACATCATGATCCATGGCGGCTCGCAGTCCATCGGTTGTCTGGCGGTAGGCGATGACGCGGCCGAGGATCTTTTTGCTCTCGCGGCGTGGAGCGGCCTGTCGAACATCACGGTCATCCTGGCTCCCGTGGATTTTCGCAAGCGCTCAATGGATGAACTTCCGCCCGGAGCTCCTGCTTGGACCGGCGAGCTCTACCGGGAAATCGCCCAAGCACTTCGGGCGTATCCCGACCCCGGTTGAGCCGCCGTCAGGCCCTCAGCCGGGATTTCACCCAGGCGACAATCGCCAGATGAACCAGCACCGCCACGCCGAACCCCGTGAGCTGCATGGCCATCGTGACCTCCGCAGCGCGCGAGACAAACCAAATTCCGAAGCCCGCCAGCGGAAGAAAAACGACGACGGCACTGACCAACCCGGGGTTGTACCGGCGCATGGCTACGGCCTGTCCGATGTGCCCGATGGCATTGACGAGCGGCAGGTAGAGTGCCATGAGGCCCCAGCCGGGTGAAAGAAAGACCGCCAGATAAAGTGCCGCCAGATCAACTCCCCACACGCCGACGGAATTGATCACAAACGTCGCCTTTTTCGAAAGCACCTCGCGACCGCCTCCGATGGGTGTATTGACGAACAGGCGAAAGCGATCCCCGGCATGCTCTTCAAGCTGATGGAGCATGTAGAGCGGTAGCTGGAGGTAGATCCAAAAAATCTCCGCTCCCGCCACGGACCAGACCACGGGTGCCAGGACCAGCAGAATCACACCGCAAAAGGCCGCTGCTCCCGGCCAGTTCCACCGCGTCAGCATCCAATTCGCCACAACGTTCATCCCCGCTCCCTATCCCGCACGGCCTCTTGTGGCAAGACCTACACGGTCATCCCGCGACAGGGTGCGACAATTCTCCTGCGATGGTCTCGCCGTGCTTTTTCCACCGGAGAGCTCTTGCCCGAAAAACCGGACTCGGTGCAGTCGCTTGTTCTCGTTCGCCTCCATGGAATGTCTTTGCGCGTTTGGCTGACGCGGACGGCGGTATTGACCTCATCTGCGTATGACGCCTTCCATCGAAAAGTCAGGCGACCTTGCGTCGATGGGAGGGGATGTGTGTTCCCTTTTCCCACTTGAGGCCCCAATCGCGCATGGCTTCGAGAATGGGTTGAAGCGCCCGGCCCTTCTTCGTGAGACGGTAGGCGGGATGTTTGGTGCCATCGGCCGCTGCCACTTGCTCCACGATGCCGCTGACGAGAAGTCGTTGCAGGCGGTCGGCCAGGAGGTTCGTCGGGATCTTCTCGGGGGAGGCACTCATTTGCTTGAATCGCTCCGCACCGAGAAACAGATCCCGGATCACCAACAACGTCCATCGGTCTCCAAAAATATCCAAACCGGCCGCCAGGGGACAGGGGGACCGGCGGGAGTGACTCGGCAAAGTTTTTTCTCCGGAAGGCATGGGTCAGAGTCTAAATCCAACGAAAAGGACTTGCAAAGCACAACCAAATTACTTTTAAAGTGCAAGCAAATGAAGCCGTCTTCTTCCACCTCTTTTCTTTCTCGTTATGGACCCTGGGCCTTGGTTACCGGAGCCTCGTCCGGCCTGGGCCGCGCGCTGGCGCTGGAACTCGCGGCAGCCGGATTCGATCTCCTGCTGGTATCGCGCCATCGGGAGGCTCTGGAGGCCCTTGCGCAGGAACTCTCCACCCGATCGTCACGCCTGTTTGTTCCCGTGCCTGCTGATCTGGCGACGCCCGATGGTCTCCAGACGGTCCTGACGGCGGTGGAGTCTCGAGATGTCGGGCTCCTCATTTCCGCCGCGGGATTCGGTGCGGCCGGGGCTTTCCTGGACTCGGATCTGGAGACCGAGACCGCGATGATCGAGGTCAACGGACGTTCCACGATGGTTCTGGCTCACGAACTCGGTCGCCGTTTGGTCAAACGGGGGCGTGGAGGAATGATTCTCTTTGGCTCGCTCCTCGGCTTTCAAGGGGGACCGGGATCGTCCCATTACGCGGCGACCAAAGCCTACGTCCAGAGTCTGGCCGAGGGTCTCCATCGCGAACTGAAGCCATTTGGCGTGGATGTTCTCGCCGCCGCGCCCGGTCCGGTCGCCACCGGGTTCGCCAAACGCGCCGGAATGACCATGACACTCTCCGATTGCCCGGAGCCTGTGGCGCGGGAGATTCTGGGGGCACTCGGGAGACGCATGTCCTGTACGCCGGGAACCGTCGGAAAGTTTCTGACATGGTCGCTCCACACCGCTCCCCGCTTCCTCCGCGTTCGCATCATGGAGCAAATCCTCCGGGGCCTGACCGCTCCGCAGACCCGGAGTTGACCAAGGGCGAAGCTGGAGAGGTTGTGGACAGAATGGACGGAATTTTGGGACAAGCAGACCGGTGCGCGTGGTGGACTCCGGAGGGGCTTCGTTCGGGCGGAATTCGTCCTCTCGAACGAGAGGAGCGGGAATATTAACCGCAGATTTTTTGGATTTCCGCAGAGAGATGTAGCAAGCGCAAGCGGCGCCGGCAGGAGCGATTGTAAACTGCGGTGCCGGAACTTCGCCGCAAAGTTTCTCTTGATTCCATGTGCAGGAAAAATACGTTCTCCAGTCATGCAGGCACATCGTGTGTATGCAAAACAAGGCCACCCGAAGGAGGGTCTTATCCCTCACTCCGGGTGGGTTGATGTTGGTGTTGTGGTCACCCTCGGCGATTCATCATCCACGATTCACGCCGGGGAATGACCGGTTTTGGTCTGATAGGAACGCCTGCTCACGCAGGCGTTCCTCAGGCCTCCATCGCGGGTTTGTCCGATGCGCGATTTCGGCGGGTCAGGCCACTTCTCCACTCTGATTCCGCTTTGAATCCGCTGGCGCGGATCAACGGGGAATCTTCACCGTGGTTGGGGTGGCTCTTAATCGCCAAAGCAAGACGTTTAGACATCTTCATCGCCTTCTCTTCCGCCACGCGGCGTGCCCGGAAGGCACCCCGCAAGCGGGCGGCAGATTCGATGCTCTCGCTATGGGCCACCTCGATCTGCGCGATCAGCGCCTGGAAGTCCGCGAGGCTCATCCCCGCAAACTCGTCAGACGCCGCCAGCTCGGACCATGCGGCTTCTTGCTTCTTCAATCGTGTCATCAGACTCTTGGGCGTCAACATTGTGTCAACAATCCTTTCGTTTCTGATTCTTCTACGCCAGTCGCTCGGCGGTTCAGAGACCCTGTTTCCCAAGATTACCCTGACGCCCCCATGCGTCTGACATCCCTCTCTGGCTCATCTCCGTTTTTGACGAGCCGGGATACTAGGAGAGCTAAACGTTCCGACTTTGAAGCGCAAGAAAAAATACTGCACATGGTGTAAATTGTTTTCGGTGCCACTATATATTGTGTGGAACATTTGTGTCATTTTGACTTACTATTTACATAAGTGACTCTCCGAAAGCCATTTGTGACATATTCTAGAGGTTTAGCTTGACGGATTATTGAACGCCTCACTACAACAGGTCGTGTTTGAGGAGTTCGGACTTTTACAAAATTCCGTCCGGATCCGTCCGATTCCGTCCGAGATTGCGCTATGTGGAGCGTCTTTGTGAAATGTTCCACGGTCGGAGATGAAAAATTTTTTGCAGGACTCCAATGTTGATTGCTGGCTCTTGCTGAAAAAGAAAGTCACCCATCCAATGGTGGGAATACCCACCTTCGGTTGCTGAATGAGGGGATTTCTCTTGGTGGATCCCCCTGCTTCGATGAGTGAAGCTCTGCCCTGCGGTTGTTGTCAGGGTATGGTTCCGCTGGCTTGAGAGAGGATTTCAGCTGGTGAAGTTCGCGACCTCGATGAGAGTGTGGCAATGGCTTGGTCGGTGAGGCGGGGGCTTCAGTCGGTGCAGGTCCTTCCTTCCATCGGTGCACGCCGATGCTCTCGTTCTGTTGGAATAGGCTTTAAAAATCGCCACCCCGCCCCGTTAAAATTCTGTCAATTTTATCTGTTTTTCGAGTAGGACAACGCTTGGAGAGATGTCCACCCGCTTTTTCACCAACACCGGCAGCAATACCCTGTTTGCAAAGCTGGAGGGGGTTTTCCATCACAATCCCGACATTGCGCGCTTTGATGCCCTGGTCGGCTACCTTCGCGCCTCTGGATATTTTGCCCTGCGTCCGCATCTCTCCCAGGTTCCAAAGGTTCGTATTCTGGTTGGAATCGACGTGGACGAGATCGTCGCCGACTACCATAAGCGCGGGCTCCTCTTCCTCGCCGATCCCACGAAGGCCCTTGAGGATTTTCAGAGCCGTCTCAAGTCCGATATTCAAAAGGCCGAGTATCGCGCAGAGGTTGAAGCCGGGATCCTGAGCTTTGTGGAGGATGTCGTTTCCGGCAAATTGGTAATCCGGGCGCATCCGACCAAACGCCTTCACGCCAAAATCTATATCTTTCTGCCGTCGGGATGGTGCGAACACAAACCAGGTGCTGTTGTTACCGGTTCGTCTAATCTCACCTCCGCCGGGCTCGGAGTTGAGGAGCAGTCCCGCAACTATGAGTTCAATGTCCTGCTTCATGATTACGACGATGTGAAGTTTGCTTCTGAGGAGTTCGAGAAGCTCTGGGCTGAATCTGTCGATGTCCTTCCCAAAGCCGTGCTCGCCGTTCGAGATTCGACCTACCTCGCGACGACCATCACGCCTTACGAACTCTACTTCAAACTGTTGGCCGAGTACTTCGGCCCTGCCGTTGATTACGATCCGAACGCTCTTTCCGATTTGCCCGACGGTTTCAAGCGCCTGAGCTATCAGATCGACGCCGTCAACAACGGCTACCGACTGCTGGAAAAGCACAATGGCTTCTTTCTTTCGGACGTTGTTGGTCTCGGCAAAACGGTTATCGCTTGTCTCATCGCCCGGAAATTTTTTTTCCATAATGGTTTTCCCGATCATCGCTCCCACACTTTGATCATCTGTCCCCCCGCCTTGGAGGACAACTGGCGCGAGACGAAAGACCGCTTTCGCTTGGACAACTGTGACATCGAGACGAACGGCTCCATCCACAAGGTACGCAATCCCCAGAAGTACGACCTCATCATCGTGGATGAGGCCCACAAGTTCCGGAATGATAACGCTGAGGCCTTCGACGATCTTCAGCGTCTTTGCAAGTCCGGCACGCTTCGTAAGCTTCCGGACGGCTCCGTCGCCGAGAAAAAGGTTATCCTTGTCTCGGCAACACCGCTCAACAACGCTCCGCAGGACATCCGCAATCAGCTTGCCCTTTTTCAGGACCTCAAACGCTCCACACTGACCGTAGGGAATCTTCAGCATTTTTTCGCGCAGCGTGAAAGGGAGTTCCGCGACGCCAAGAAGGAGCCGAATGTCGAAGCGGCTCGACGAGCCGTCGTTGCCATTTACGAGCGGATCCGCACCAAGGTCATCAGTGAAATTGTTGTCCGCCGCACCCGCACCGATCTCCATGACAATGAGGACTATCGTCGCGACCTTGAAGAGCAGAGCATCCATTTCCCCCAGATTGAGCGCCCCCGCCACATTCTCTACCCTCTCACTCCCGAGCTGGAGTCGCTTTACGATCGCACGGTCCAGATGCTCACCACGGGCACGCCGACCAGCCTGACTTACAACCGCTATCGTGCTTTGACGTTTTTGCGCGCGGATCTGAAGAAAAAGTACCAGAACGCCGACCGCATCTCCCAGCAGTTGGCCACGATCATGCGCACGCTGCTCGTGAAGCGCCTTGATAGTTCCTTCTTCGCCTTTACCGCTTCGCTTCGCCGCTTCCGCGATGCGACCCGCGTCATGATTGAGATGTTTGAACGGGGCACCATTTACATCGCTCCCAATCTTCCTGTGAACCAATTGATTCTGGAGGATCGCGAGGAGGAACTGGTCGCTCTCATCGCCGAGAAGCAGGACGCGGATCCGACGATTGAGGTTTGCAAACCCGAGGACTTCTCGGATGAGTTGCTCCATGGTTTGCGGAAAGATTTTGAACGCGTTTCGCCCATTCTCGCAGATTGGGAACACGTCGTCGCGTCCAACCAAGACCCAAAGTTCGATCTCTTCCTCCGTCGTTTGCGTGAGGAATTGCTCAACCGCGAAATCAACCGTGAGGGCAAGCTGGTTGTTTTCTCCGAGTCCCGCGAGACCACCGATTACCTTACCAAGCGCCTCTCGATTGCCGGCATCGATCGCGTACTCACCATTGACGCCTCGAACCGCAGCATGCGCCGAGAAGAGATTCGGGCCAACTTCGATGCCAATTATTCCGGCAAACACCGCGACGATTTTGAAATCATTATCTCCACCGAAGTTCTTGCGGAGGGAGTGAACCTTCACCGCGCCAATGTCATCGTGAATTATGACACCCCGTGGAATTCGACGAGGCTCATGCAGCGTATCGGCCGCGTGAATCGCATTGGCTCCCTCGCCCCTCGTGTTTTCATTTACAATTTTTATCCCACCTCCCGCGTCGATGACGACATCGAGCTGCGCAAGAAGGCGATTATGAAGCTTCAAGCCTTCCACTCCGCGCTTGGGGAGGACAGCCAGATTTACTCTACCGATGAGGAGGTCGACACGTTTGGTCTTTTCGACAAAAGCCCTGAGGAGACCGAGCGCGACGAGCGCCTGACTCTTCTCATGGAGTTGCGCCGCTTTCGCGCGGAGCATCCTGAGCAGTTTCGCCGCCTTGCCAAGCTCCCGGCCCGCTGCCGTGTCGGCCGCTCCGATGCCTCCCGCGCCCGCATTACAGTCGGCTTCATCCGCAACGCCCACCGCGACGCGTTCTATAGAATTCGCCCGGGTACAGAGCCCGAGGAGATCAGCTTCACCGAAGCCGCGCGCGAGTTTCGCGCCACTTTTGTTGATGAGCCTGCCATCGCCCTTAATCCCGACCATCATGCCCAAGTCAACGCCGCCACCGCCGCTTTCCGCGAGGCTGTGGTCGCCGATTCCCTTGCGCCTCTCGCCGTCGACGTGAAGCAGGGGCCCAACGAAAAGCGCGCCCGCGAATTCGTTGACGGCTTTCTGGCGTTCGATTTCATCAGCGATGAGGAACGCCGCCTCATCCGTCTCACCAAGCTCGCCCTCGCCCGGGCCCGCTATGCCAGCCTTCAACGCGAGATCAACAAACTCCACCGCGATACCAAGAAAGTGAAGGTTACCCCGGCCGTCCTCGCCGATCAGCTTTTTGGCATCCTCCGCGAGTACAAGCTCGAGGACATGGAGAATCAGGGAGTCGGCACGACGGAAGCGATTCGCCGCGCGGAGACCGAGCCCGAGATTATCATAACGGAATCCTTCGACCATCCGCCCAGCGCATGACCCGCCCCGCCTTCCGTCAGAACTTTCGTATATTTTGACTGTTTCGTTTATTTCGTTTCTATTTGGACCGTCCGGTTACTACGACACACCCATGAAACTCGCCGATTCGCCCGCTGTTGCCTCCCTTATTCCTTCCGACGAAGACCGCGCCACCGCCAGCAAGACGAGTCGTCTGCTGGCTCCGCTGCTCCGGCGCCAACGCCCGCTCCGCCTCCACATCGACGGTCCGCGTGGACGCGACGAAACAGCCACGCTGCCGCCCATGGCCGTGCGCCTGCTGGTCGATCTTCTGACCGAGATGGCCAAGGGCAACTCGGTCACGCTCATCCCCGTCCACGCCGAACTCACCACCCAGGAGGCGGCCAATCTCCTCAACGTCTCCCGTCCCCACATCGTGCAGCTCATCAAGGCCAAACAACTGCCCGCCCGCAAGGTCGGTACTCACCGGCGCATCCGCTTTGCCGATTTGCAGGCCTACAAGGCTCGCGCCGAGGTCGCTCGCAACGAGGCCCTCGACGCCCTCGCCCGCGAGGCCCAGGAACTCAACATGGGCTACTAACTCGGCCGGACGCCTCTCCGTCGCAAACCATGGCCGGCTACACCGCACTCTTCGACGCCTGCGTGCTCTATCCGGCCCCGCTTCGGGATTTCCTGCTCCAACTCGCCAACACCGGGCTTTTCCGCGCCCGCTGGAGCGACCACATCCACGAGGAGTGGATTCGCAACCTCTTGGCCGACCGTTCCGACCTCACTGCGGAGCGGCTCGCCCGCACCCGTGTCCTCATGGAGACCGCCGTGCCCGATGCCTCTGTACGCGGCTACGAAAAACTCATCCCCACCCTGATTCTGCCCGACGCCGACGACCGCCACGTGCTCGCCGCTGCCATTCGCGGGCGTTGCGATGTCATCGTAACCTACAACGTCAGAGATTTCCCCGCCGCCGCGCTCGACGAGGACGAAATTGAGGCCCAGCACCCCGACGAGTTTATTGGCCACCTCATCGACCTTTGCCCCGAGCTTGTCTGCCAAGCCGCCAAAACTGTCCGCGCCCGCCTCAAAAGCCCCCCCGTTGATCCCGAGGACTATATTCTCACTCTGGAGACCCAAAAACTGCCCGCTACCGCCCAATTTCTCCACGCCCACCGCGCCCTGATCTGACGCCTCCCACCACCGAAATGACCCGCCCCGAGTTGCAGTCTCTCCTTCAGTCGTCCTACGACCGCTCGCGATGGCTCGCGGCGCTCCCGTCGTTCCTGCCCACGATTCAGGTCTTTGCGCACGCTCAGCCGCTGGATTTCGCTGCGGAGGCTGTTGTCTCCGCCGTTCAGCTGGCGCGCATCCCTCTCGCAGACGACCGCTCGGTTGCGGTGCTGGAGGTTCGGGTGACCGGACAGGTGGATTTGCAGCGCAACCGAAGCGGGTTGCGAAAGCTGGTCGCTCGCTTCATCGGCTCGCCGGCGGCAGACGCGGTGCTCGCCTTCTTTGTGGGAGATTCGTCCGAACATCTCGATTATCGCTTCTCCTTCGCCGCCCGCACCAACGCCTTTTCCGCCGACGGCCAGTTGGAGCAAAGTGAGACCGCCCCGCGTCGATACACGTACCTCTTCGGACCGGGTCAACCCTGTCGCACGGCTCTCGAACGCCTTGAGTTGTTGCGCTCGATCGGCGCGCGCACCCGGCTCTCCGACCTCATCGAGGCCTTCAAGGTCGAGCCCCTGTTCAAAGAGTTTTACCGCGACTACGGGCGCGTCTTCGAAGCCGTTGAAAGTTACATTCGTCCCACCCTGCCCGGGAAGGAACCGCTGCGCCTGTTCACCCAGCGCCTTTTCAACCGGCTTATGTTCCTCGCCTTCGTGGAGCGCAAAGGCTGGTTGCGCCTCGGCCAGCGCACCGATTACCTCGCCGCTCTCTGGAACGACTACATCGCAAAACGCCGAACCTCGGCACCGGACGCGAATTTCTATATCGACCGTCTTCGTCCGCTCTTTTTTGAGGGGTTGAACCAACCAGACCGCCCGGCGGACTCGGTGGATCCCCGTTTCGGCTCCGTCCCCTACCTGAATGGCGGACTCTTCGAGTATGCGGAGGACGGCACCGACCATCTCCCGGGAGTTCATCTCCCCGACGAGGCCATCGCTCTCATTCTCGACCCCGAAAGCGGACTCTTTTCGCGATACAACTTCACCGTCGCCGAGAGCACGCCCCTTGAGATCCAAGTCGCCGTCGATCCCGAAATGCTGGGGAAGGTCTTCGAAGAACTGGTGACCGGCCGCCACGAGCAGGGGAGCTACTACACGCCCAAACCAATCGTTTCCTTTATGGGCCGTGCCGCCCTCGTCGAGTATTTGGCGGACCGTTGTCCCACCGAGGAACGCGAGACCGTGGAGCGATTTGTCCACGGTGGCGATGGCTCGGCCCTGCGCGATCCGGAAAATGTGCATGCCGCCCTGATCGCCGTGACGATCTGCGACCCGGCGTGTGGCTCCGGGGCTTACCTCCTCGGGCTCCTGCATGAGCTTATCGACCTCCGAAGTCGCCTGTTTGTCTCGCGCCAGAAGCCGGACCCGGAATCCGCCTATCAGCGCCGTCTCCAGATCATCCAACGCAACCTCTATGGGGTGGACCAGGATGCCTTTGCCGTGAACATCGCACGG
Organism: uncultured Chthoniobacterales bacterium; assembly: GCA_964516295.1. GTDB lineage: Bacteria > Verrucomicrobiota > Verrucomicrobiia > Chthoniobacterales > Terrimicrobiaceae > CAZEYT01. Next base: position 4,382 of record CAZEYT010000035.1, on the reverse strand, counting down.
CTGCGGCTTTGGCTGGCGCTTGTTGTGGAATTCGAAGGTGCAACCCCGCCGCCCTTGCCGAACCTCGACTTTAAAATCGAAGTGGGCAACTCGCTCGCCGCCCCCGCGCCCGAGCAGGTATTGCGCGATGACGGCCAGCTCATCGCCGGGACCGTGCGGGAGTTTCGACGGGCAAAGGACGATTACCTCAAGGCCCACGGTGCGGCCAAGGCGGCGCTTCGGGCTCGCATCGATGAGCTCAAAACGACCCTCAAGGGCTGGCTCTCCACCGACGGCCCCGCGGATGCTTTCCACTGGGCCATCGAATTTGCCGAAGTCTTCATGCCCACGCCGGCCGTCGCTTCCGTCTCCGGGGATTTCAATCTCGGCCTGGAACTCGCCCCGCCACCAGAACCGGGCGGCTTCGACATCATCGTCGCCAACCCACCCTACGTGCGCATGGAGCTGATCAAGCCCCAAAAACCGGTCCTGCGGAAACGCTTTCCCCATGTCCACGCCGAGCGCGCCGATCTCTACGTTTACTTCTACGCTCGCGCCCACGAATTGCTCCGACCGAGTGGTGTCGCCGCCTTCATCTCGTCCAACAAATGGCTCCGCGCCGGCTACGGAGAATCCCTCCGACAGCATCTGCTCGACGCGCAGGCCTTTCGGTTGGTGATGGATTTCGGCGACTTACCGGTTTTCCAGTCCGCCACCGCATATCCGTGCATCTTTGTTTGGCAGAAGAAAGACCGTGGTGAAATTTCTACGGCTTGGGCGAAGGTCACGGATCTGGATCGATGCTACGCGGACGGGGTTCGCCAGCACTTCGTCTCTCTTAGTAGTCAAGTATCTGCTGATCAGTTTGGCGTTGGGAGGCCACGACTAGCAACTGGCGCGACGGCTGACCTGAAGGACAAGATGGTCAATAGTGGCCGCCGATTGGGAGAAATATGCAATGGCCTCTTGGGGTGGGGCGTGAAAACCGGCCTAAACGAAGCATTCGTCGTCGATGCGAAAACTCGTGACCGGCTGATCATGGAAACTCCGGATGCCGCCGAGATTATTAAGCCACTGGTGGCGGGCAATGACGTAAGACGATTCGATGTTCAGTTCCGCCAGAAGTATCTGATCTATTCTTACAGAGGCATAGACATTTCACGATATCCGTCTGTCGAACGACATTTGCGACCGTTCCGGTCATACGTGAATGATAAGGGAGAGACGGTTGGTCTCAATCATCGGGCAACTCAGCAAGAGTGGTATGAGCTTCAGCAACCGCAGGTGGCCTATCGGCAATACTTCGAGAGGCCGAAGATCATCTATCCGGACATCGGTAAAGAGCTTCGCTTTGCGATGGATGAACACGGCTACTACGGAGCCAACACGACCTATTTTCTTCCGTTAGCTGATTGGTTCCTCTGCGGCGTTCTCAACTCTGCTCCGGTCTTGAAATGGATTGAGCTTAGCCTCGCCGATATTCGTGGCGGCTACCTTCGGTTCTTTGGTCAGCACATGGAACAGCTCCCCATCCCCGACGCCTCCCCTGCCGACCGTGAAGTTGTCGGCAAGCTCGCGAAGCAAGCCCAAAACCTCCACGGCCAGCGTCGCGCCCGCAGCGAGCAATTCCTCCGCGCCCTCGGTCTTGACCCCGCCGACAGCACATCCCGCAATCCACTGGAGCAGCCCTGGTCGCTCTCGGCCGACGACTACGCCAAGCGCGCCCGCAAGCTCCACGGCCGCGCGCCGGACCTGAAACTCTACGAGGCCGCGCGCGATGAAACCGCCGCCCTCACCGAGCAAATCGCCAAGATCGAGGCCGAGATCGACGCCCGCGTCGCCGCCCTCTATGGCCTCGACGCCGAGGACCAACGCTGGGCCGCCCAGTCCGCCCCCGCCGACGACAAACAAACCTTGTTCTTTAACGTCCTCGGCAAACTCAAGGACGGCTCCGCCTATTTCTCCACCGCCGCCATCCAAACCGCCGCCAACGACGCTGAACTCTCGCTCACCGACGGAACCCTCAAGGTCTATCTCAGCGAAGCCGTCGCCAAGGGCCACCTGCAGGATGCTGGCCGTGGCTGGTATTCGCGTCTCACCGAACGCGTCACGCTCGACCGCAAGCCCGTCGCCAAGCTCGTCCGCCAAGTCGAAAAAGCCTTTCCGCTGCTCGATTTCTGCGTGTGGAGCACCGTGCAGCTCAACCCGTGGATGCACCACCTGCTGGCCCAGCCGGTGACCTTTCTCCACGCTCCCGTGGAAACGCTTCAATCTGTTGGCGAAAAGCTCCGCAACGAGGGCTGGGAAGTGGCCGTGAACCCCCCGGCCAGCACCGCAGCCAAGCTCGTCCGCCCCGGCGAGAAAATGGTCGTCCTCCGCCCCTCCTTGGGCCGTCAACCCGCTCCCGAAGGTCGCCAAGCCGTGATCGAGCACATCCTCGTCGATCTCATCGCCGAAAACGCCCCCCTGTCCCTCATGGACGAGTCCGAGGCCCAAACCGTCGTCGCTGCCGTCCTCGACACCCACCTCGTGCAAATCGCTTCCCTCCTGCGGTATGCAGCATCGAGAAAAAATCCGATCACCGTACTCGATGCGATTAACCAACGTCACACGATTGAAGTCAGTGACAATGGTTAACCCAAACGCGTAGGTTCTGAATCCCCGTGTTTCCCGCCGCAGTTTATACCCCGGCATGGTCGGAGGACCAGAGTCGCCAGCTGGGGCGGTGCGATCCGGGTTTGCTGGAGAAATGCGTCTATGCTCTCACCCTGCTGGGGCACCTCGCCGATAGCGGACTCCCTTTTCTTTTCAAAGGCGGCACCAGTCTGCTCCTCCACCTGCGGGACATCCGTCGCTTGTCCATCGACATCGACATCGTTTCCCCGGCGACGGATGCCGAACTGGAGCGGGTTGTCTCCAGCATCGGAGAGACCGCCCCCTTCATGGGAGCCGAGGAAAACACCCGTAGCGCTACCAACACGCGCGATCCGTTGCCGAGGCGCCGCCACTTCAAGTTTTGGTTTCGCACCGAGCGCGCCATGGGCGGAAGGGCCTGTGTGTTGCTCGACGTGGTGCAGGAGTCGCACTGTCCCCACGAGCAGGTCACGCGCCCCATCCGCACCTCGTTTCTCCATCCCGACCGCGAGATCACCGTCACGCTGCCCACGGTCGAAAGCCTGCTGGGTGACAAACTCACCGCCTTTGCCCCGACGACGACCGGCGTGCGCCTGCGTCGCAAGGACGGCACCGAGGGCGAGGTCATGCAGGTGGCCAAACAGCTCTTTGATGTCGGCACCCTTTTCGAGCACGCGACCGATTTCGCGCAGATGGCCCGCGTGTATGACGGCGTGCAGGCGCAAGAAGCCGGCTATCGCGGCCATACGCACACCCGAGAGGCTACGTTGGCCGATACCCTTAACGCCTGCCTCGGCATCACCGGAACGAAGAAAGCGCATCAGGCGGTTTTTGCCGATACTGCACTCATCCTCGACGGCTTCCGCAAACTCGGCGGCCATCTGACCCTGCCCCGCTTCGGCGACGAAGATCGCCGGACTCTGGCCGCCCGCGCGGCCGTCTTGGCGGCGCACCTGCGCACCGGCCGCACGCTCGATTTTGCCACCGCCCGCTACACCGGTAGCGACGCGCAAATCGCCCTCCTTCGCGCCGCAACCCTCAAAGGCCATGAACACGCCTGGCTGGATGGGCTTAAAGCCGTGAATGCCGAGGCCTACCACTACTGGCTCCACGCCTTTTCAGAACCACCGTATCCGCGGAGCGGTTTCGGAGACGGAAGAAACGTCCTGTTCACAGTGTGAACAAGACCTTCAAATCGCTCAGCCTACTCGGAATGCTCTTGGAAACTGAAGGGACCGGGCATTGTTTTGATTTTGAATTCTTGGAATTGTGAGCCGCTCCCGAGGTCGTCAAACGAAAATGCGGCCGAAGGATTGGGGCGCGGACGAAGGAAATCCGATCACAGGTACAAACGCGAACTCCTGTGCCGTGTGACACGGGGGCTTGGGATGCGCTGCGCGCGATGTCACACTGGCGTCTTCACCGAGGACTTTTGCGATTGTCGCCGACGGAGAGTGGCGGGCGGAATGTAGCGGAGCGCAGGCGGCAGTTTCGACCGTTTTCCTCGACGGGATGGTCGCGGGGGAGGGGGCTGGCATCATCTCCTTTGCTCTCGGAGACATCGTGCAAGAACGAAACAAAATCGTTCAACGGCCGCGGCAGCGCTGGCGTTGGAAGTGTCAGAAGATGGCATTGGAACGGTTACGCAAATTCTTTCCAATGGCTTCAAGACCGGTGTCGGGACGGCCGCTTGCCTTTCTCCGTGTTCCTTGGGAACTCAGGAGATTGGGGTGGGGGTGGGCAAAATCACGAACCCCGGAAAAGATGCA
>CAZEYT010000034.1:0-30638 GCA_964516295.1 uncultured Chthoniobacterales bacterium | reverse complement strand
AATCGGGGCGACAGGATTCGAACCTGCGACCTCCTGGTCCCAAACCAGGCGCTCTACCAAGCTAAGCTACGCCCCGGATCTCGAACAGTCACCCTGCACTCGTCCAACGAGAGAAGCAACCGAAAAGCAGGAAGCTTGCGTTTCTTTCGCAATCTCCGTTTCGTGGCGGCATGACACCGAACGAAGAAGCCCGGGCCATTCTTCGCCTGTTTCACGACGATCTCGCAAAGGCGGTCCAGCTGGTGCAGAGCCAAATGGACGTCATCCACGCCCGCGCCCAAGTTCTGACCGGCCTGGCGGGTATTGTCGTCACGGTGACGGGATTTTCCGGTCGGCTCATCGCCGCGACGAACCGCCCGGCCCAGGTTCTCGTCATCGCCGGCCTCGCCGTGGTGATTGCCAGCGCGTTTTATGTGGTGCGAAAAGTGATGGCCATCCGGTGGGTCACGTCCGATCTCGGCGACGATCCCGTCCGCACGATGGAGGGCGTTTTGGTCCGCCGGGATGAAAAAACCCGGGCAATCAGCCGCGGCGGGCTGATCCTTTTCGGCGGCCTTCTCCTCTACTTTGGCGCCTTTGCCCTCATGCTCGCCAACCCGGAGCCCGTTGCAGTTCCCGTCCGGTGAAAACCCGCTCGCACAAAGAATTGCAGCCGGATCGGGCCGGGCGGCGTAAATCGTGCTGTGCCTGAAAAAGCATTTACATCCCCGTCAATCATGCAACTCTAGTTTCCTTAAGAATTCGCCTAACGTGGCAAGAGATTTATACAAAAAGTGTCGGGAGTACCGGGACAGCGCGGACGCACGGGCGCAGGGATTTTATCCTTACTTCCGTTGTATTGAGGAGCCGCACGGCAACTACGTGGTCTGTCAAGGCGAGCCGAAGATCATGATCGGCTCCAACAATTACCTCGGGTTGGCCCAAGACCCGCGGGTTGTCGAAGCCGCGTGTGAGGCCACCCGCCGCTACGGTGCTGGCTGCACGGGGTCGCGTCTGCTCAATGGCACGATCCGCCTCCATGTTGAACTCGAAGAAGCGCTCGCGGCGTTCCTCGAACGCGAATCGGTCCTGCTTTTCTCGACCGGCTTTTTCGCCAATCAGGGAGCTCTTGCCGCGCTGACCGAGGATGGAGATGCGATCCTTTGCGACCGCGAAAATCACGCCAGTATCATCGATGGCTGCCAGTTTGCTCCGGCGAAGCTCATTCCCTACCGCCATAACTCCGCCGCCTCGCTTCGCAATCGCCTGAAACGTCTCCCGCAAGATGCGGGACGCTTGGTCGTCATGGACGGTGTGTTCAGCATGTCCGGCGATATTGCCGACCTTCCGCCGATCTTGGAAGCGGCCCGCGAGCATGATGCCTTGGTTTATGTCGATGAGGCGCACTCGCTCGGTGTCCTCGGAAAATGCGGACGGGGCACTGTGCACCATTTCGGCGTGAACGACGAAGTGGACATCGTGATGGGCACTTTTTCGAAATCCCTCGGCTCGATGGGCGGTTTCATCGCCGGCGACGCGCAGATGATCGAGTACCTGAAGCATCGCGCCCGGTGTTTCATTTTCACCGCAGCCTTGGCTCCGGCCGTCGCGGGCGGCGTTTTGAAGGCCCTGCAAATCATGCAGGAGGAGCCGGAACGCATCGAACAACTCTGGAAAAATACCCGCAAGATGCACGAGGGATTCAAGGCCATCGGCTTCAAGATCGGGAATACCCAGACGCCGATTGTCCCCATCCTGATCGGCAGCGAGGCGAAGGCGTTTGTTTTCACCCAGCGTCTCTACGAGGAGGGCGTTTTTGCGACCCCGGCGATTTATCCTGCCGTTCGCTACGGCGAGGCCATTGTCCGCACAAGCTACATGGCCACGCACACCGAGTCCGATCTCGACCGCGTGTTGGAAATCTTCGAAAAAATCGCCCGCGAGCTTGGGACATTCGACGACCCCGCCTACGTTGATCCGGGCCGCCGCCGCAATGTCTTCGACTTCCGGCTCCCCGAAGCCGCGGCGGAATCCGAAATCATTCACAAAAACGGAAGCCACTCGTCGAACGGGTCCAACGGCCACGCCGAACATGAGGCGACCACGCTTCGGGCTGCGGTCTGATTGATTTTCCCGCTTTGCCCCGCGGCGGTGATGGGCAATACTGAAGGTTTGTTCATTCGCGATGACCACGCCGTCCGACAAGCCATCGTTTATCCGCATCAAGGGCGCGAGGCAGCACAATCTCCAGAACCTCGATGTCGATATCCCGCGCCACAAACTCGTGGTCGTGACGGGACTGAGCGGATCCGGCAAGTCATCACTGGCGTTTGACACCCTTTTCGCCGAGGGCCAGCGGAAGTATGTCGAGAGCCTCTCGGCCTACGCCCGGCAGTTCTTGGACCAAATGCAGAAGCCCGATGTCGATTACATCGAGGGCCTCTCGCCAGCCATCGCGATCGAGCAGCGGACGTCCGGCGCGAATCCCCGCTCGACGATTGCAACCACGACCGAGATTTACGATTACCTTCGGCTTCTCTACTCGGCCGTTGGGGTTCCACACGATCCCGCCACCGGTGAGCGGGTCGCCCGCCAGACGCCCCAGCAAATCGCCGACGCGATTCTTCGCTGGCCGACCGGGACGAAATTTCTCCTTCTCGCCCCGCTGGTCACCCGCCAGGTCGGCGAGTTTCGGGACGTCATCGAAAAAGCGCGCCGGGAGGGCTTTGTGCGCCTCCGCGTCGATGGAGCGGTCGTCGAGTTGACCAAATCGGAAACCGTCAAACTCGATCGCCATCTGCCGCACACGATCGAGGCCGTGGTGGACAGGCTCGTCGTCCGGGACGATCTCGGCCAACGACTGGCCGATTCGATCGACACCGCGCTCCGCTGGGGCGATGGCCGACTCACCACCAGCCGACAGCAGGAAATCGGGGCCGATTGGATCGAGGAAAAATTTTCCACCGATTTCTCGAATCCCGCGACCGGCTTCACCATGCCGCAGCTCACACCGAAACATTTTTCGTTCAACAGTCATCTGGGAGCCTGTCCGGTCTGCCATGGCATCGGGACCGAGTTGTATTTTGATCCCGATCTGATGATCGACGGCTCCAAGACGCTGACCCAAGGGGCGGTGCGACCTTGGAAATCCGGCAACAAGCGCATGCGCGCCTACTACGCCGCCGTTCTCGAAGGGTTGCTCGCCGACACACCCGTGTCGCAGAGCGTGCCCTTTGAGGATTTGCCGGAATCTTTCCGCGATCTGATCACGCAGGGCTCCGGAGACCGTGCCATCACCGTCTCAACCGGGGCCGGACGCAAAGTGTCCAAACCCTTCGAGGGCCTGGTCGCGCAGATGGAGCGGCTTTACGAGTCGAGCCAGAGCGAGTTCACAAAAAAGCGCCTCCGGGCGTTTCAGGGACGCCGGACCTGTGCGACTTGTCGGGGGGCGCGGTTGCGACCGGAGATCCTCGCCGTGACCATCGGAACCCAAGATGGACGTGCCTTCGGCATCCAGGAACTGTGCTCCCTGTCCATCGCCGCGGCCGGTCGGGTGATGGACGAACTCGACCTCACACCGGCCCAGCAGGAGATTGTTCGAGATGTGCTCCGCGAGGTTCGCCAGCGGCTTCGCTTTCTGAATGAGGTCGGCCTCGGCTACCTGCAACTCAACCGGGAAAGCGGAACCCTTTCGGGCGGGGAAGCCCAGCGTATTCGCCTAGCCACGCAGATTGGTTCGGGGCTTTCGGGTGTCATGTATGTGCTGGACGAGCCCAGCATCGGGCTGCATCAGCGTGATAACGACCGTCTGATCCAGACCCTCCGGGATTTGCGGGATCTGGGGAATTCGGTGATCGTTGTCGAGCACGATGAAGACACGATTCGCGCCGCGGATCACGTCCTCGACTTGGGTCCCGGGGCCGGCCCGCGCGGCGGTCGGCTCGTGGCGCAAGGGGACATCGAAACCGTCCTCGGCAGCGAGGATTCCCTCACCGCGCAGTATCTCAAGGGAACCATGAAAATCCCGGTCCCCCGCCAACGTGTGGCTCCACGGCAGACGGGTGCCCGTGCGGGCGACATCGGCGACGGCTGGCTCCGTGTGCTCGGCGCAACCGAAAACAATCTCAAAACCATCGACGCCGCCTTCCCGGCCGGCTGTCTGACGTGCGTCACCGGAGTCTCGGGCAGCGGGAAATCGACGCTGGTGAACGACATCCTCCGCAATGCCCTTGAGCGGGATCTCAACCGGGCCAAATCGCGCCCCGGAGCGCATCGGACGATTGTTGGCATCGAGCAGTTCGACAAGGTCGTGGTCATCGATCAAAGTCCGGTCGGTCGCACACCGCGGTCGAATCCGGCGACTTACACCGGGGCACTCGGCCCGATCCGCGATCTCTTCAGCGAGTTGCCTTCGTCGCGGGTGCGCGGCTATGACGCGAGCCGGTTTTCGTTCAATGCCAAGGGCGGACGGTGCGAACACTGCCAGGGCGATGGGTTTATTCGCATTGAGATGCATTTTCTCGCAGACGTTTACGTCGAATGTGAAGTCTGCCGGGGCCGGCGCTACAACCGCGAAACGCTCGAGGTGACCTACAAAGGAAAAAATATCGCCGATGTTCTGGACATGACGGTGGACGACGCGGCGCGATTTTTCCGAAACGTGCCCACGCTTTTCCCCAAGCTCGAGCGCCTGCAGGATGTCGGCTTGGGTTACGTGCGTTTGGGGCAATCGGCCACGACGCTTTCCGGGGGCGAAGCCCAGCGGATCAAACTGGCGGCCGAGCTCTCCAAACGGGCGACCGGTCGGACAGTTTACATTCTGGATGAGCCGACGACCGGACTTCACTTCGCCGACATTCACAAACTGCTCGAGGTCCTTATGAAGCTTCGCGATGCGCGAAACACCCTCATTGTCATCGAGCACAATCTCGAGGTGATCAAGTGCGCCGATTGGATTATTGATCTCGGACCCGAAGGCGGCGAGGGTGGGGGAAAGATCGTGGCCGAAGGTCCGCCGGAAAAAGTCGCCAAGGCCACCGGAAGCCACACCGGCCGCTATCTGGCCCGCTACTTCGCCTCGTGAAATACCCTGTTGTTTTTTCTCTTCTCATGATGATCCCGCTGTGGGCCGATTCCCTCGAACCTGCGCGGAATGCCCTGGCCGATGGTTTGCCGCAGGTCGCGGTGCAAAAGGTCCGCGAGGCTGCGCCGGACGCTCTTCGTGGAAAGGGCGATTCCGAGGGCGTCCTTCTGCTGGCCCGGGCTCTCGTCGAGTCCGGGCGGGCCACCGAGGCCCTGACCCTGCTGTCGATGGCGGATGGACTGCCCGCTTGCGAACGCGATTTCTGGACCGCGCAAGCGCTGGCCGGGGAGGGGCGTGCGGGCGATGCCCTGAACCACTACTGGAAATGCATCGAAAGCGATGGCTGTTCCAAAAGTCGTGAGGCCGCGCTGGGAGCGGCCCGGATGCTATTCGCCTCGGGAGAAAAGCCCGAGGCTGTCGCGCTTCTCGAGTCCGCCAGAGACTGGCCGGCCTCGCCCTTGCGGGATGCCGCCCTCCTTGATCTCGCCGCCGCCGCTCTGGATCTCAACGACCTCGTCGCGGCCAAATCGGCCCTGGACGCGATTCCGGAAGTCGTCGGACCACTTCTGGAAAAGAAAAAGTTTCTCCTCGCGCGGACTTATCTTGCGGACGGCGATTTCGCCGCGGCGGCCGGCGTCTTTGCCGAGGTTGACCCGCTGGATGAACGCATGGCGGTGGAGACCGCGACCGGTCAGGCCAAAGCCCTCCAGATGGGCGGAAATGCCGCGGCCGCCGAGACGCTCCTCGAAGAGTTTATCGAATCGCACGTCAGTATTCAAAATCTCGATGCGGTCTTTGTTGCGTTGGATGAACTCTATGCCGCGTCGGCTTCGCCATCGTCGTCGGAAATGCGACGCTGGACGGATACCGAGACACCGTCCCCGCGGCGGAGTCTGGCGCTGTTTTACCGGGCTCGCATGGAGTCCCGAGCCAACCGGAACGACCTCGCCCGCCGGTTGCTCGAGCGGCTTTTGAATGTGGATCCCGATCACCCGCTGGCCGAGCAGGCCGCCGTGGAAGTGGCCCGGAACTGGCTGGAGGCAGGGCGGGCAGACGATGCGCTCGGTGTCCTGCCGCCGCCGGGGCGTGTGCCGGCTGCGGATTATGTGCGCGGGCTGGCGCTTGCCTCACGCAACGAGCCGGAGGCGGCCGCCGGGGCGTTTCAAAAAGCGGCTGTTGATGAAACGCTGGCCGAGTCGGCGCTGTTCAATGCCGCCCTGTGCAACTTGGAGGTCGGGGTGGGATCCGAGGCCGCGTTGGTCGATCTACAGACCCGTTTCCCGGAGAGTCCGCGTCTGGCCAAGTTCCGCCTGCACGAGGCCCTGCATCTTGCGCGGACGAAGGACCCCGCGGCCCTTGCCCGATTGGAGACGCTGGCGAATGAAAAGGGCCCGGAATCATCAGCCGCGCGGTTGGCCCTTGCCGAATTGCGTTTCGAAAAAGGAGATCTGCAGGCTGCCCGCCTCGAACTCCGACAGGTTTCCGACGAGGTGGATCCGGCACGCCGTGGCGCGCTGGATGTGTTTCTGGTGGCAGGATCGGGGGAGTCACCGGATGCCGCCATCGCGGCCGCGCAGACATTTTTGAAAGATCATCCCGGGTCGGCGTCCGAGCCGGAGGTTCGGATGAAGCTGGGCGAGTTGCTTTTCCGGAAGGGGGATTTCGCCGGTGCCCGTGTGCAATTTGAATCCCTTGCCCGGAAGTATCCCGGTCCGCCGTGGGAGGAACCCGCGTTGTTTTTGGCCGGTCAATCCGCCTCGCGCCTGCTCAGCGCGGAGGCGACCGGTGATGCGCTTTTGCTTTTCGAAGAGGTGGCCGGGTTTGATGGTCCGCTCGCGTCGCGCGCGCGGTTGGAGCAGGCGTTCCTCCAGAGTGCCGCCGGACGGCGCAAGGAAGCCATGGTCATTATCGACCGCATCCTCGGTTCACCCGTCGATGCCGAGACCCGCTTTGCCGCGCTCATGGAAAAAGGCAAGGCCCAGTATTTGTCGGGCCAGGAGGACCCCGCCCAGTATCGCGAGGCCATCGTGACGTGGCGCTCGATCACGACGGATCCCGAAGCCACCCCGGAATGGAAAAACCAGGCCTTGGTGCGGATGGGCACGGCTTTTGAAAAGCTTGGCGAGACCGATGCCGCGCTGGCGGCGTTTTATGATGTCATCAAGGGCGGCCAAGGAACCGTGCCGGAGTATTTCTGGTTTTACAAAGCCGGCTTCGATGCCGCCCGAATCCTGGAGTCCCAAAAGCGCTGGGAAGAGGCGGTGCGGGTTTACGAGATGGTCTCGGCCGTGGACGGTCCGCGGGCACCGGAAGTTCGTGCCCGCATTAATCGCATCCGGCTGGAAAATTTTCTCTGGGACGGAACATAAAGCGCGTTGTTGGCGTTAGCGTTCCTGCATCCCGCGGACTGGCGAGGCGTAGCCGGTCATTTCCAAATAGCCCCGGGCCGAGGTGGCGAGGCCGCCGCGGCGACCGGTGGCGGCCACGGCTCCCTCCCAGTAAATTACGGGCTCGGCGGCGAGTTCCTGTGCATCGAGGCGGGCCTCGACGTCGAGGGTGAGGTCGAGCTTCGGGATGGCCAGTTCCCAGGCCACGGGATACCGACCTCCGGTTTTTGCACTGGTCCACCATCGGCGCGGTCTCCACACGAAATCCGAATTCGTGATCTTCGTGGTGCCGCCGTCGGCGGCGATCCATGTGCCGGAGGAATATTCGTCGCGCCCGCCATCGGTGGTGCGCAGCTGAAATAGCATCAACTCGGTCCTGTCCTCAAATTGCAGGCTGAGCCAGTCCCAACCGGTCTGGTGGGCGGCGAGCTGATTGGTGGCCCACTCGTGGTCGAACCAACTGAGGCCACGGACGGCGTGAACGGAGTTTCCGACACGAATCGTGCCGCTCGTTTTGAGCCGAGTCAGGGAATAGTAATGCGACCCGCGCCCGCTGCCCTCGGCCTTTTGGCTGACGCCGTCTTTTCCATGAAACACCGGCGGCTTGGCGCTTCGGAGTTCCAGATCGATCTCGACCTCGCCGTCGCGGGCTCGGAGGCGGAAATCCTGCTCCCCGATCAGTTCGCAGGTCCAGTTGTCGATCCAGGCGAGGCGGGGAAGTCGGTCAAAACCGGCTTCGTCGAAAGCTCCGCGGGAGAGCTTTTGAAAGTGATGGAACGTCCGCGAACTGATCTCGGTCACCGCGAAATGCGCGAACTTGACGTCGCGGGCCCCAAACGCCGACTTGGGTGCAACCTCGCCGGGGGGGATCACACCCTGGCGAAAAAACGTGAGCTGGTATCCGAATTCGCGCCCGTCGGCCGTCTGCAAATTGCCGGTGAAATACCACCACTCGGTCTTGAAGTCCGGATGACTCCCATGATCGCGGGGAAACTCGTAAACCCATCCGGGCTGCGAGGTTTGCCAGGTGGTCTCTGCCGCGGAGACGGATGTGACGGCGAGCAGGCACCATGTGAGAAGAAGCGGGAAATTTCGGGGCGGGCGTTGCATCGGGTCGGAATTCGGATCAGATTCTACTCGCTTGAAGTCGCATGTTTCCCCCTGGTGGATACGGTGGCTGACGTTCGGGACACGGCCGGATATGACATTCTCCGAGCGTACGAAAATCACGCTCCTGAATGCCTTCGCCGTTTCCATGGCGGTGGCCGGACCCGCGTTTGCGATATTCAATTCGGTGTCCGGACGCCAGCACCTGCTTCCCTTCAATGCGGTTTTGACTGTGGCTGGTGTGGCCACCCTCGGGCTTGCGCTTTACGGAGCCCGACGGACAGCGTTCGCCGTGATGATGGGTGGGGCGTCTCTTGTGTTTCTCGCTGGTGGGATGGTTTACCGAAACGGTGTCGAGAACTACCTGCTCATCATCATTGCGGCCGCGATGTTCATGGTCGATGCAAGGCGCGACCGGGTGGTCATCGCGATAGTTTACGGGATGGCTTTCGTGGTGGTGCGAATCACGCATTTTGAATTTTACGAACAGGCCGGAGTCTCGCGCGGACTTTATGCGGTGAACACGATTCTTTTTGTCGCCTCGCTTTTTGGAATTCTCGAACTCTTCCGGAGTCTGAACAGCGAGTATCGGAAAGTAATCGAAGAAAAAAACGAGGGGCTTCGCGCGGCGACCGGACATTTGGAAGCGTCGAACCGGACGCGGGAACAACTTCTTTCCGTGGTTGCCCACGATCTGCGCGGGCCGGTGGGTTCGTTGCTGCAAACGTTGGAAATGATCGAAGAGGGCTCGCTGAAGACCGACGACTTTCGGTCGCTCCTGCCGCAACTGCGGATCGAGACGGCCACTGTTCACGAATCGCTTGAGAGTCTGCTTGCGTGGGCGAGGGACCTGCTGCGGGATCATGAGCCTGAGCTTGTTTCGATGGCCCTGCGGCCGGAGGCGATGGCGGCGGTCCGTCTGCTCCTCCCGGCGGCGGCACCCAAGCGGATTGTGATTCAGAACGAGGTTCCCGACGATGTGATCGTGCGTTCGGATCGCGAACGGGTGCGCATTGTTTTGCGAAACCTGATTTCGAATGCGGTGAAGTTTTCGCCTGTCGAGGCCCGGGTTTTGGTCGAAGCGATCCCGGAGCACGGCGGATGGAGGGTTCGGGTTTCTGACCATGGCGCAGGCATGACCCCCGAACGTGTCACAGAAGTCTTCGAAGACCGGATCTTGACGCCCGGGACAGGGACCAATGCCGAGGCCGGATGTGGATTGGGACTTCAATTGTGTCGCACGTTTCTGGAGCACTTGGGCTCCCGGCTTGAGGTCCAAAGCACTCCGGGCCGCGGAACGGTGATGTCGTTTTTTCTGCCCGGGGGTGGGTGAGCGTCAGTCTTCGATGACGACCGGGGTGCCGATGACGACTTTCTCGAAGATCATGCGGGCGATTTCGTCGGGAAGGCGGACGCATCCATGGGAAGCCGGGTAGCCGGGCAGCATGCCGGTATGCATGCCTTCGGCCCGCCAGCCTTTGGTGGTCGGATCGCCGAATCGCATGAACCATCGCATCGGAGCTCCCCGAAACGTCGTGCCGCTGGGAGCGGAATCGATCTTGGTGCTCACGCCGCCACGAACGACCTGGCCGTTTTTGTTGACGAAATCCCCGTAAAGATTCGACCGATGATCCGCGTTTTTCTCAATAATGACGAACGAGCCGGTCGGCGTCATGCCGGCGCGCTTCCCCGTCGAGGTGGGCGTGTCGATCGCGATCTCATCACCGACCTTCAGGTAAACGCGTTGCTTGGAAAGAGAAATGAGCACGGAGACATTTTCCGGCGTCGCCTGCTCCAGCACGCGGGGAATGACTTTTGGCGGATCCTGTTTGCGGATGAGTTCGGAAGCCTTTTTCTGCTTTTTGACCGGTCGCGGCGCATTCTGCTGCTGCGCAGCGAGCGGAAGGGACGAGACGGCGGTCGCTACGGTGATCACCCCGGCCAGAAGGAGGCGGAGCGGGCGAAACCGTATGGAGTAGGCGCTGGTCATCGTCGAAAAACTTCTCTTCGCTTAATCGCTGATCCTGCTTTTATCAACTGCATTCCATGGTGCGCGGATTTCGATGGTTGATTTCACTGGCGTTGTTCCTCGTTGCGGGAACAGGCGCGCGCATGCTCGCGGCCGAGAAGGATCCGCTCCCGACGCCACCGCCCATGGCCCGCTCGCAGAAGATTTCCGTCTATGCCGGGAAGCCGGCCGAAATCCAGATCTCGGTCGGGGGACGGATTGTCGAACCGCTTCGGTTTCTTATTCGAACGCCGCCGGCCGGGGGAACGCTTGGAGAGATCCGCCGGATCAATCGCACGACCGCCGTGGTGACCTACATGCCGCCGTCGGTCCCGGGTGAAGACACGTTCACCTTTGCAGCGCAATCGCTGGATTCCCCGGTCTCGGCCCCGGCGCGGGTGCAGATTTTTGTGATTGAAGAGCCGGCGAAGATGGAGTTCGCGGGCGAGTTGGATTTTGGCAATGTTTTTGTGGGTGACGTGGCGACCCGCGACCTTGTTCTCACCAATGCCGGTGGGGAGGATGCGACCGGGAAAGTCGAAATTGCCCAGCCATGGGCCGTCAAGCCTCCGGCGGATTTTCGTGTGCCGGGTGGTGAGACCATTCGGATTCCGATCACATTTTCCCCGACCGACGCGCGCGAGTTTGCCGGTCGCATCGTGTTGGGGCGAAAGCCGACGGATGCGGTTGTGGTGAGCGGAGCTGGCGTGATGCCATTCGAGTGGCGACCCGTGGCCGTTGAGGTCGAGCCGGTTCGGCGCGAGGAGGGGGAGTTTTTGTTTCAACTGAAGAATCTCACGGCTGACGTGCGCGAGGTCACCTTCGAATGGCCGGCGGGGCTCAAGGGGCCGGAAAGCGTCCGGATTTCCGCCGGGGAAACGGCCAAGCTCCAAGTGAGCGTTCCCCCGCGGGAACCGGCGTCCATCGACAGTGCGTTCATTTTTCGGAGCGGGGGATTCCGCCGTGAGATTCCCGTGCGCGTTTTCCCGGCACCGCCCCGGCTGGAAACTGATCTCGCGGCGATCGATTACGGCGAGATTCCGGTGGGCCGGACGGTCAACTCGCGGCTTCTTTTGAGAAACACGGGAGCAAGTGACGCCCAGGTGAAAGTCGCGGCTCCCGAGGGCTTGATCCTCCTCCCGGATCCGGCGGGAACGATTATCCAGCCGGGAGGATCCAAGGAATTTGAGCTGATGTTTCAAGGCCTCACGCCAGGAACCTACGATCAAAAACTCGTTTTCTCCTACCAGACGAACGGACGGCTGGAGATTCCCGTTCGGGCTTCATTGGTCCGCCGGGAAGAAGTCTCGCCGCGGTTTCCCGGGGTCCTCGACCGCGTCGAAGCGGTCGAACCATTGGCCGTCCCGGAAGCAACTCCACTGCCTACGCCGGTGACCGGGAATCCCGAGAAGGTCATCATGGAGCAGCAGGGGTTGAATGAGGTCGTGCTTTCATGGGTCGCGGGTGACGCGAAGGACTTTCGGGTCGAGTTTCGTCAGATTTCGTCCGATCCCGGAGGCCGGGTGGTGATCTCGTGGAAGTCGTTCCCGAATGTAAAAATCGTGCGGGATGGTCCGCTCGCCCGTGCGACCTTTGAGGGGCTGGCCGCCGGGTTTGCGTGGACGATCCGTGTCATCGGCATCCGCGCGGACGGTGAGGAAGATCCTCCATCCCCGGCTTTCCAAATGACAACCAAGACGCCGCCGCCTCCGGTCTGGAAAACGTGGCTGCTCGGGCTCGGACTGCTCGCGGCGGCGGGTGGGGGGATTTTTCTCTGGCGTCGCTACCAACGCGGACAACAAACCGCCCACGATCGGCGAATTTCGCAGCTCGGGAAACCTTGATCGAGAATGTCATTGCCGCGTCACGCGGGATCGACAACACTGGCTCCGTCGCGGAATTTCAACACCCCAAAAAACCTATGCAACTTGGAATGATCGGCCTCGGCCGCATGGGCGCCAACATGGTGCGCCGTCTGCTTCGAAACTCCCACCAATGTGTCGTCTATGATACGAATCCGGCGGCGGTCGCCGAACTCGTCGCGGAAGGAGCCATCGGGGCTTCATCAATGGAGGATTTTGTCTCCAAGCTCGAAAAGCCGCGTGCCGCATGGATCATGATCCCGGCCGCGATCACGGACAAAATCGTGAATGAACTGGCTGCCCTTCTGGAGCCGGGCGACACGATTATTGATGGCGGGAATTCGTATTTTCGAGATGACCGTCGCCGAAGCGAATCCCTCCGCCCGAAAGGCATTCATTATCTGGATTGCGGCACGAGTGGTGGCGTTTGGGGCTTGGAGCGCGGGTATTGCATGATGATCGGCGGTGACACCGAAGCCGTGCAGCGGCTGGATCCGATTTTCAAAACTTTGGCTCCCGGGAAAGGGACCATCGATCCGACACCGGGTCGTGCGAAACTCGGCGGAACGGCCGAGGAAGGCTATTTGCATTGTGGTCCCTCGGGTGCCGGACATTTCGTCAAGATGGTTCACAACGGCATCGAGTACGGGATCATGGCGGCCTTTGGGGAAGGATTCGACATTCTCGCGAATGCAAACGTGAGCACAAAGGAAACGAAGGCCGATGCGGAGACGGCTCCGGCCATGCACCACGATCTCGACTACGACATCAATCTTGCCGATGTTTCCGAAGTCTGGCGTCGCGGCAGTGTGATCAGTTCCTGGCTTCTCGACCTCGCTGCGGCGGCTTTCGCGGAAAATCCGACCCTCTCGAATTTCTCCGGCCGCGTTTCTGACTCAGGCGAAGGGCGCTGGACCATCATGGCGGCCATCGAGGAAGCCGTGGACTGCGAGGTTCTTACGGCGGCTCTCTATGCGCGTTTCCGCTCCCGCAAGGAACACACGATGGCCGAGAAGGTCTGTTCGGCGATGAGATTTCAGTTCGGCGGCCACTTGGAACGGACCTCCGGCGGCTAGCTGCGCATCCCATATTTTCCCATGAAACCTCTCCGCTGGGGGATTCTGGGCACCGGTGCCATCGCGCGGCGTTACGCGAAGGCGGTGCGGGGATCCCGCTCGGGAGTTTTGTCGGCGGTTGGAAGTCGTGACCTGGCGACCGCGGAGGCTTTCGCGGCGGAGTTCGGGCCGGTGAATGCCTACGGGGATTATGCATCGGTTGTGAACGATCCCGACGTGGATGCGGTGTATATTGCGCGTCCGCATCCAATGCATGCCGATTGGTCGATCCGGGCAGCGCGGGTGGGATGCCACATCCTGTGCGAAAAGCCGGCGGCGATGAATTGGGCGGATACGTTGGGCAACATGAAAGTGCTCGATGCATGGCGAAAAGAGGTCGGTGTGCGCTATGAAGCGGAGGACTGGACGAAAATGAAACGTCCGTTGGGTCATGATCGCCCGGAGCGTTTAACCTCCAGCGGCATGACGTTTGGTCGGATCCCGGGACTTTCCAAGCCGATGGCTCGCCTGGTGATGGGCGGTGTCTCCTCCCCTTCGATCGGCGGCCAGATTGCGTTGTATGCTTATTTTGAACTGGGTGGGAATGCGTTTGATTCCGCTTACATCTCTACGAAGACGGACGCGGCGCTCGGGCATTGGATCTCGTCGCGTGGCGTGATGGACGAAGTGGTGGTGATCGCGAAGGGTGGGCTCACCCCACACTGCACGCCGGAGGGGATCGTGCGCGAGCTGGAGGAAAGTCTGCGGGATCTTGGAATGGATCAGGCGGACATTTACATCATGCATCGCGACAATCCGGATGTGCCGGTGGGCGAATTCGTTGATTTAATGAACCGGCTTCGCGGGCAGGGACTTTTGGAGGGTCGAACTGGACGATCGAGCGGCTGGAAGCGGCCAACCGCTACGCAGCGGAAAGAGGCTTGCAGGGCTTCTGGATTTTGAACAACCAAGTCAGCCTGGCGCGCATGGTCCGGCCGGTGTGGTCGGGGTGTCTTTCGGCCGCGGATGGGGCGTCGCGCCAATGGTTGGAGGCGACGCAGTTTTCATTGCTGGCTTGGTCGAGTCAGGCGCGTGGATTTTTCACCCCACGGGCAGATCCAACGGACCGTTCCAACTGGGAAATGGTCCGCAGTTGGTATGCGGATGACAACTTCGAATGCAAGCGCCGTGCAGCCGAACTCCCGGGAACGCGGGTGCGAGGAGATCAACATCGCGCTGTCGTATGTGCTCAGCCAGCCTTCTCCCGTCTGGACGCTGATCGGGCCCGCGTCGATCGGGGAAGTTCGGAGTTGTTTTGAAACGCTCCGCTGGCCGCTCTCGGCCGATGAGTTGCGGAGGTTGAACCTGGAAGACGAACGGCCTGCCGGCAGATGATCCGCCTTGGCGGATTTTTCAGGCTTTCGCCAATTGGCGAACGGCTTCGAAAAGCACAATCCCGGCGGAGGTTGCGAGATTCAGGCTGCGGGCTTCGGGACGCATGGGAATCGTGAGGCACATGGCGGCATTTACGGTAAGCCAGGAGGACGGAAGGCCGCGGGTTTCTCTTCCGAAGACGAGGTAATCTCCATCCGCAAAGGTCGCGTCCCAATATGGGCGCGTGACTTTGGATGAGAGGAAATAGTAGCGGGCGACGGGGTCGGCCGCGCGGAGTTCATCGAAAGAATCCCAGAGCCGGATGTCGCATTGGTCCCAATAATCCATTCCGGCGCGGCGGAGGGATTTCTCATCGAGGGAGAATCCGAGGGGCTTGACGAGGTGGAGGCGGGCCCCGGCGGCGAGGCAGAGGCGCGCGATGTTGCCGGTGTTTGGCGGGATTTCCGGTTCGACGAGGACGACGTGGAGCATGGGGTTATTCGCGAAGGAGACGACGGACCCAAAGGTCGGCATTTTCCCGCGCATTCAGCGCGCGAAGTTTTCCGGTTTTGTCAAAGGCGAACACAGTGGGAACGGCGTTGATGCCGAGATCTCGGGCGAGCGGACTTTCCCACCCGCGACCGTCGAAAGCCGTCGGCCAGTCTTCGATCTGAAGTTCCCGGAGGCGTTTGGTGACCTCACGTCGATTGGTGTCGAGGGCGACCGTGGCGATGCGGAGGTTCTTTTTGGGGACGGCATCCAGCGAGCGAAGGAAGCCGGGGAGCCACATCAGGGCGTGCGGAGACTCGGCGGACCAGAAGACAAGCAGGACGACGTTCCCCTTTTGAGATGCCAGATCGAACGTGCCGCCCTGAAGTGTGGGAAAGGTGAGGGCGAGGGATTTGTCGAGAAGGTTGAGTCGGACGAGGTCGTCGGCGATACGGTGGTTGAGAGCGTCTTCGCGTGAGAGGTCGCGGGCCTGTTCCAGGAGCGTGCGTTTGAGGGTCGGATCGTAGTCGCAGATCGTGGCGACTTCCACGAGCAGCCGGGGACCGCGACGATCCCCGGGGTAGCGTGCGACGAAATTACGGGCGGCATCGATGAGTGAGCTGCGCATCTCGGTCTCGCGTCCGCGAAGGCTTTGCCAGTAGAGCGAGACCCGGCGAAACCCGGCATCGGCCCGTTTGTCCAAGGGGACGCCGGGCGTTTTCTCCAAATCGGCGAGGAGACGAATGGCCTCGTCGACCGGACCTTGCTTGCCTTCCATTTGGCCCGAGGCGGCAAGGATCGCGGCGAGGCGGAGATGGGCATCGAAAACACGGGGGTCGTCCGGATAGGCCGCGATGAACGCTTGGATTCGCGCGGTATGTTCCGCGAAGTGCCTCGCTGCCAACGCACGGGCTTCGTCGCGCGTGGCGGGCTTTTTCGCGGGCCCGCTGTCCATGGCCACAATGCTCGCCCAGTCGTCGTCCACGCCGGCC
Organism: uncultured Chthoniobacterales bacterium; assembly: GCA_964516295.1. GTDB lineage: Bacteria > Verrucomicrobiota > Verrucomicrobiia > Chthoniobacterales > Terrimicrobiaceae > CAZEYT01. The sequence goes on along the minus strand of CAZEYT010000034.1, from coordinate 14,302 downwards.
CAGACGACGAGGGGAAGAAGGGCAAAAACGACAGCGAGGCGTTTCATTTTTCCGGGACTTTGATGGTGGCAAAAATCGCGCGGTGGTCACTGGCGCGAAACCAGACTTCGGAGTCGGAAATTCCGCTCCGTTCCATGTTGATATCGGGCCAAAGCGCGTTGCTCACAAGAATGAAGTCGATCCGCGAGTAAACATCGGCAACCGACCAAAAGTGCGTCCAACGAAGCCCCTTGCCGTCGGTGAGAAAGAGGTCCCGCATGAAGGTCGGGGACTTTGCCGTGCCGATGAGTTGTTTGACCGGCGGGTTGTTTTTGGTGTCGTTGAAATCGCCGAAGAGAAGGACCCTGGCGGCCGGATCCTTGGTGAGAATGCGGTCGAGGTGGGCGCGGACGTGGAAGGCCTCGCGTTCCCGCATCGCCGTTTCGTCGAATTCCGGGACCGCCCGGCGCGATTTGAGGTGGATCCCGACCATTCGCACGGGGTAATCCGGCGCGAGTTCGAGCGTGACATCCAGAATTCCCCGCCCAATGCGGGTCGGAACGCCGTTCAGATCAAAGGGAACATCGTCGAGGGACTGTCGCGCGATGATGGGGTATTTGCTGAGCAGGGCGAGGTGGCGGGCTTCGTCGGCCCCCTTTACCCATTCGCGATGAGGAAAATCCATGCCGACAGCGCGGAGGCGTTTCTGAAAATCCTCCAGCATGTCTTCCTTGCCCATCTCGATGATGCCCAGCACATCCGGCGAGATGGGTTTGAGCACGTCGATGAGCGCTTGGATCTCCGATTCCGGCTTGGGCGCGCTTTTCTCGTAGCGCCCCTCCACGCGCCGGTCGGTGACGAGGTAATTTTGAACGTTGTAAACGGCGACCTCGACGTCGCGGGCCGGAAGATTGGACAGGCCTGCGAAAAAAAAGAGGATCGCCGCCGTGACTGGGGGAAGACGATTCAGAGCTGGAAAATCTTCCGCCCGGGGATCAGGCGGGTTTGTGCGGCTGTTTGTCGGTTGGTTCCTTGACCTCAAGGTGAGCCGCCGACTTGTGAACCTCGCGTTCAAATTCCTCCCGCGCCTTCTTGAATTCCCCGAGGCTTTGTCCCAAGCCGCGTGCAAGCTCCGGGAGTTTCTTGGCTCCGAAAAGAAGCAGAACGATGACCAGGATGAAGACGATTTCCGGCCAGCCCGGCATGGCGAGAGCGAGAGGTAGGTTCATGATGAAGAGAGAGTAGTCCCGAGCGGCGGCTTTGCCAACAAATCTCAGAGATCGATGGTCTCGCCGATGGCCGGGAGCAGGAGCGGGATGCCCGCCGCCTCAAAGGTCCCCCGCGCCTCATCGCGCGAAATCTCAATCGGCGGAAATGTATCATAGTGCACCCCGACCACCGTCGGCGCTCCGGAAAATTTCGCCGCCCGCACGGCATCCGCCGCACCCATCGTGAAATTGTCGCCAATCGGGAAAACCCCGAACTTCAATGAGAATTCCTCCGCGATGAGTTTCATGTCCATCGTCAGAGCCGTGTCGCCGGCGTAGTAGAATGAGCCCTCCTGCGTCTCGACCACGAAGCCCGCGGGATTTCCGGCCGGAACGCCACCGGGGAGGGTGCTTGAGTGATTGGCCGTGGTCATTTTCACCCGGCCAAAAGGGAAGACCTTCGAGCCGCCGTGGTTCATGGGATGAAGTTTCTCCAACCCATGTCCGGCGAGCCACTGGACGATCTCCCAATTCGAGACGACTGTCGCACCCGTCTGTCGGGCCAACTCCACGACGTCGGCGACATGATCCTCATGTCCGTGCGAGACAAGGATCGCATCGGCACGGATGGCCGACACGTCGATCGAGGCCGCCAGAGGATTCGGCCGGATAAACGGATCAAAAAGGATGCGGCCCGCGGCGGATTCGACGAGGAAACATGAATGTCCGAAGTAGGTGAGTTTCATGACCTGCAAAAAAGCACAGACCGCCGGAAGATTCCAGTGGTTCCGGTTGGATCAATAGTGGACGCGGCGCGGGCTTTTCTCGAATTCCCGCCACACGACGAGGGCCTCGTCGTGACAAATCTGACAGGTCGGTAGTTTGCGTTCGCTGACCGGCCGACGGATATCTTCGTAGATTTCCGAGTCATCAAAACCGCCGTAGGTGAGCGCATCCGCGATGGTTGAGGCGTAAAAGATACGTGAGATGCGCGCCCACCACGCGGCGGCTGCACACATCGGGCAACACTCCGCACTCGTGTAAAGCGTACACCCCTCAAGGATGTGCGTATCGAGCTTCTGACAGGCCATACGAATGGCTTCCATCTCGCCGTGGCGGGTGGGATCGCGACCGAGGATCACCTTGTTGAATCCCTCGCCGATAATCTCGCCGTCCTTCACCACGACGGCCCCAAAGGGTCCGCCCGCTCCCTCCACGAAAGCCCCCTGCCGTCCCAGTTCGATCGCCCTGCGCATGAAGCGGATGTCATCCGCACTTGCTTCCATCCGACCATCCACACCCGGGAGCCGGGCGGCGTCAATTCCGGATTCTCCAAGAAATCGATTCGACTTGAATCGCCGCCTTCGGCAACGTGGCAGGCTTCCGATGACTCCGACCGAACACACCGATCCCGTCAACGCCCGCGTCCTCGCCGTTTCCGAAGACAAAATTCCGGGGTTTTCCCGCGAGCCCTTCGTGGAGATTTCGAAAAAAAGCGGGGTCGATCTCGAGACGGTGCTCGCCCGCATTCGGGCGATGCTTGAGGCAGGAACGATTCGTCGGGTTCGCCAGACCCTGCTCGCCACCAATCTCGCCACCGGCGCCCTCGTCGCCTGGAAGGTTCCGCCGGACAAACTCGACGCCGCTTTCGATTTCATGTTCCGCGAAGATCCGTTCTCCGGACATGTCGTGATCCGTTCAACCGATGCAAAAATCCCCGGCGAAGCTTACCGTTTGTGGACCACCCTGAAAGTTCCGGCCGGTCAGTCGCTGGATGAGCATTGCCAGTTGCTCCTCCGTCTTACCGGGGCCGAGGCCTACCGGCTCATGCCGGCCAATGGAATTTTCGCCCTCGGTGTCGGCCACGTGCGCCGCAAGTCCATCGAACCCGGCGACCGCTGCGAAGGCCCCGCTCGAATGATCCAAGTCGGCACGGCGCACTTGGAGGAGAATGAGTGGCGCATCCTGATGGCTCTCAAACGCGAATTTGAACCCGACGAAATCCGCGAACCGGCCTGGGATTCCCGGGCAGTCGAAGCCGGGGTCTCGCTGGACGAATTTTTCCGCGTCGCCGAGTCCCTCCAGGAACGCAAGCTCCTCGGCCGCTTCTCGACGTTTCTCGAGCACGTCAAGCCCTCGCAGACCGGTGTCCGCGTCACTCGCTTCAATGCGCTTTTCCACTGGGCCGTGCCCAAAGGACGCGAGGTCGAGGCCGGGTCCGAAGTCGGTCGGCACGAGATCCTCACCCACTGCTACTGGCGGGAAGCCGGGCCGGAGTTCAACAATGTGAACATCATGGCCGTCGCCCACGGCGGGGACAAAGAGCGCATTCTCGCCCACAAAGCCGCCATCGACCAACACCTCGAAGCGACAGGCATCCCCGTCACATACACAAACGTTTTCTGGGGAGGACGCAGTGAGATCAAGCCGTCCGAGATCTCACCGTTCCTCTACCGCGAGTGGCACCGGAAGCACGGCAGCGGGGCCTGAATGCTTACTTCTTCGCACCCTCGACCCACTTGATCAGGCCTTCCGGTCCGCCGCGGAGATACCCGACGTTCCTCGCCACTTCCTTGCCCTGGCTGTTCAAGAGCACGAGCGTCGGGAAGCCTTCGACGTTGAACTTGGCCTGTAAATCCTCGTTCTGCTTCTTCACGGCATCGGTCTGTGGTTTGTTGTTCGGGAAATCCAGTTCGACGAGGACGAGGTTGTCTTTCGCAAAGTTTTTGAACTCGCTCTTCGAGAACGTGTCTTTGTCCAGCTTGATGCACCAGCCGCACCAGTCGGAACCGGTGAAGTCGAGGAGGACCATTTTGTTTTCCTTCGCGGCCTGTTCGAGGGCAGCGGCGTAGTTCGTTCCCCAGCCGTCGGCTGCGGCGAGTTGGGAAAGGCCGACGAGGAGGGATGTTGCGACGACAAGGAGGAGGGTTTTCATACAAAGTCACGTTGCTCCCGCCGAGGCGGGATTTCAACGGCAAAGAGCGCCCGGGTCGAAATTGGGAAAAATGTCCACATCGAGCGGCGTAGTCGTCCCGGCGGCGAAATGGTGCGCCGCCGCATAGGCAATCATCAGGGCATTGTCGGTGCGGAGTTCCGCGCTTGCAAACCGCACCGAAAACCCGTCCCGCGCCGCCCGCGCCTCCATCGCCGCCCGAAGCGCCCCGTTTGCACTCACGCCCCCGCTCACCGTCAAAATCCCCCGCCCGGTCCGTCGCAGCGCCGCCGCGGATTTCTCGACCAAAACATCCACCACGGCTTGTTGGAACGACGCGCAAACATCCGCCGGGTCCTCGGGGCGCCCTTCGCGATCCAAAAAGATCCGAATCGCCGTCTTCAATCCGCTGAAGCTGAAATCCAGATCGCCCGACGTGCGCATCCCGCGCGGAAAGTCATGCCGCTTCGGGTTCCCGCGGTGCGCGTGACGGTCGATTTCGACACCGCCCGGATAGCCCAATCCCAGCAACTTCGCGACTTTGTCGAAGGCCTCGCCGGCGGCATCATCGAGCGTGCGGCCGAGCAGGCGATAATGACCGAATCCCTCGACATCGAAGAGGAGTGTGTGACCGCCACTGACCACCAGCGCGACGTGCGGTGGAATTTCCGCCTCCCCGAAATACGGCGAAAGCAAATGACCTTCGATATGGTTCACAGCAAGAAAAGGCCGTCCGGTTCCGATGGCGATTCCCTTCGCCGCCGAGGCTCCGACAATCAGGGCCGAAGCCAGCCCGGGGCCGGTGGTTGCAGCGATTGCATCCAACTCCCCGGGCTCCAACCCGGCAGCCGCCAGCGCTTGATCGACGATGAACGGCAGCGAGTCCAAATGATTCCGTGAGGCAATCTCCGGAACCACGCCGCCATAGGCCGCATGGATCGACGCCTGGCTGAAAATCTCGTGCGCAAGCACGGTTCCAAACCCCTCCAAAATCGCAGCCGCCGTCTCGTCGCACGACGTCTCCAACGCAAGCAGGCGCGGGCTGCTCATGAGCGGAACGCGGAAAACCCGGGCATCGGGAGCGACGCTCAGGCGGCGTCTTTGTCCTGCTTTTTTCGGATCAGCGGAGCGCGTTTGCCCTCCACGACGGCACGGTTGATCGTGATCTCGGCGATATCATCGCGCCCGGGGGCGTCGAACATGATGTCGAGCATGATCCGCTCGAGCATCGCACGCAACGCCCGGGCACCGGTGCCCTTCCGGACGGCCTCCGCGGCAAGCGCCCGGAGTGCATCCTTGGTCATGTTCAGGTTCGCTCCCTCCATGCCGAGGAGTTTCTGGTATTGCTTCACCATCGCGTTTTTCGGCTCGGTGAGAATGGTGACCAACTGATCCTCCGTGAGCTCGTCGAGCGTGGCCACGACCGGGAGCCGTCCGATAAATTCCGGGATGAGCCCGAAGCCCAGCAGGTCCTCGGGTTCGACCCGCGCAAATGCCTCGCGCTTCACCTCGTCCTCGCTGGCGAGCTCGCGATGGTGAAATCCCATGGCCCGTCCGCCGAAGCGCCGTTGAATGATCTTTTCCAATCCGACAAAAGCCCCGCCACAGATGAAGAGGATCTTCTCGGTGTTGACCTGAATGTATTCCTGATGCGGATGCTTGCGGCCGCCCTGAGGGGGCACGTTGCAGACCGTGCCTTCGAGAATTTTCAAAAGGGCCTGTTGCACGCCTTCGCCGGACACATCGCGCGTGATGCTCACATTCTCGGTCTTCCGGCCGATCTTGTCGATTTCATCGATGTAAACGATGCCCATCTCGCAGCGTTTCACATCATAGTCGGCGGCTTGGAGGAGGCGGAGGACGATGTTCTCGACGTCTTCGCCCACATAGCCCGCCTCGGTGATCGAGGTTGCATCCGCAATGCAAAACGGCACATCGAGCACCCGGGCCAGCGTGCGGGCGAGAAGGGTCTTCCCGCTGCCGGTCGGGCCGATGAGGAGGATGTTGCTCTTCTCGATCTCGACTTCGGACATCGGATCGCCGACGACCGTCTGACCTTCCTGTAGGACGCGTTTGTAATGATTGTGAACCGCGACCGAGAGGACTTTCTTCGCATGGTTCTGCCCGATCACGTGCTGATCCAGCCGGCCTTTGATCTCCGCTGGCTTCGGCACGCGAATGCTCGTCTTGGCCTTCCGCGCCTCGTCTTTGACTTCCTTGTCGAGGATGCCTTTGCAGACCGTGATGCAGCTGTCGCAAATATAGACACCGGGTCCGGCGATGAGACGTCGCACCTCCGAATGACTCTTCCCGCAGAAAGAGCACATTGTGAGATTGTTTGCCCGGGCCATGAAAAAAGCTTACTCCGCCGGCTTGTCCGCGCCGGGAATCTGCTTGCGTGACTGGACCACCTCGTCCACGAGACCGTAGGCCTTCGCCTCCTCGGCCGTCATGTAATAATCACGGTCCGCATCTTTTTCCACCTGCTCCACCGTCTTGCCGGTGTGATGGGAAATGATGCCGTTGAGGCGCTTCTTGAGCTTGAACATGAACTCGACCTGTCGCTCGACGTCGCTGGCCTGGCCTTGCGCACCGCCGGAGACTTGGTGGATCATGATGTCCGAATTCGGCAGCGCGTAGCGTTTGCCCTTCGTGCCGGCACACAGCAAAACCGCGCCCATGCTGGCGGCGATGCCCATGCAGTAGGTGTTCACGTCGCACGTGACAAATTGCATCGTGTCGTAAATCGCCAGTCCCGCCGTCACCGATCCGCCCGGCGAGTTGATGTAGATGTTGATGTCTTTTTTGGCGTCCTCCATCTGGAGGAAAAGAAGCTGGGCGATGACGAGATTCGCGACATGGTCATCAATCGGCGTGCCGATGAAGATGATGCGGTCTTTGAGAAGCCGCGAGTAAATGTCATAACTGCGCTCTCCGCGCCCGGTTTGTTCGACGACGATGGGTACGAGCATAAATAAGGGATGGGTCAGCTGGCGACCGCGGGTGCGGACGGTTCGCGAACGGTAACATTGCCCGCGACCAAATCAAGGGCCTTGCCCATCAGAATCTGCTCGCGGAGCGGACCGAATCCATCGCGGGCCTGAATGTCTTTGATCAGCTTCTTCATGGGAATCTCGTAGCGGTGCGACATCTCGCTCACGGCCATGACGAGATCGGTCTCGGACGCGGTGAGTTTTTCCTTCTCCGCAATGCGCAGGAGAACAAAGTTCGCCCGGACGCGATCACGCGCGCTCTGTTGAGCAACACCGATCAACTCGTCCTGATGCTGGCGGAGTTCGTCATCGCTGACGCCGCGGACTTGGTTTTCCGTCACAATGTCGCGTAGGATCGAGGAGACCTCGCGCTCGACCGCATGCTCCGGCAGCTCGCACTGCACTTGATCAAGAAGGTGCTTCACCGCGCCGTTGCGTTTCGCGGTTTCAAATTGGGACTCGGCGAGCTTTTCCAAGTGTTCGCGAATGTCGTTGCGCAGGGCCTCGAGTGTTTTTCCCGGTTCGATCTTGTCGGCCAGCGCATCATCGAACGGCGGGAGGGTCTTTGAGTTGATCCCATGGAGGGTAACGGCGTAGGCGACGGTCTTGCCCTGGAGCGCGGCCAGCGGGAAGTCGGCCGGCACGTCAAGGGTGAACGAGCGCTCTTCACCGATCGACAGGCCCTCGACGGCTTTTGCAAATCCCGGAACGAGTGTACCCTCGTCCATGAAAATCCAGGCATTGCGGCGGCCTTGAAGCTGCGCCGGTGCGCTGGGGATGGTCTCGGACATCGGCTTGTCGTCCACTTTGCCTTCGTAGGTCATCACGGCGTAGTCACCCATGGCGAGCGCCCGGCCTTCGACGGCCTCAAACGACGCATGCGGCTCGCGCAATTGCTCCAGCCACTTTTCGACGTCTTCATCACCCACCGCCCGCTTGGCGGCTTCGACCGGAATGCTGCTGTAATCCGGCAATTCAAAATCCGGAGCCGTCACCACGCTGGCGCGGAATCGCATCGTCTTGTTCTCGTCGATCTGGACGTCTTCGACTTTCGACACGGTAAGCACGCGGAGGTTCTTCTGTTTGATCGCCTCGTTCAGACTCTCGCGGAGGAGCTTGTTTTGTAGCTCGTCTTTGATGTCCTTCGCAAACCGCGTGTCGATGAGCGACTGCGGCGCTTTGCCGGGACGAAATCCGGGAATTTTAGCGTGGCGTTGAAATTCTTTCGCGACGGACTCCCATTCGCGCGTCACGCGGTCGGAAGGCAGTTCGACCTGCAGGTTGATGATACAATTCGGTTGTGGATCCAAAACGACATTCATGGGCAAACGGTGATATGAGCACAGGAACCGGTGCCCGGCAACCGTGGAATCTCGCTCTTGCAAAAGCCATGTCTCGACACGGTGGCGCGTTCTGGCTCACTTTGAAAAACTGCGCTCCCCGATGACCGTCCGGAGCGTATCCCTACCGATCCATGATTTTTAAAAACCTCGTTCTCAACAGTTTCTCCAGGTTCCGGACCGGTTCGTTGAGCGTCCGGCTTCCCGACGGGAGCTCGAAGGTTTTTGGCGGACTCGACAAATCGCGTCAGGCGGAAATTCGGATCTTGTCGCCGGAGTTCTTCCGCCGCTGTGTGCTCTTCGGGCCGGTGGGATTTGCCGAGAGCTACATGGCGGGAGAATGGGATACGCCGGATCTCACGCGGCTCATCGCCTGGTTCATTCGCAATGCCGAGGACGCCGAGGCTCTCCAAACGCGGTCCTCCCGCAGCACCGGAGCCTTTAATCTCCTCGCGTTCATCAACCGCACGATTCACCGAAGCCGTCCGAACAGCCTCGAGAAAAGTCGGGACAATATCCGGGAGCATTACGACCTGAGCAATGATTTCTTCCAGCTCTGGCTCGATCCCACGATGACGTATTCGAGCGCGTTTTTCGAGTCGCCCGCGACGTCCCTCGAGGACGCGCAGATCGCAAAATACGACCGCCTTTGCCGGAAGCTCCGCCTCGAGCCCCGCGATCACGTGCTCGAAATCGGAAGCGGGTGGGGTGGCTTCAGCCTCCATGCCGCCCGCCACTACGGATCGAAGATCACCACCGTCACGATCTCCGAGGAGCAATTCGCCGAGGCCACCAACCGCATCCGCGCCGCCGGACTCGAGAATCGCATCGAAATTCTTCTCGCTGACTATCGGACACTTCGCGGACGCTTCGATAAGATCGTTTCCATAGAAATGCTCGAAGCCGTAGGCGACCGGTTTGTGGATGGATACTTCGCCAAGATCCACGAACTCCTCCACCCGCACGGCCTCGTGGCACTCCAGGCCATTCTTTGCCCGGACCTCCAATATCCCATCCTGCGCGACGGGGTGGATTTCATACAGAAACACATTTTCCCGGGCTCGCTCCTCATGTCGAACGTCCGCATCGCCCAAGCGATGAACCGCTCGGGGGATTTGAACTTGTTCGATTACGAGGACCTCGCCCCCCACTACGCCCGGACGCTGCGGATCTGGCGCGAAAATTTTGAGGCCCGGCTGGATGAGGTGCGGGCGCTCGGGTTTGATGACGTTTTCCTTCGCAAATGGCGTTACTACCTGTGTTACTGCGAGGCCGCCTTTGGTACACGTCACATTACGGTCGCCCAGATGGTGTATTCCCGCCCGGATAACAGCCGCCTCACCTCGCCGGTCTACGAATTGCCATGAACCCGCTCCCGCTCATCCTCGGTGGAACACTCCTCGCCATGCTGATGATGATCGTCGTCTGGTATTTTGCCAAACGCATGAACAACGCCGGCATCGTCGATATCTGGTGGTCGTTCGGCTTCACCCCGGTCGCCATCTTTTACGGCGTCTTCGGCAGCGGGCATGCGGTGCGGAATGCGCTCATCGCCGCCATGGTTTGCGCCTGGAGCGTGCGCTTGGGCCTGCACCTCTACAAGCGCGTGATGTCGCATCATCCGGAAGAAGACCCGCGCTACGCCGCCCTCCGCGAGCAGTTCCCCAGAAATACCTGGCTCATGTTTTTCGGCTTCTTCCAGCTTCAGGCCGTTCTCATCGGCCTTCTCTCCGTGCCCATCGCGCTCGCCTGTGCGAATCCGGAGCCCGGGGTCGGAGTTTTCGAGGTGGCCGGTCTTCTCCTCTGGCTTATCGCCATCGGCGGCGAAGCCATCGCCGATACCCAACTCGCCATGTTCCGCGCACACCCGGCTTCCAAAGGCCGCGTCTGCGATTTCGGACTCTGGAAATACTCGCGCCACCCAAATTACTTTTTCGAATGGATCGTCTGGGTCGCCTATTTTGTCTTTGCCCTCGGCTCGCCGTGGGGCTGGACGGCGATCATCAGTCCGCTCCTCATGCTGTATTTTCTCACCTGCGTGACCGGCATTCCGCCGTCCGAGGCCCATTCGCTCAAATCCCGCGGCGACGCCTACCGCGACTACCAGCGGCGGACGAGCGCCTTTTTTCCCTGGTTTCCAAAAAATTCATGATCTCCATCGACGACCTCCTCTCTCGCGACCTTCTGCCGGACGCGGCCATCCGCATCGGCATTCGCAATCTCCTCGGCAAAAAACTCCGCGACGAGACCCACCCCGACGCCGTCTCCCAAAGCGAGGCCCTCGCGACCTTCATCGACGGGCTCAGAAAAAGCCCCATCGCCATCAAGACCGCCGCCGCGAACGAGCAGCATTACGAAGTTCCCACCGCGTTTTTCCAATACTGCCTCGGACCGCGCATGAAATACAGCAGTGGCTATTGGCCGCGTGAGGACACCACCTTCGCCGAGTCGGAGGAAGCCATGCTTGGGCTCACCTGCCGCCGGGCCGAACTCGACGACGGTCAGGACATCCTCGAACTCGGCTGCGGCTGGGGCAGCCTCACGATTTGGATGGCGGAACACTATCCCGCCTCGCGCATCACCGGCGTCTCAAACTCCGCCACGCAAAAGCTCCACATCGAAGCCGAAGCCGCACGACGTGGATTGTCGAACGTCCGGATCATCACCGCCGACATGAACGAATTCGAAGCCGGCGATGCCGCGTTCGACCGCGTCGTCTCCGTCGAAATGTTCGAGCACATGAAGAATTACGAGCTCCTCCTCGCAAAAATCGCCCGCTGGCTGCGCGATTCCGGGAAGCTCTTTGTCCACATCTTCACCCACCGCGAATTTGCCTACCATTTCGAAGGCAAAGATCCCTCGGACTGGATCACGCGCTATTTCTTCGAAGGCGGAACGATGCCCTCCGACGACCTCCTGCTCTACTTCCAAAAAGATCTCATCATCGAGCATCACTGGCGTGTCAGCGGCACGCACTATCAGCGCACCTCTGAGGCCTGGCTCCAGCGCATGGATGAAAATGAAGCCTCCATCCGGCCGATCCTCGAAGCCACCTATGGAGCCGATCAGGCCGCCAAATGGAAGGCCTACTGGCGCGTCTTTTTCATGTCCTGCGCCGAGTTGTGGGGCTACCGCGATGGCAACGAATGGCTCGTCAGCCACTATCTCTTTCAAAAGCCCGCCCGGTGATCCCGCGCGTTTTCTGTGCTCTTCTTCTCGCCCTGCTCCCGGCCCTCGCCGGGGATTCCGGGAAGCTCACGGAAAAGGGCGACGCCCTCGCCGCGGCCAACCGGGGCAACGAAGCCCTCGACCACTACCGGCAGGCCGCCGAGATCCGTCCGAACGACCCCGCCATCCTCCGCCGGATCGCCCGACTCCAAGCCGGACAAATCGAATCCGCCCCCGCGACGGACCGACCCGCCCTCGCCGCCGAGGCCCTGACCCTCGCGCTCCAAGCCCGCGACCTCGCGCCAGACGACGCCCAAGTCCGGCTCACCCTCGCCATCGTTTACGGTCGCGTCGCCCAAACCCAACCGCCCCACGAGAAATTCCAGACCGCCCGCAAAATCAAAGACGAACTCGAAGCCGCGCTGGCACGCGACCCCCGCGAGCCGCTCGCCTGGCATGTGCTCGGCCGATGGAATCTCGAGCTCGCCACACTCAACCCCCTCCTCCGCACCATTGCCAAAGCCGTCTTCGGCGATCTGCCAGAGGCCTCCCTCGACCGCGCCGCCGAATGCTTCGAGAAATCCATCGCCTACGGCCCCTCGCGCCTCGCCAATTACGCCGAGCTCGGCCGCACCCTCGCCGCGCAGGGCAAAACCGACGCCGCCCGCAAGAACCTCGAGACCGCCCTCGCCATGCCCCCAAAAGATCCCGAAGACCCAGCCCTCCTCAACCAGGCCCGCACCACCTTTGCATCCCTCCCGCCTCCCACGTCATCCCCCTGAGGCTCCCGCTCCGTCGAGAACAAAGACCCACAACGCAAAGAGCGAAACTAAGACCACCACCCGAAGCCGGTTCCCGTAGAGGCGGACTGTCTTGCGAAGACCTTTTGAGAACGAAAAAGCCGGGGTCAGTTTGAATAGCCTTCGATGTTGTGCCCGGAAAGACCCGCCAATCCTGATGGGCTTCGGAAAGCTGATGCCCGTTGGCCCCGGTTTGATGTTTTCTCCGGCACGAGACGCCTCTCGGTTACTCCGCAAATAAACATAGGGATGGAGTCGAAGTGGAACCCGCGCTGTGGAAGGGGCAACGATAGATCGTGATGGTTTGGCGCGTCATGGGGTCGAGACTGTCCGAGATATTCCTCGGTCACGGCGTGCTGACTGGGTTGTCACTCCGGGGGTTGTATTCAGATGCGATCTGGGTGGCTCTTATTCCCCCTGCCGCGGAGAGCGAGGATCAGGAAACCGCCGGCTAGGATTCCCAAGGCGAGGCTTGTGGGTTCTGGGACGACCTGGCTGGTGTAAAGGGTTTCTCGGTTTTCCAAGTCGAAAGCGACGCTGTTGTTCAGGAAGAAATTGATGCCGACGGTGGTTACCGGCTGATTTGAAGCTCCGTTTTGGTTGAAGGAAAAAACGTTTCGGGTGGGAACGGTGAAGCCGTCCACCTGTAGGTTTGAGTCTGTTGTGAAGCTAGTCGGTTGATTGCTGTTGAGTAAGGACGTACCAGTCGCCGAGAATGTGCTTCCGTTGAGAACCGATCCGCTACTCAGAAGACCCGCCGTATGGAGTTCGCCGTGGGCGGTGGTATCATAGATATTTGTATCCGCCGTCCCGGTGTCCAGCAAGGTGGCCGTAGTCCACGGGACGTCTTCCTGTCCGTTGACCACAGAGAAGTTGAATACAGTATCAAATTCTTCACCACTGATTGCGTTGGAATTCGGAAATCGGTCAAGTTGCTGTCCTGTGGATTCCCATTTTACGCTCGAGCTGAACTGGCTTCGCGTGGTCTCATCCAAGCCCAGAATCACGAAGGGATGAGAGGTGGACGGCGTATTGGCAACGATGGCCCATCCCTCAGTCGTTGATTGTCCCAGGATGCTTCCGACTACCACCTTGTTGCCCTCGGGTCCGACTTTCCCGGTGAACATTCCTGCGCCGAACGTGCCGAAAACCCCACTAACGTAAGGCGAAGCATTAGCCTCCAAGGCATCTTTGAAAGATGGGTAGCTGGGGTTGAGAGCCATGGTTGTATCCGTGACTTGCCCCATCACATAGCCGCTCGACGTGGGATTGATTGCTGTCGGAGAAAAGCTGTAAATTGCACTTGTCGACGTGGCGTTTTGATAAACTTGAATGGACGAAACTGTTACGACGTTCAGCGTGTCAACCCCTGCGCCGTAGGAATAGGTTGTGTTCGGCAGGAGTGTGGCATCCGGGATCCACTTGTTCGGGTTTTCGCCCGCCCCGTTGTAGTAGGCGGCATTGAACATGGCGGAACCAGTGTCAAAAAGGTAGGGGCGCACGACGGGAACCCCGCCGCTTGTGTGGTTGTTGATCCCGAGATAGATCCACAATTGCTGTCGATGCCCTCCCGAACCATCTGGAACGGTTTTGAGTGTGAGAGGAATCTGGGCGACTGAGGAACCACCACCTCCGAGAAACAAGAGGATCACCGAAGCAATGAAGAAAAGTTGACCGCGGACCCTTTGTCTTATCCAGAGCTTCATCGGCGGAGTTAATTCAACCGGTTAGAAAAATCAAAAAGAAATCAGCTGCCTAGGTTATCCCTCGCCCCCGTCATCGCCGCCGTCGTCGCCGCCGTCATCGCCGCCGTCATCGCCGCCGTCGTCGCCGCCGTCATCGCCGCCGTCATCGCCGCCGTCATCGCCGCCGTCATCGCCGC
>CAZEYT010000033.1:0-31142 GCA_964516295.1 uncultured Chthoniobacterales bacterium | reverse complement strand
GCGGCGTCGCGGACGGTGATCGTGCGGAGGCCGTTGGAGACGCTGGAGGAGAGTTCGACCGTTCCGACGGGCGACCAAGAATTCGGGGCCAGGGTGGTGGAAGCCTCGACGACGTAGCTCACGCCGACGGGGGCGGGTTCGGGCCGCGTATAGGTGAGCGTGAGGTAATCGGACCCGGCGACTTGTTGGATGTTGGAAGACATTCGGCCTGCCATGCCGGGCTGGAGCGGTTCGAGTCCGAGCGCGTATTTGGTGAGATTTGGGATTCCGTCGCCGGCGGGCGCGTCCATCGCGCGCGATTGGGCCATGGCGTTGCCGGTGCGGGTGCCGAATTTCTGCATTGTCCACCAGTCGGGGAGTCCGTCGTTGTCGGTGTCGGGGCGGCCGTTGCCGAGCGGAGGCGGGTTCGGGGTGTAGCGGACGACGAGGCCGGGGACGAGAACGGCCTGATTGAGGCTGAATTGGTCGGCGCTGCCCGATGGTCCTTGGATGCCGCTGGTTGCGCTGGATCCGTTGCCGGTGTTGCTCCCGTAGACGAATTCCACCACGTTCGTGGTTTCGTGGAGACGGACTTCGAAGTTGGTGCCTGTCAACATGGTCGTGAAGTTGAGATTCCACTCGATATGGAAGATGCGCGACGGGGCGGTTCCGGAGACTTGGGTGAAGAGCCCGTTGTGGGAGCGACTGAATTCCAGTCCATCCCAGAACGGAAGGGCTGCCGAGCCATAGAGGTTGCTCGGCAAGGCGGCGTTGGCTGAGGAAATGACGGTTGAGCTACTGCCCGGAAACTCGAGGACACCCCGGGATGTGGCGGTTGTGGCATTGTGGGTGATCCCGTAGAAAGTGAACGGGAACGGAAGAGCCAGTGTGTGCCGGGTGCTGATGCCGGTTCCGCTCACCCGCGCACCGCCGGTAAGGATCGTCCCATTGGAACTGGTCGTCCGCGTGTAGCTCATCTGACTGAGCGGCACGGTGACCGTCCGCACATTAGTTGTCACCGAATTGGTGATGGTCAAAGTGAAGGATGCGCTCGTCCAATTCGGGATGTTGGGCGCAACGTCGATGACGAAAGGCTGCGTTGGCGATGCGGTGGCATTTGCGGCAATGTTCGGATACGAACGTGTTGGTTCGAGCACGGTGACACCGCTCGTATTGGATGTGAGGGTGGCCGTCACGCCGGTGGCGCCGCCTCCGCCGAGATTGCGGAGAGCGATCGAAAGGTTCGCGGCTTCATTGCGGTCGAGGATGGTGTTGCCGTTCCCGCCGCTCACCGCGACGGTCGTGGGATGCAGGCTGGGGTTGTTCGGATCGAGGACGCCTTGAAGGCTCACCGAAGAAAAGCGCGCGGTTTGATAGGTCGTCAGCGACGAGCAGTGAAAGAGTCCCCAATGAACGGTCGGCGGCATGTCGGTGACGGTCGCCGATCCCAAGGTCGTCCATGTCACGCCATCGGCCGAGATTTCCCCGGTGAACGTATTGCCGGCGCGCGTGATGCGGACCCATTGGGGAAGTGCGTTGCTCGTCGCGGAGGCCGGAAGCCGCGTTGGCGAGGCCCAACTGGATGACCGCACAAATAAACGGGCGTCGGCGCCATTCACCGGGATGTGCACGGCAGCCATCCGACCGGTTTGGGAGTTGAGTTGCTCGCGGACCATGATGGCCACGGAGCCTGCCGTTGATGGGCTCACCGGGGTAGGCAGTTCGAGGCGGGCGGTGAGCGATCCATCGCCCAAGCCGGTTTGGTAAATGAACCGGCCAGCTTCATGGGTGTTCAGCCATGCGCCGCCGCGCATCACGGAGGTAAAACTCCCGCCAACCCGGCCGGTGGCACCAGCGTCCGAAACGGTCGGGATGATTGTGGACAGCCACGGACTGGAGACCGCCGCGGCGGGGTCGTTGATCAGGACATCTGTTGAAACGCGGGAGGTCAGCGTCGCATTCCCGGTCACGGAGCCGAGGGTCACGTAGAAAACACGCGGCTCGGAAGGCGAGGTGTTCAGGAGCTGGACCCTCGCCATTTTCACGCCGTCCTCGCCGTCCGCCCAAGTCAGGTTTCCGGAGGTGGCCTGAAAATGCTGACCAGCCAGCGCGGTGCCATTGCTGGTGGAGAACTGAACGCTCACCGAGCCGGCGCGTCCCCCGATGCGGGTCACTGGAATGTCCACCGTCCCATTGGCGAGATTTCCGACCACCGAAGGCGAGGCCATTTCGAGAAAACCGATTCTCGGCTCCACAGAAGCCACCAGACTCGGCGCGGACTCCCCCGTGGAGCCCGTGGCCACGATGCGGTAGTAAACCGGAGTGCCAATGGTGAGTGGCTGCGTGTCGCTCACGGTTTGAACCCCGGCCCCGACTGTAGCGACGGTCGTGAAATTTCCCGAAACGCCCGTCCTACGTTCGACGCGGAAGCCCGTTTCGTTGTTTGAAAGGTCGGTCCACGAAAGATTCACGCGGTTCGCCGTCACGTAGGTCGCCGTAAAGTTCCCCGGTGTCGCCGGGACCACGGTATTCGGGGCTGTACTGGTGAAGATCCCCTGGCTCAGATTGACATGGCTCCCACCCGGATGAACCTCGTTTTTCTCCGCCCGGACCATGTAGTGCGAGACCACGCCAGCCGGCGCGGTGGTGTCGGTAAACGTCGTGGCCGTCACGGGCGAAGCATTCACCCGCGTGAACGGTCCCGCAGCCGAAGCCGAGCGGTAGATGCGATACGCATTCACAGCCGGGTCGGTCGAAGCGTCCCATGCGAGCGATACCGAGCTGCCGGTGCCGGTCGCCCGAAGATTCCGCGGCGGGGCGACCGGGCGGAGGCGGAGGGCGGGATCGCCCATAAGCCCGATGTGGCGGCCTTGGACACCCTTCGCCCCCGGCGGATTGTAGTTTGCCGAGGTGTTGTTCATCGTTTGCCGCGCGACCTCGCCGATCGTTTCCCCCATCCCCATCGCGTGCAGATACCACATCGGCAGCCCGGTCCAGAACGTCGCGAGCGCCAGCGAATCACCCGCCGCATTGCCCGCGAGCGGCGCGCGGAGGAAATTGTTGTTGTATCCCCAGTCGCCGAGATAACTGCCCAACATCCCGAGAAAAACCGCCCGACTCGGGCGCAGACCGAAATCGGATGAATTGCCAATTGACCCGATGGCCGTCGGAGCACCGCCTCCTTGGGCCAATCCAATCAGATAACTGCGCGCGGGGTTGGTTTCCATCCAGTGAAACCAAGGAGCCGGGGTGCCGACCGTAGTTGGCCGATCCACCAGACTGCTGCCGCGACCCAGGAGTGCCACGATGGATCCTTCCATGCTGGAGGACACATCTACGGACGGGATCATCACCGCCCTTCGCTCGATGGCCGCGTAGCGCCCGCGCACATGCCGGAATTCGTTTGCCCGCTGGAGATAGCGGCGGATGAGTTCGACTTCGCTCACGCTCGCATCCGGGAAAACCGTCATGTTCGACAGGTCCACGCGCCCCACGCCGAGTTCGGCAGCAGAGATGGAGCCATTGTCGAATTTCCCGTCGCCCGGGATGTTGCGATTCCGCGGATCGGTCGCTGTGGTCAAATTGATGACCGAATCGGTCCACGTCTCGTCCACGTCGGCATAATACGTATCCGCGGGCCAGGCGCCGACATGGTCGGTATGGCCATCCTCAGCAAAAGACCCCGAATAGGGAATCGGCACGCGTCCGATCAGATAAACGAGCTTGAGACCCGCCGGATCGGCTGCCCGGGCGCTCGCGATGATGTTGCGGATGTTCTGGACCTCCGCCAATCGGGCAGCTCCAACCGCCGTCCCGGTGGTCGCCGGATCGACGGCCATGCGCGGAACATTCACCCGCTGCACGGTCCAGCCGTCGCCGATGAGGTCCTGATCGAGTTGTTCGAGATCCGGTGCCAGCGCCGGCGCGAGTGTCTCGTCCACGAGCACCAGAATCCGCCCGCGTTGCTCGACGGCTGGAATCCCAATGCCCGCGCTCAGATACCCGTAGGCGCTCCCGTTAAATTGTGTGGGCATGATGATTTCGAGGCGGTATTCCACCTCGACACCGGGGGTCACCGTGTCGGTGTAGGTATTGGCCGAATTGGCCAGCGTGATCGCCGTGCCCCAAGACGCCGCGCCCTTGTCGCGCCGGAACAGCAGCTGCGCTGTGACGGAGGAGCCATAGTTGTTGGTCCAGTCAAGTCGAAGCGTGTTCGCCCCGGTGACCGTCGCGGCGAGGTCGATGGCGATCGGAATCTGCGCCTGCGCCACACATAGGGATACGGCGTAGGAAACCGCACACGTGAAGAAAAAAACGGCTCGCCGGAAACGGAAATACATGGCTAGGGGGTGCATACAACAAAAAATCTCCTCCGCTCCTCTTCGCCAAACACCAAACTGATTAAACCGTTAATATCCTGAATTTTTCCCGGCACGCGGCAAAGACAAACCTGAGATCCCTCGAGCCGTCAGACCAGCTGCCGATGGCGGTGCGGCTTCCAAAGAAATGTCCTTATGAAATCGTTCCTCTGGGCCCTTCGGTGCACGGTGTTAACGGATTTGTGCCGGCGGAAGTTGCTGAGAAAGCTCTGTGCATGTATTTTATGCTGAGCCGTCATCCTATGAACGCCCCGCTGCAATGAGTCGCCTCTCGCAGGTTCCGGTCATCGTCAGCACTAGACGGCCACCAAAATCCGACTGCATCCCAAGCTGGGAAATCGCGATAATTCTCATCCACAGAGGCCCCAATGATCGCCCCAGAGATTCTCGAGGCTGAACTATGAAGAAAGGGAATGCCTTCTCTGTATCTGGTGAGTTCTGGAAATCCTGCAACTGGATGGCGTGGATCACGGGACTTGTTGTGGCGCTTTTAGGGACCGGGGTTGGCACTTGGGTGTCCTCCCGACAAAATCCCTCCCAAGATGACATCTCCGCATCGCTACAGCACTTCGTGGAAAATGCGATCCTGCTGGCACAGAAGGACTCTTCATTGCCGTTGGACGAAACCCTGCGGCAGCTAGGACAAGTGAAAAGGCCGAATGGCATCGAATACTTCGTTTTTGACCCTGCCCATACCGTTGTTTACTCCTCAAGGACCGAAATGGGGCGGGGTCTGGATTTCAGCTTCTGGTTAGTCGCTCCCGATTTGACACTGGCAAAGTTGGTCGCAGAAACCCCGCCGGGTGGCTCTCGCTTCTTTGATGCAAGACTTCAGCCACTGCGAGGATGGAAGCCGGAGGCCGGTCTGGGGTTCATCGCGTACATTCCCGGCTCGTCCCACTACATTGTTGCACATAGGGAAGTGGGTGAGGATCTCCCCACCGGGACAAGGCAAATTGTGTCCGATCTGGCGGAGCCTGCAATTGTCTCCACTTTAGCCGGGCTGTTTGTAAGCCTTTCCATCCTTATATATGCCAAGGCCACCTCAGGGAGGGTGCAGCGAATCTGGGAGTCATCTGAATCCAGTGCTGTTAAAGCCCTCACTCAGGCGATTAACGGGCGATCAGCGATCAAGCTCGCCCCCGACGCCTGCGAGGAGATGAAAGCCCTTTTCAAAAAGTTCGAGCCCGTGGCTTGGCAGATCAAAAGAATCCATGAGCAGGAGTCCCGCGTGGCCCTTGCCGAACTGGCCGCACGAACGGTCCTCAACAGCATGGACCGTGCGGTCTTCGTCCTGGACCGACAAGGTCTGATTATCTGGGCCAACCACACCGCCAAAACACTTCTTGAGCTTTCCGCCTCCGCGATTCTGAACACTCCACTCACGCTTTACAGTGGTGAAGAAGGAGGAGAAATCGCTATCCAAAGCGGTCTTTCTGCCGCATGGGAGGGCAATGGAGGATTTTTCATGTGGACTTGCCGAAGGGCTGTTTCAGGATTGGTAATCCCCGTCGAAGTCTGGGCAAATCGCATCTCGATCGATGCGACCGAAGCCATGTGCGTGGCGATTCACGATGTATCGATGCGCCAGAAGAACGAGGCCGAACTGAAGCGAACCGTCCAAGACCTGCAGATCGCCATGGAGCGGGAGTATGTGTCCGCGCGCTCCCAGAGAATGTTTCTGGCAAGAATGAGTCATGAGATCCGCGCTCCGCTGAACGCGGTCATCGGGACTTGCCAGATCGACCGTGGCGCGGTGGGCCCAGCGGCGATTCCAACGCTCGAACGCATCGAGGCCAGTGCCAAGGACCTCCTTCGGGTCATTGACGACATGCTGGAGTGTGCCAAGTTGGAACAAGGGAAAATTCCCCTGCTGCTCCGCCCATTTCAGCTGGCAACCCTCCTGCACGAGGTGTGTCGCTTCTGCCGGATCAGGGCGGCCGGCAAGCCGTTGCATTTTGAAACGAAAGTGGATGCCAGCCTCCCGGAAGTCGTTGTGGGAGACGCCGGGCGCATCAAGCAGGTCTTGATCAACTTTTGCGAAAATGCGATCAAGTTTACTCAAGCGGGCGTGATTACGTTGGAGGCGACCCGAGACGTCAAAGAGGCCGAACTCCTCCACTTCCGGGTGGTGGATACCGGCATCGGAATATCGACCTCGAAACAACATCAACTGTTTCAGGAATTCAGCCAAGCCGACCAATCGATAGGAAGGATTTACGGCGGCAGCGGGCTCGGGCTGTCCATATGCAAGATGCTGGTCTACGCCATGGAAGGTCATATTGGTTTTGAGAGCGTCGAGGGAAGAGGATCCAAATTCTGGTTCGAGATTCCGCTTGAAGCGGGTTGTCTTCCTCAACCGACCGGCGAAGAAAGTCCGTCCGAGAATGAGGCCATCAATTCCCTTCGCGGCAAGCGCATCCTTGTGGTCGACGATGAAGATATCAACCGACAGGTCGTGAGCCATCTTCTCAGCGGTTTTGGTTGTCCCCATGTGGTTTGTTCAGACGGCACAGAAGCCTTCGAGAAGGTGCTCTCCCAAGAGTTTGATCTGGCCATTCTTGATCTTGAAATGCCCGAAACCGATGGCTTTCGGGTCTTGGAGACCATCCGCCGGCTTCCCGGCTCCCGCGGTCAACTTCCAGCTGTGGCCATGTCGTCGCACATGCGCGACTATGTTTTCGAGCGGGTTGTCTCGGCCGGATTCTCCGACTATGTCACCAAGCCCATCGAGAGTTCCAATCTCAGATCTGCAATTCTTCGTGTAGTCGGCTGTGAAGCAGTCACACAAACCTCCCCGCTTCCGGATTGCGAGCCCCTTTGGTTTGATTCCGCATCCGGCTTGCGCCGGTTGGGAAACGACAACAATCTCTACCATGCTCTCACTCATCGCTTCAAAACACGATGGTGCTCAGACACAGGCTACCTCACCTCGCTCCTCCGCGTCGGTGATTCCAAATCCGTCGGCGCGGCGCACAAACTTCGAGGAGCAGCCGCACTGATAGGAGCCAACGAGGTCGCCGCAATCGCCACTCGGATCGAGTCGCTTGCCCGGGCCGGGGAGGACCCTTCCGTCGAAATCGATGCTCTCGAAAACGCGCTTGCCAAACTTGCGAGCGTCCTGGATTCACTAGCAGACACCAGCCACTCATCTTCCGTTCCAACATCAGAGCATCATGAATGATTCCTCTTCTGAAGCCCGTGATACCCGTTGCCGGATTCTGATTGTGGAGGATGACGGCGATACGGCATTCGCGCTTGAGTGCATCCTTGAACAGGATTTCGAGGTCCTAGTGATTTCCGAAGGCGGAAGTGTTTTGAATGCGTGTCTCGAGTTCAGCCCCGACGTCGTCCTCATGGACATCAATCTGCCAGCCTTGGACGGCATCTCGGCCTGCCGCCAGTTGAGATTCACCCCCGATTTTTGCAATCTTCCTGTGCTTTTCCTGACTTCCTCTGATGAACCGACCATCTTGATAGAGGCATTCTCCGCCGGTGGGGTGGACTTCATTCGCAAACCCTTTGAGCGCTCGGAGGTCGTAGCCCGTGTCACCACTCAGGCCCAACTCCACAAGGCGACCGTCGAGCGGCAACATCGCTTGGGCTACCTATCGGATGCCTTGGCGGGTTTGGAACAGAGCTACCTTTTCTTCGCCAACCAGACCGCCGACATTCTTATGCGTTGCTCCCCGGAGGGTATCGTCAGGCACGTCAATCGGAAGTGGGCGGACACCGTCGGTTCAGAAGTCAGTTCCCCCATCGGGAGGCCGCTTTGGGACATAACAGTGCCAGAGGATCGCGACGTTGTCCGAGCCAACTTTCAGGGCGCTCTCTCCGACGGCACCGAGAGCCTTTTCCTGGAGTTTTCTGTTCCCATGCGAACGGGTGAGATTCCCATGCGCGCCTCGCTTCTCTTCCGACGAAGGGATTCCGGACCCTGTGTGGAATGCAATGTCGTATTGACAAATATTTCTGAATACCTCGCCGGTGGCAATACACGGCGTGACGCCGTTTCTCCACGCCTCGAAACGTTGGCTGCAAACCTGCTACACAATGTTAGAACACCTTTGAATGCCATTCAGGGCGCCCTGACCATTCTGAAGGCAATCGATCATCACCCTCAAGTCACCGAGGCGACCTCTCTTCTCGAAAAAGGCGTCGCACATATGGATCGGACGCTAGCAAACGTTTGCATGGAGGATTCCTTCACTTCGGGCAACATCCGGGCCGAGAACCATCCACGTGTTCTGCTTGTGGACGATCTGCCGATGAATCTCCGCGTTCTTCAGTTTGCCATTCGTGGCATGGGCTTCACGCAGATCGATCTGGCGACTTCGGGTGAACAGGCCTTGGCGCTGTGGAAAACCCATTGCCACAATCTGGTTTTACTCGACTACCAGATGGGAGAAATGAGCGGATACTCTCTTTGTCGGGCCATCCGGAGCGAACCAAAGGGCGCTCTTGTTTCCATAGTCGGGATCAGTGCCAACGTTCGCCCTGAAAACGCCCACCTCGCCGTGGAGGCTGGCATCGACGCCGAAGTCGCAAAGCCCGTCTCACGAATTAAGCTGAACAGGGTCTTCGAAAGTTTGAATATCAAACCCCGATGACGAAGGGCGTCGGCCATTCGTTGGTAGCCGGTGGGGTTTGGAGGGACCGTGGCGGACACACCCGAGGCCCCGCCGCCTCCGAGATTGAGCTCACGGCGACCGAAAGGTTGGCCGCCCTTGCGGACGACCGGGGCATTTGCTTAGCCCGAGTTCCGCAGTTTGGTCTGCATAGAAAACTTTCATCGTAGAGAAAGGGTGCGGAATGGGAGTTTGGTCCGTGGGCAAATATCCTGCCGGGGCGTGTAGTGCCGAAGACGGGGTTGCGGGGAGGCAGGAGTCTGCGGGAAAGTCGTGGTCATGTCCCTGCGCAGTTCCCTCTCCTCTGTGTGCGCCGTGTCCTCCGTGGTGGTTATGCCCGGGACGTTGGAGGTCTCACACTTCACAGAACGCGGCTTCGACCGCTGGCTCCGGGACTGGCTGGCCGTCTTCGCGCAAGCCGTCGAGGTGAAACTGGATTGCATCGCGCATGTTTTCGAGGACTTGAGGGCGGGTCGTGCCGGTGGAAACGCAGCCGGGCAGATCGGGGGAATAGGCGGAATAGCCTGTTGAGGTCGGTTCGATGATGATGAGGTATCGGTTCATTTCAGCCCTGCTTGTTTGAGTATACTGTTAAGCGTGCCGGGGGCAAGTTCGTCGCCGGGCATGCCGGGACGGTAACAAAAGGCCTGGTTTGGTGGGGTGCTTGAATTGGTGATGGCTGCCGCGGGTGCGGACATGATACCAGCCGTCGCGTTGAAGGGTTTTGAGGATGTCTCTAACTTTCATGAAAAGTGCTCCCTGATGCCAGATAATCGCAACGCAAGAAAAATGTCAGCGTTCTCGGATCGTTGAATCTAATCCGACAAGCCGCGCTATTCTTCGAGCGGCACCTGCGGAGATCGATTCGAGAAAGAACGTCCCAAGGCCCGGCGACTGTTTCTCGGAGAAACAACTTGCGATAAAGCGCGGAGTTGGCGGTCCATCGATGCAGTGGATTACTGCGAAGAGACGTAGCAAATGGCGGCCGAAAGGCAACGGATTATTTGCCTCTCCGGAGGGGGCGAAATTCCTCCGTGCTCTCTGCGTCTCTGTGTTCGGTCCGTTTTCTGGAACAACGGCCGCAGGCAGCCTATTTCGCATCCACGGCCACCGAGGCGGTTTGGCCGATGCGGAGGGGGACGGGTGGGGTTCCTTTGACGTCGATCCGCACCGGGAAGCGGTTCGGGAGGCGGACCCAGTCGATGGTTTGGCTGACATCGGGGAGGAGTTGGACGGTCGAGCCGTCGGAGACAAAAATGCCCCAGGCGACACTGTTCACGACGCCGGCGAAGGGTTCGCTTTCATGGCCCATGAGGCGGATGCTGACCGCCCGGCCTTCGGCGACATGGCGGAGTTGGGTTTCTTTGAAATAGGCGGCGACCCAGAACGAACTGGCATCCACCAAGGCAAGCAATTGCTGGCCGGCGTAAACGTAGGTGCCCGGCGAGGTGTTGATATTGGTGAGGTAGCCATCGACCGGCGCGACGACGCGGGTGTAGCTGAGATTGAGCTGGGCGAGTTCGAGGCTGGCCTTTGCTGCGGCGGCGTTGGCTTGGGCGGAGGCAAAGGAATCCTGCGCGTTTTGCAGGTCGCGGAGGTCGTTGACCTTGGTCTCGAACAGCGCCGTCTGGCGTTGGAGTTCCTGCTGGGTCTGGACGACCGAGGCCTCGGACTGCGCGAGTTTGGCGGCCCAGTTGTCCACCTCGGCCTGGAACGTGGAGGGATCGACCTCAAAGAGGAGGTCGCCCTTTTTGACGACCTGGTTGTCGCGGATGGGGATTTGCACGATGGGTCCCTCGACCCGGCTGGCGATGCCGACGACGTTCGCCCGCACCTGCGCGTCGCGGGTCCACGGGCGCGAGACATAGCGCGAATACATCGCCAGCGCTGCCACGAAGGCGAGCGCGACCACGACGGCGGTAATGAGGTATTGGCGGGGGGGAAATTTCACGGGGCAAAAATCAATCCGATAACGCAGCCTAAAAACACGGCGAGGGCGACGAAAAACAAGGGGAGGTGCCAGATTTGGCGCGTCCAGCCCTTTTGCTCCAGGGCGAGGACGAGGAACCACGCGGCGAGGAACCCGAGCGAGCCGATGACCATGCCCCAGGGAACAAGGAAGTCGCCGAACTGAAACTCGGGCAACCGGAGCGAATCGAGAAACGCCATGGCCCGGATGTTTGTCTTCTGGTCGGCCATTGACAAGCCTGCGGAATCGGAAAGCGCGCGGATTCGGCTTGCACCGGGCGCGCCGGACGGTGTGACTGTCGGCATGCGGCGGCTGCGTGACATGACCGGGGCGATCTTTGGCGATCCTGCCGTGCGCTATGGGATCAAGTTCGGGCTGGCCGGCATGCTTGCGGTGTTCATCGCCCTCGTCCTGCGGCTCCAAGAACCGACGTGGGCCCTTTTCACCGTCTTTGTTTTGATGATCGCGCAGTATGTGGGCGCGATCGGGGAAAAATCCGTCTTCCGGCTCATCGGCACGGTTGTGGGCGGATTGATCGGCTATCTCCTTACCGGCGCGCTCGAACAGACGCCTTATCTGTATCTCGGTCTGGTCGGGCTGGTGGTGGGATTTTCCACGGCGATGTTCGGCCAGAGCCGGTATCCGTATGCGTTTTTGCTGTGCGGTCTGACGACGGTGGTGGTGACCAGCAATGGCATGGCCGATCCGGAGCAAAGCTGGCAATACATGCTGTGGCGGGTCGAGGAGGTGACGCTGGGAATCATCGCGACCATGGTCGTGCAAAGTGTGTTGTGGCCGCGGTTTGCGCGGTTGGAATTTCTGGAAAACCTGCGCACGGCCTTTGGCGATTTGCGGGCGTGTCTGGCCGAGGCCTGCGGGCAGGTGCTCGCCGGGGAAACCGTGACGGCGGCGGAGCGGGCGGCCGGGTTTCCGGCACGCATCACCCAACTCCGCGGTCTGCTCGATTTCGGCGCGCGGGAGAGCCAGCACTTCCGCGACCGGATCGCGACGTATTTCGAGCTCACGAGTTGTCAGGCGCGGATTGCTTCCGCCATTTCCACACTCCGCGAGCCCCTCCCGCCCGACTCGATCTATTTGAAAAAAACGTCGGAGGAAATCCGGCGCATCCATGCCACGGTGGACGACGCCTTGGCCGATCTGGAAAACAAGGACTCCACGCCCGAAAGTCGTCGCCGGTGCCGCGACGCCATGACCGCTGCCGCGGCGGCCTTTGAGGAACGCCTGCTCGAACTGCGCCGCAGCCCGGAATATCCGACCGTGAGCGGCGACCAAGTGCTCGTATTGGGCGTCCATTACCTGGCCTTTGCCGAGATCCGCAAACACATCGCCCGCGCGCAAGAACTCCTCGACTCCCTCACCCGCGATCCCCTGTCTCCCTCCAGCGATCATGCGCCGATTCTTTCGCCATGGCCATCGCCCTTTTGGATTCGGAGCGGGATCAAAGCAGGCCTTGCCGTGATCATCGCCCTGTTCCTGGAAAATTGGCTGAACCCGCCCGGAGCCACGATGTTTGCGTTGGGCGTATGGGTTTTCACGGCCATGAATGCCACGAGTCCCGGCGGGCAGGGCGACCGGCGCGCCTTTCATGTGATGCCGCTGTCCATTCTCGCCCTCCTCGCGTTGAGTCTCCTCCTGCTGGCCGGACGTCCGCTTCTTTCCAGCTATGCAGTGATGAACACGCTGCTCTTTTCGTGGCTGTTTGTGTGGGGGTATCTCTCCTTCCGCACGCGCGGGGTTACCATTCCCATGCAACTCGGCATGCTGTGCGCCGTGGGCATTCTGGGGCTCAACGGACAGGAACCCATCAGCTTTCAGCAAATCGTGGACTTTTTCTTCGGCATCGCATTGGCGCTGGTCGTCGCCGCTGTGATCCAACGGCTGTTGTGGCCGTCGTTGCCGCAATGGGAGATCCGGGACCGGCTGGTCGAGCTCATCGACATTTCCCGTCGCATCCTGCGCGATGGGCCCGAGGCCCTGCCGTTGTGGCAGCGCACGCGCTTGGCGCTCATTCCCGGCGAGGTCTCGGTGCGGCTGCAATATCTCGAAGAACCGATCTTCCGCGCCGAGGAATCCGGCCACATCGCCGAGATCCTCCAGCGGCTCGTGCGCGTGAGCGGTCACCTGCTCGTCAGCGTGCGGCGGCTGGATGAAAAACCGGGCGATGCCATCCCCGACCTGCCCGCGCTGGAAGCCGACCTCGACGCCACCTTGGCACGCCTGCGGGTCGAATTGCTCGCCAAAAAGCCGCCCGCGGGACGTTCCGATGTTCTCACCGCCGGACTCCAGGCCCTCCGCGATCACGCGCTGCAAATCCGCCGGCACATGATCGAGGCCAATCGAAAGCCGCACGAGATTTTGGAATTTCTCGGCCTCGCCGAACGCTACCGACTGGCCACGGAAGACGTGGTCGCCGTCTCCGGGCTTATCACCCACACCGACACCCGCATGCTCAACGCCGACGCCTCGCTCTGAGCCCGGGCGGGGATTTTTTCCGCGACAGAATTCCTCCGCGGCAGTTGAAATGTTCTCGCAAAAGTGCTCACATGAGCACTATGGCGACGGAACAGAAGAAAGCGGGAGCGGACGACGGACGGGGGATCCGTCTCGCAGCCCTGCGGCGGTTGGTCGAGGACAAATTTCCCGGCTCCGCGGCGTCGTTGGAGTCCGGGGAAGCCCCCGGCGAAACCGGGCGGCTGGCCGACGGGCAGTTGACGGAGATCCATGGCAGCTCCGGGAGCGTGTCGCTTTTTCTGTGGGACACGCTGGTTCGCGGGGAGGCGGTTTTTACAGGCTGGATCGATGCCACCGATGCGCTGGAACCCGGGGAATTTCCAGCCTCCGTGCTCCGCCGCCTGCTGTGGGTGCGGTGCGCAAATGCGACCCAGGCCGTGCAGGCGACCGACCTCCTGCTGCGCGATGGGAATCTGCCGTTGCTCGTGCTGGATTTGCGCGGGGTGGCGGCGCGCGAGTTCCGGGAAATTCCGGCGAGCACGTGGCATCGGTTTCAGCGGCTTTTGGAGGGTTCGCCGGTCGCGCTTGCCATTTGCACCGCCCACCCCGGCATCGCCCCCGCGCGGCTGCGGATGGAAATTTCCGGCGCACCGTCTTTGCAGGATCTCACGCGGTCCCGGGAGGAGTTGAAATGGCGGACGCGGGTGACGCGACGGAGCGGCGTGGTCGAACGCCGGACGGCCTGATGTTTGGCGCGATCCATCTCCCGGCTTTCGCCCTGCAGGCCGCACTGCGCTGGCATGAGGACTGGCGGGACCAACCCGGAGTCGTCGTGGATCCCACCAGCGGGCTCGTCGTCGGACAGACCGTCTCCGCGGCCGCGCGCGGGATCGACCCCGGGCTCACCACAGCGCAGGCGATGGCACGGTGTGAGGGCCTGCGGGTGCTCCACCGCTCCGCCGCGCAGGAACGGGCGGTCACGGCCCTCCTGGTCGAATGCGCCCTGCGGCACTCTCCGTTTGTCGAGGCCACTGCGCCCGATCTGGTCACGCTGGATCTGCGCGGGTTGCATCCGAAGGTGAGCTGGCACCAGGTCGGCGATGAGTTGTTGCAAGGGCCCGCCGCCGCCGGGTTGGACGGACGCGGGGCCCTGGCCAAAAACGCCGCCATCGCGCGACTCGCCGCCCGGGAGGCCGCTCCGGTGAGCGTGGTGCGCGACACCGGGGAATTTTTGCGCCCCCTTCCCCTCGCCTTCCTGCATCCCCCACCCGCCCTGCTCGCGATTTTGCACGGCTGGGGGGTGACGACCATCGGGGAATTTTTGGACCTCCCTGCCCAAGAGACTCTCGAGCGCCTCGGCACAGAGGCCCGTCCGATGTGGCGCATGGCCTCCGGGCGCGATCACACCCCACTCCGCCTCGTTCCGCCGCCCGAAACCTTCGAGGAGACCTGCGATCTGGGATATGGCGTCGAGACGACCGAGCCGTTGCTGTTTCTTCTCCGGCGCTTTTTGGACAGTCTTTCGGAACGCCTGCGGGCCCGGTGGTTGGTGGCGTCGCGGATGACGCTCACCCTGCCGCTCGACGATGGCGGGGCGCATGAGCGGTGTTTTGTCATTCCCGAGCCCACGGCGGCGGGCGAGTCGCTCTTCCGCATTGCCGCCACGCATCTGGAAACTCTCACGCTCGCGGCGAAGCCCACCGGACTGCATCTGCGCGTCGAACCTGCGCCGCCGTCGCGCCAGCAGTTCGCACTCTTTGGCACAGCCCTGCGTGATCCGAACCGCTTCGGCGAAACGCTCGCCCGCCTCGGAGCGTTGGTCGGCGCGGATCGCGTGGGATTTCCGGAGCCCGAGGACACTTACCGCCCCGACCGCGTACGCCTGGCCCCCCGCGTGAGTTGGCAGATCGAAGAAGAAATTCATGACCCCACCCCCACGCCACCCGGCCTGCCGCTGAGGCGCTGTCGGCCGCCCGCGCCCGCACAGGTGACCGTGCTCGACCGCCGCCCGGCGCAAATTTCCTCCGCCCCCGCCAGCGGGCGGATCGACGCAGCGCTCGGCCCCTACCGCCTGTCCGGCCACTGGTGGGAACCCGGGGCCTGGCGGACGGAAGAATGGGATGTCGAACTCGACGGCGGCGGGCTCTTTCGCATCGCCCGCACGGGCAAAACATGGCGGGTGGAGGGAAGTTACGATGTTCTTTGAGCTTCATGCCCGGAGCGCGTTCAGCTTCCTGCGCGGGGCCTCGCAGCCCGGCGAACTGGCCGCCCGCGCCGCGGCGCTCGGGATCGGCGGACTCGCCCTCTGTGACCGGGACGGGCTCTACAGCGCGCCCCGTCTTTTCTCCGCCGCGCGCGAACACGGCCTGCGGCCGATCGTGGGCGCCGAGCTCACGATGGAGGACGGTTGCGTGCTTCCGGTGCTGGTCGCCACGCGCACCGGATACCGGAATCTCTCCGGACTTCTCACACGTGCCAAATTGCGCGGCACGAAAACCCGCTGCGCCATTGGTTGGGAGGAACTCGCGAACTTTTCCGACGGGCTCTTTGCCCTCACCGGAGATGCCGAGGGGATGCTGGATCCCGACCGGCCCGCGGTCTCGCGCGACCGGCTCGCGCGGGCGGTGCACCTCTTCGGACGTGACCGCGTTTTTGCCGAGATCGGGCGTCACCACGTGCGCGGCGAAGAACGCCGGCAGACGTTTGTTCGGCACGCCGCCGAAGCCCGCGGATTGCTCGTCATCGCCACCAACAACGTGGCCGTCCATGAACGGCACCGCCGCCGCGTGCAGGATGTTTTTACGTGTCTCCGGCATCACACAACCCTGCCCCGGGCCGGGCGGCTTCTGGCTCCGAATGGCGAGCGCCATCTCAAATCCGAGGCAGAAATGCGCGCGCTTTTTCCCGATTTCCCGGCGGCCGTCGACAATACCGGGCGCGTGGCGGAGCGTATCGAATTCACGCTGGAAAATCTCGGCTACGAATTCCCGAAATTTGCCGTGCCAACCGGCGAGTCGATGGATTCGTTTTTGCGGAAAGTGACGTTTGCCGGAGCCCGCGCGCGCTACGGGCACCTTGCCCCCCGCGTTTTGCAGCAGCTGAATTTCGAACTCGATCTCATCGCCCGCCTCGGCTTCTCGGGGTATTTTCTCATCGTCTGGGATCTCGTGAATTTCTGCACCGAGAATGCCATTCTTGTGCAGGGCCGCGGGAGCGCCGCGAACAGCGCGGTTTGTTACAGCCTCGGCATCACGGCCTGCGATCCGATCGCGTGCCAGCTTTTGTTCGAACGTTTCCTGAGCGAGGGACGGAAATCCTGGCCGGACATCGATCTCGACCTGCCAAGCGGGCAACGGCGCGAACAGGTCATCCAGGAAGTCTATCGCCGGTACGGACGCCATGGCGCGGCGATGACGGCGAATGTCATCACCTATCGCGGCCGCAGTGCCATGCGGGAGATTGGCAAGGTGCTGGAGCTTCCGGAAGAGATGATCGGCCGGTTTTCGAGCCTGTTTGCGTATGGCGACTTTCCGCACACGCTCGAGCTCGAATCCCAGCTCGCCCGCTCCGGCATCGGCCCCGACCACCCGCAGGCCCGCGCGGCGGCGGACCTTTACCGGCAGATTCATGGGCTCCCGCGCCACCTGGGTCAGCATTCCGGCGGCATGATTATTTGTCAGCATGAGCTTTCCTCGATCGTCCCGCTCGAAAATGCCACCATGCCCGGCCGGGTCGTCGCCCAGTGGGACAAGGACGATTGCGAAGATCTCGGGATTATCAAAGTGGACCTCCTCGGCCTCGGCATGATGGCGTCGCTCCAGGACACGCTGGAACTTTGCCGCGAACGCGGGCGGCCGGTGGAACTCTCCACCATTCCGAAAGACGATCCCGGTACTTATGAATTGCTCCAAAAAGCCGACACGATCGGAACATTCCAGGTTGAGAGCCGTGCCCAGATGGCGACGCTGCCGCGATTGAAGCCGCGGTGTTTCTATGATGTCGTCGTCGAAGTCGCACTCATCCGCCCCGGTCCGGTGCAGGGCCAGATGGTGCATCCCTACCTCGCCCGGCGCGACGGCCTGGAGCCCGTGACGTATTTTGATGACCGCCTGAAACCCGTGCTCGAGCGAACGCTGGGCATTCCGCTTTTTCAGGAACAGCTCTTAAAAATAGCGATGGTGATGGCGGATTTCAGCGGGAGCGAAGCCGAGGAATTGCGGCGCGCGCTGAGCTTCCACCGTTCGCAGGAACGCATGGAAAAAGTGTGCGTGAAACTCCGCGAGGGCATGCGCACGCGCGGCGTCGCGTCGGATGTGTGCGACCGCATTGTGGCCTCGGTGCAATCGTTCGCAGTCTATGGATTTCCCGAGAGCCATGCGATCAGCTTTGCGCTCATCGCCTATGCGAGCTGCTGGCTCAAGGTGCATCGGACGGTGGAGTTCTATTGCGGGCTTCTCAACAATCAGCCGATGGGCTTTTACAGTTCCGCCACGTTGGTGCGGGATGCCAAATCGCGCGGCCTCCGTGTGCGGCCGGTGTTGGTGAGCGAGTCGGACTGGCCATGTACGGTCGAGGACGACACGACGCTCCGGCTCGGATTTTGTCTGGTGCGCGGGTTGGAACAAAAGACAGCCGACCGGCTGGTTGCGGAGCGCAGGCGGCGGGCGTTTGATTCGCTGGAGGATTTTCGCCGCCGCGTGCCCATGGAAAAACCCGTTCTCCGGACCCTCGCCAGAATCGGCGCGCTCAACGGACTCGTCGCCCACCGTCGCGACGGGCTCTGGAAAGTCGAGGCTCCCGCCACATTCGATGAACTCCCCCTCTTCGCGCCGGAGGCCGCGGGGCCGCTGCCTGCGATGGATCCCTCCGCACGATTGCAGGCGGACTACTCCGGCACCGGCGTGACCACCGGCCCGCATCCGATGGCGTTGATGCGGGAGAGCCTTGGCGACATCGTTCCCGCCGCGGGGCTTTTCGATTTGGCCGACGGCTCACAGGTCGAAATCGCCGGCATGGTCATCTGTCGGCAGCGGCCGGGTACCGGCAAGGGCGTGGTTTTTCTCAGCCTCGAAGACGAAACCGGCATCGCCAATGCCATCCTCCTGCCCGGCTTTTTCGAGCGCCACCGGCTGCTGGTAACGCAGGAACGGTTCTTGCGCATCGGCGGCCGTTTGCAACTCCGCGAGGGGACGGCGCATGTGCAGGCGGCGAGAGTTTCACGGCTTCACGACGGGCGCGAGTGGCCCGCCACGGCCTCGCATGATTTTCACTGAGGCAGAGGAACTTTCGAGAGCCACAAAACGACCGGCAACGAGACCCCGGCCAGCAAGGTGCTCAGCACAATCGCCCGTCCGGCCAGCGCCTCGTCGCCCTGCATTTGCACGGCCATGACATACGATGCGGCCGCCGTCGGCGAGGCGGCCAGGACGAGTGCGACCTGAAATTCCGCCGCGTGCAATTGAAAAACCGGTGCCAGAAACCAGACCAAAGCGGGCAGGGCGGCGGTTTTCAGAAGCGCGGCCGAAAAAACCGCCGTCCGGGGCGCACGGGCTCCCGGCGTTGCCAGCGCTCCGCCGATGCACAGAAGCGCAATCGGCACCGCCGCACCGCCGAGCGCCTCCAGAGTCCGATCCAAAAACAAGGGCAGCGGTGTCTGCGTGAGCCCGAGCGGGAGCCCGGCCAGACCCGCGAGCAAAAGCGGATTCGTGACAATCGTCTTTAGTGCCGGTCCGAGGCTTTTCCAGGAAAATTGATGCTGACTGGCCTGAAGCACGAGAACCGCCAGGATATTATAAACGGCCATGAGGGCGGTCATCACGATCACCGCCGAGGCGAACGTTTCGCGTCTGCTGGCGGCGTCGGCCACTACGTAGGACAGGACCGGAATGCCGACATAGGCCAGATTCCCGCGGAAGGCCGCCTGGGAAAGCGTTCCATGCGCTGCGCGCGGCTGTCGGAGCAGAATCGCCGCCAGCCAGCCCGCGCCGGCCCCGATCAATGTCACCAGAACCATCAGCCCGAAAAGATGAAGCGTTTGCGGGCCCGGACGTTCGGCATGCGCGACCGACCGAAACAACAGGGCCGGCAGGGCGATCCAGAAAGCGAGTTTGTTGAGGTCCGCCATAAACTCGCCCCCGAGAAAACGAATGCGGGCCAGCCCGAAGCCAAGCGCCACAATGAGCAAGATCGGCGAAAGCGTGTGAAAAATGGTCTCCATCAGATAGCCTTCCGTCCGGAACGAACACCGGCGGGGTGCCCTCCTGTGTATCAGCCGCGAAGGCCGCTGTAAATTCGCGCCCTCCGGCGCCCGGGTGCGGAAAATCGCGTTGCGGGCCGCGGGGCGGCTGTGTAGCTTCGACCGTTCAATCCTTGTCTCCCATGGGCAAAATCTACAACAACATCGTCGAGACGGTCGGCCACACGCCGCTCGTAAAGCTGAATCGGATCACCGCCGGACTTCCCGCAACCATTGCGGTGAAGTGCGAATTTTTCAACCCGCTCGGAAGCGTCAAGGACCGCATTGGCATGGCCATGATCGAAGACGCTGAGAAGAAGGGTCTCCTCAAGCCCGACACGGTCATTGTCGAACCCACCAGCGGAAACACCGGCATCGCTCTGGCATTTGTCGCCGCCGCGAAGGGCTACAAACTCATCCTCACGATGCCCGAAACGATGAGCGTCGAGCGCCGGACTCTTCTCGCCATGCTGGGAGCCAAGCTCGTCCTCACCCCGGGAGCCGAGGGAATGAAAGGAGCCATCGCGCGCGCTGAATCGATCGTCCAAGAAACCCCCGGCGCGTGGATGCCGCAGCAATTCAACAATCCAGCCAACCCGGAAATCCATCAAAAGACGACCGCCGAGGAGATTTGGGAAGATACCGACGGGAAGGTCGACATCCTTGTTTCGGCCGTGGGAACCGGCGGAACGATCTCCGGCTGTGTGGAAGTCATCAAGAAACGCAAGCCGTCCTTCCAAGCGATCGCCGTTGAGCCAAAAGACTCCCCGGTCATTTCCCAGACGCTTGCCGGTCAGCCGGTGAAACCCGGTCCGCACAAGATCCAAGGCACCGGCGCGGGATTTGTTCCGAACAACCTCCATCTCAAGGGAGCGGACGGTGAAGCCCAGATCACCGAGTGTGTTCAGGTAAGCAATGACGATGCCTTTGCGATGGCCCGCCGACTCGCCAAGGAAGAGGGCATTCTCGCCGGCATCAGTTCCGGGGCCAATGTCCACGCGGCCATCGAGCTCGCCAAGCGTCCCGAAAACGCCGGGAAATTGATTGTTACGGTCGCCTGCTCGACCGGTGAACGTTATCTGAGCACCGCCCTGGCCGAGGCCGCCCGCGCCGAGGTGGGAGGCTGATTTTTCCCATGGCCGACCCTAAATCCCCGACGCCCGAAGGTCCCGTCCTCGAAACTGATGAGCTCGAATGGGAGCTCTTCTGGCACCGTCACAAAACCAAGATCCTCGGCGGTGCCGCCGCGTTGATCCTGATCGGCCTCGCCATTGGCGGATGGTATCTTTCGTCATCGGCGACGGATGCCGCGGCCCGCAAGATGTTGGCCGAGGCCAACGACGCCGCGGCGTGGTCGGCCGTCATCGAAAAGTATCCCCGTTCGATGCCCGCGGCGGACGCCTATTTCCGTCTGGCGGATGTGCAGCGGACGAACGGCACGCTTCAGGAATCCACGGCGACCTTTCGCAAGTTTCTGGACGTTTTCCCCAACCATCCGCTCGCCGGCGGTGCCCTGTTCGGTGTCGGACAAAACCTCGACGCCGAGGGAAAAGCCGAGGAAGCAATGGCGGCCTATCGCGAGGTCATCGAGCGCTACCCGAAATCCTACGCTGCCCCCTTCGCCGCCTACAGCGAAGCGGAGATCTTTCTCCGGGACTTCCGGAGGGAGGAGGCCCGTCGTGTTTTGGAAGCCCTGCAGTCGGCGCATCCGGATTCCACCGTGGCCCGGCTCGCCGGCGCGCAGTTGGAACGCCTCGAGAAACTCGCGCCGACACCCTGATCAGGTCGCGAGACTGGGATCGCCGGGCATGAGCGGACTGAAGGCCCGTCGCTGACGGAGCTCGAGAATCTCCTGCGCCAGTTCTTCCGGCTGTCCCGGATCGACAAAGCAATCGCCTTCCAGAACGCCGCCGCGTTCCACGGCGACGGAACGGGCATGCACTTCGCCGGTGAGGCGTCCGCCCCGCATAACATGGACGCGCCCCCGGCAACGGATCGGCGCGGCGAGGTGGCCACGAACAATGAGTGCATCCGAGCAAACCGGCACCGGGAGGGATGTGCGGGCGTGTTTGTCGATCACCACCGACGGCGCCGTCACATGGCAGACGAGCAGTTGCCGGGCCGCGAGGACAACCTCCCCTTCTCCAAGCAGCTTGCCGGAGACACGTCCCTCGATGCGCGCCGTGCCGCAGATAATCCACGAGCTGGTGAGACAGCCTTGGGGGCCGACGTGGAGGTGCCCGCGGGTGTCCACCGGGCGGGAAGCAGGGCCGAGAAATTCCTCATCCTCGAGCGAGATGGAGGCATTGCATCCCGGACACATCGTGATCCGCGTCTTGCGCGAGGTCGAGTGGGTCGTGCCGCAGCGGTGGCAAACGACATCTCGCCTACTTTGCTTTGTCAGCGGCAGGCCGGGAAGAACCGACGGCTTGGAGGCGCCGGAGACCCGCGGGACTTCATAGTAATCCCCGCAAGCGCGACAATACGTCGAGATGAGGTGCGGCGGCTCCAGCTGGACAAACGCGCACTTCGGACACTGAAACGGCTTTTTCTTCGTGCCCGAGAACATCGACGGCTCAGGCCGCCGACTCGGCAGCCTGCGATTTGCGGGTCGGCTCCGCGGCCGGCGTCACTGCTCGGGCGGACGGGGAAGCCTTGGCCGGAGTGACCTCGGATTTACCGATGAAGGTCGCTCCTTCTTCGATGATAATCCGCATCGCCTTGAGATCGCCATTGAGCTGCGAACTGGCCTTGAGTTCGCATTTCTCGGTGACGGTGATGTTGCCATTCACGGTGCCATGGACGGTCACGGCTTTCGTCATGATCTCGCCTTTGACCTGGGCATTTTTTCCAAGCGTGAGCACGCCTTCGGAGATGATCTCACCGTCGAGCCGACCGTCAAAGATCAACTCGTTTTCGAATTTCAGTGTCCCGGTAACTTCGACGTCACCGGCAAGAATGTTTTTGGCGGACGAGGGTTCAGGGGAAAAGCTGGTCAGATTGTTCAAATTCATGGCTGTGGTTTGACCAAAGTAAACATCCCACGCAGGAGGTCAATCTCCGGCATCGGCCAATTCTTCCGCCGGGTAAGTCCAGATTTCCGAGAGGGTCGGGTGATAATGCGGAATCGAGAGAAACTGGCGGGCGGTGGCCCGAAAATGCATCGCCACGACCACTTCATGAATCAACTCCGAGGCCTCCGGTCCGACGACGCTGCCGCCAACGATCTCGCCGGTCGCGGCGTGGACAGTCAGTTTCACAAATCCCGCCGTCTCGCCCATGACGATGGATTTTCCATGGTCGGCGAACGGATACGAGGCCGTTCGAAAGGGGATGCCCTGATCGTGGAGTTCGCGTTCGGTGGCTCCGACCGTGGCAAATTGAGGCTCGGAGAAGACGGCGAGAAGCTTGAGCCGGTGGTCGATTTCTTCCCAACCGTCCGCTTCACCCCGGATCCAACGGGCGGCATTTCGAGCGGCGACTTCGCCTTGTTGAATGGCGGTGTGAACGACCTCAAGCGGGCCACAGAGATCACCCGCGGCAAAAATGTTCGGCCGGGACGTTTGCTGCGTGGGAGCGACTTCGACGCGGCGTCCGGCGTAGCGCAGATCCAGCGCCTCGAAACCGGCCGTGGCCGGCTCCCGGCCGAGGGCGTTGAGAATGGCCTCGGCTTCGACCGTGTGCTCGGTCCCTTCGAATTCAAAGACCGCCCGCACGCCGGAGGCGGTCTTTTCCAAGCGATGGATTTTCGTTCTGGCAAAGATCTCGATGCCCTCGGCGCGCATCGCATTCGCCAGAGCCGCGGCACAGTCGGGATCGCTTCCACTGAGGATCTGCGGACTCCTTTGGATGATCGTCACGCGGGTGCGAAGCGCGGCGGCATAGGAGGCCATTTCCAAAGCCACGGGGCCGGCCCCGAGCACGATCAGAGAAGACGGCAGACGCTCGAGCTCCAAAATCTCGTCGCTGTCCAGAGCGGGAATCTCATCCAGTCCCGGAATCGGCGGCCGCGAAATGACCGAGCCGGTGGACAGCAGAAAGGTCTTGGAGCGGACGCTTCGTGTCCCACCCCCGAGGAGCTCGACCGTCACTTCGTTGGGATTCTCAAACGCCGCGCGGCCGCGGATGAACTCGAATTTTCCCGAGGTCAGTTGATCCCGGCGGTAGTCCGCAAACTCGCCAATGAGACGGCGTTTTCGGGCGACGATCTCGGGAACATCGAATCCGATGGCTTCCGCGCGCAGTCCGAATTCTCCGGCCCGTTCCAGGACGCGGAAGCGGTGCGATGACTCCAGCAGGGTTTTGCTTGGCATGCAGCCACGAAGGATGCAAAGCCCGCCGACCTCGCGACCGCCTTCGATCACTGCGGTTCGCAAGCCGGCGAGCACCGCCGTACGGGCCGCCGCATACCCGGCGCTGCCGCCGCCGACCACGACAAAATCGCATTCGTCCATGCCTCATTCACGCACAACCACACCGGCTGGGAAAGTGCGGGTTTTCGATTGGCAGCGCGAACGGGGCGCGATTGGATGGACCGATGTCACTCGATGAACGCCAGCAGGCCGCCCGCGACCAATTTGACCGCCAAAGCAAAAACTATGGCACGTCCCATATTCTTGCGGAGACCACCGACATTGCCGAAGCGCTTGGCGCGTTTGTTGAGGGCCACGGACGACCGGCGCTGGATGTGGCGACAGGCGGCGGGCATACGGCGGCCTTTCTCGCCGCAAACGGATGGACCGTTACGGCCGGCGACCTGTCGGCGGCCATGCTCGATCGCGCGCGCGAACTGGCCCACGCGCGCGGCCTGACAATCTCAACCGTGCTTCACGAAGCGGAACGTTTCCCCTATCCGGACGCGTCGTTCGATCTCGTGACCTGTCGGGTGGCCGCCCACCATTTCAGCGACCCCGAGGCATTCCTCCGCGAGACCGCCCGGGTTCTTCGCCCGAGGGGAGTGTTCTTGTTGATCGATGGCAGCGTGCCCGACGGGCAGCCGGTCGCCGAGGAATGGCTTCACCAGATCGAGAAGCTCCGCGATCCGAGTCACGGCCGCTTTCTCTCGCCATCCGCTTGGAGCGCCCGATGTGAGAGCGCCGGACTCCACGTTCTTCAGTGCGGCACCACGCCGTTCAAGCAACCGGACCTGAACTGGTATTTTGAGACCGCGGCAACGTCGCCGGAGAATCGTGAACAGGTGATGCATCTGATCGACACAGCCCCCGCCGAGGCGGTGCAGGCCTTCGGGTTGACGACGGAGGACGGGAAGGTCGTCTGGTGGTGGCCGCGCCTCGCCTTGCTGGCTCAGCGTCCGGGCTAACCGGATTTTACAAACTTCAAAACTGATGCCTCGTCGCCCTCGCGCACGGCGGCCAGGAAACCGGCAAGGGTCAGGCTGTGTTTGACGAGAAACGCGCGATCTCCTCCGCACCCGAACATCACCTCCGGGCTCAGCGTCCCATCAAGAAAACAGCGCGCTTTCGTATAAATGTATTGGACTTGTCGCTGCTGCTGAGAATCTTTAGTTTTTTCATACACAGCGTGAGCAAGTCGCGAGCCTTACTCGTTTTCATAAGGATCATCCGGTGAAACATTCCGCTCAGCGGCCCGCAGGTTGGTGGGAACTGTGGTGGAATAGGAGACCACCGGAGCATGGGAAGGCTTGGGGGAGACTGCTGGAGGGAGCCCGTAACGGTAAGACGAGCGGGAGCGAGCGAGTCAATCCGGCCATTGGCTCGTTCAATTGAATAATCCAACGCCGTTCCGCCCATGGCCGAGCGTCAGTAGAAGGAAGCTTGCTCGCCCGCCTACTCTCCATTTGGCACATATGTTACTATGGTTGGAACGTCTCTTCGCTATTGGTTGGCTCGTGGGTCATTTGTTGCCAGTTGTTAAGGCATTTGGAGAAAGCGTTTCCATCGGTCAGATTCCGCTGTTTCTTTTAGGAACCGATTTCTGTCTTCGATAAATCTTTGCAGGTAGTTTGATAAAACGAGCCAATCAAAAATTCTTCCTACGATCCCAAATGGAACCTTGTAATCAATTATGTCATTCATAATCGTTACTCCATTCTCGACACGAAAACAATGAGAGTGAGTAAAGCTTGAAAAAGCTCCCTTGGTCATAGTGTCACGAAAAAAATGCGGCTTTTTTAGATCAACGATTTTTACAGCAAGACGTTGTCGAATGCCAAAATGCACTCCCTCCCAAGTGATTTCTTCATCCATTTCCAAAAGTCCTACTTGTCTGCCATGAACTACGCGTTCCGCTGATAAGCCCGTTGAGGCCAAGTGTGCATCAACAGATCGCGCTAAATCAAAGACGCGATCGACAGGGGCAGCAATGGATGTGTGAATTTGCAAGGTTGATCAAAGCCGCTACTTGATCTCTTGAATCGCACTCTTCACAGCCGTCTTTACTGCGTCATTCTCGGATTGGGCTGCGACCTGCTTCAAAACATCAAGTTGCCCCTTGGCCTTACTTTTAAATCTTGCCAAGGATTTTGCCGCTTCAATCTGCATCGTCGGATTCTGGTCATTAAGTGCGCTGGCAAGTAATGGGATTACTTCATCCATTTGGTTTTTCAACGCGACCTCCGTAGCAAAACGTAAAGCGGTCACGCTGGGTTTTTCTTCAATCACTTTGATAACCGCACTTCTTGACTCTTTCGATAATTGAGGAACGGCCGCGAGCGAAGCCACGGCTGTAGCTGTGACCTCTTTGTCTGGATCGTCTACCAACTTCACCAGTGCTTGATCAACTTCTTGGCCCTGTGGAATTAGAGGAAGAAGGTATGCAACCATTGCCCTGACTTTTGGGTCAGAGGAGCTTGTTAGGGCGAGTATTTCCGTTTTAAACGGTGCCATGCGCTGGCGTGCCGGCGCAAGTATTTCTGAAGTTGACTGGCCAGGCGCTCCAGATATTGCACTTTGGACGTCTTCGGCCAACAGCTTTAGGGCCTGCCTTTGGAAGGCGGCGTCATTACTTCTAAGTGACTTTCGCACGGCGTCGGCGTCAATAGCCCATGCGCTCATCAGCAACACTTCGACGTTAATTAGTAGCAAAATCAAACATTTTCTAATCATGGTATCTCTCCTTCGGTTTCGGCTGGGACATCAATGCGATTTCCGTCGCCAAGAGCCCAAAGATTGCTTGGGAGCGGATGAAGCCATTCATAAGCAGGAACCCTTGGACCATTTGAGTCAGTCATATCGATCTCAATTGCTGGATAGTTGTCATGCCATCCGGTCACCTCAAACTTGGGAGTCAGCGGGTCTGTGGAATCAA
The DNA here is from genome assembly GCA_964516295.1 of uncultured Chthoniobacterales bacterium. Taxonomy (GTDB): domain Bacteria; phylum Verrucomicrobiota; class Verrucomicrobiia; order Chthoniobacterales; family Terrimicrobiaceae; genus CAZEYT01. Next base: position 4,193 of record CAZEYT010000033.1, on the reverse strand, counting down.
CTGTAACATCAATGTCCCAATCAATGTTAAACGAAAACAGAATCAACGGATCATTAGCTTTTCCGTGGAATCGAACTGTTGCCTTTTTGTCATTGGAGCGTGTTCGCGGATCAATCTTCATATTCGACGTATCTGGAGATCCTGATACAGCGGGTGTCGCGCTCGGCAACAGCTTATTGCTCGTAGAGTAGGGATCAGTGGGATGTGGAACAGACGCTGCCTTAGTGTATAAAGTTGATGTTCCGGGTAAATTTTGGTTGCTCCCGTCTTTAATCCCATCAAGGTCTAAATCTTGAATGGGAATCAGGGTTACTTTCTGTGTTACCCGGTATGAAGCGGTTGGCGAAGTGCTGCCATCACGATCATCGCCACCAGCGATGCGATCATTTAGAAGATTGTTTATTGGATGGAAGGGAACATCAACCCAGTCTTCGCGAATCCAAAATTTTACTTGGAAGTCAATTTCAGCTTCGAGCACGGTCAATTTCACTGGCACAGGCAAGGATTCCGTTGAACCGATGACCACCTTCATGCCAACCTCAACATCCTTGACGGCATCGCTCTTGGTCACGCCTTCCACGAATATTTCGGTGTCCTGATTTGCGGGAAACTTCGTGCTGTTGGTCGTGACCGCTCCACTAAACACGCCGTTACTGAGCTGCTTCCACAACTTGATCTTGTTGGAACTGAACACTAGTTTGAATTCCGCGTTCTCCATGCCCTCCAGCTTGTGGAGTTTCAATTTGGTGACCGGGGTTTGCTCGTTGCGCTTGATCGGGATATAACCCCCTTCGGAGGATTCACGGCTTTCGTTCATCTCCCCAGTGGCCGGGTGAACGAAGTCTATGTCTATAGGCAGAAGGCGGGCCTTCTTGTTCATAGGTTCGTCCGACGAGGTTTTGGGCCAAGGCTTATTCTCGGCAAGAAGCCCCGCGGAATTGTCGATGAGGTATTGAAGGACCTGATCTTTTTGGACGAGGAATGCCTTTGGGGGATCGCCTGAATTTTCCGAGGGGATCGGGGTGATGGTCTGGTTGTCAGCGGGAATGGGCCACACGGTGTAGGTCTGGGTGTCGCTCTCAGGGGGCGTGGATCCTTGCGGCGGTGTCTGGGAGGTTTGCGGATTGTCTTTTACCGTGACTTCGTAGGCCTTGCCCTTCTTGAGAGTGATGGTCTCTTCGAAATTGAGTTTGCGATTGTCCACATGAACCTCCAGCCAATGACAGGATGCGCAGTCAAATTTGATCTGCTTCCCCTGTGCGGCAACTGTAAACTTTGCCTCGATGGTTTCGGGTGTTGGCGAGGGATTGGGCTGTGTGCCGCTTCCCGGGGGAGGTCCACCGCCTGGCCCGCTGCCCGGTGCGCCGTTGTTGCCAAAAGTGCTGCCGAACGAATTGAAGGCCTCTACCTCGCTGGTTGCGTTCTGGGCATAAAGAACCGCCGAGCAGGCCAGCACCGTTCCGAAGCTCGCACAAAGGGCCGCAACCGACAGCATGTTCTTTGAACGGCAATTCATGGGGTTGGCATGTTCCGTCAGACTTAGGCAATCTTTAGTCCATAAAAACACGGCGGCAGGTCACTGCTTCAGCCCCCCTCATCGTTTAGAAGCGCAGGGCGGCCGGGAGCGGCGAAAGTCCTCCGCCAAAGCGGGCGGTTCGCAGCCGAGAAGCTTTCTTGAACTTCAACTCTAAAAGAGGTTGGCACGCTCAACGCTGTTGGTCGGCTCATGGGTTGATTGGTTCCAATACCTTTGACAGAACAACAGGTCGCGTTTTACGATGACTTCCGTCGAAGGACGTAGATCGCTATTCCCAAAATCACCGCTGCCACGATTACCAGCGGCACGATTGGGAAGTCAGACGGGGATTTCTTTTCGGCCTCAATCGTCGATGCATCTGTCACCTTGGGCTGCTGGACCGGCGCAGTTACATTTGATGCACGCGGTGCCAGTTCGGTTGTCGGCAACGTCGGCGTCGTAGTGGACACGTCCGCCAATGACACAGGCTTGATTTGAGCCGGATCAGGTGCTTGCGGTTGAGGGTTTTTAATCGAGTCAATGGCACTCATCAAATCGCTAACCAAGGTTCCGCCAACTTCACCGCTGGCAAGCATAGCCTCAAGCTGGGCAACGTACGGTTTTGCCTCAGAGCCGTAAGCGGCGATGGCCGCAACAATATGACCCCTTACCATTTCTTTGTCATTCAGGAGAAGCGCGAGCTTAGGCAAAGCGCCAGCAACCTTTGCAACTCCGGCTGCACGAGCCGCTTCCATTCTGACTTGGCTGTCGGGATTTTTCAATCCCTTCAATATTTGCGCGTCTATGACCGATGACGAGTATCCTGCTTTGTGCATCTCTTTTGCTACTGAGATACGCAACAGAGAATCGGGCTCATTGCTGAGATAACCGACCAATGCCGATTCAATCGATCTATTCGGCGCATCGCTGTAAATCAGCGCGCCTGCAGAAGCGCTGCGCGTTTCAGCATTTGGATCGCTTAGAGCGCCAACAAGAGAATTCTGGAATGCAGTGAATGCTTCAAGTTTAACTGGCATAGTTTGCCCCTGCTTCTTCATTTGTTGCAGACCAACCATTGCGTAGGCTGCTTTGCCTGCGGCCGCCAACCTAACAGATGCATCACTGTCGGTTATGCCTTGGGTCAAAGCATCGAGAAAATCATTTGGATTGGACAACTGAGCTGGTGTCAGTGTCATCAAAAAGCGCGCCCGATCCTTAGCTTCCATACTTTTTATGTCGCTGAGAGTTAGTTTTTGATTCGGTTGCCCAAAACAAAGCCCCACGCTAAACAACATTATTCCGATTAGAATTGCCTTTAAGTTCATGGCAAAGGTGCGTTTACAACTGACGTTATAGGATCGCCACGACCAAACAAATCAGTTAGCCCGTTGCCTGTTGCAAGAGGGTCGTGCTCATGAATGCGCTTGTTCCCGATATAAATCTCGTAGGCGGGGAACTTGTTTCGCTTCCCGGACAAAGAATAGGTCGCACTCGCATTTGTGTAGTCGATGATGATGTCAAACACATAGTCGATTTCATTTTCAAAAACTGCAGGAGCAAGCGGGTTGCCTACACTCACGGTGCATTTGATTTTGATTTTTCGATCTCCAAGCCACTCAGGCTCTACCTTCATTCCGCTATTGCTCGCAGTATCCTCGCCCACCATCAGCGTGCCGTCTGCTTTGTGTGTATCGGCTAGAGCCGCTGGTGTTAGATTTCCCGACGAATCGAGGGAGCTTGATTTCTCATACTTACGGGTAGTTCCGACATAATTCAGAACAAACGAGTTTTTGGGGCCAGTCGGGCTGGAATCATTGTATGCGTTATCTTCAAGACCGTCCGCATCTCCCATATTTCTAAACGGGATGACGTTGAATCGTTGCTGCGTGCGACGTGACCCATCTTTATTCCACGTTGCTCTGGCAGGAGTGCCAGACAACCTATTATCACCACCAAAAACATGGTCGTCGCCAAAGGGATTCATATTTCCCGGATCATCCACGTTGTTGTGCGGAATGAAGGTGTTGATTGTGATGACCTGAACAGGCAGAAGGCGGGCCTTCTTGTTCATAGGTTCGTCCGATGGGTTTTTGGGCCAAGGCTTATTCTCGGAAAGAAGCCCCTCGGAATTGTCGATGAGGTATTGAAGGACCTGATCTTTTTGGACGAGGAATGCCTTTGGGGGATCGCCTGAATTTTCCGAGGGGATCGGGGTGATGGTCTGGTTGTCAGCGGGAATGGGCCACACGGTGTAGGTCTGGGTGTCGCTCTCAGGGGGCGTGGATCCTTGCGGCGGTGTCTGGGAGGTTTGCGGATTGTCTTTTACCGTGACTTCGTAGGCCTTGCCCTTCTTGAGAGTGATGGTCTCTTCGAAATTGAGTTTGCGATTGTCCACATGAACCTCCAGCCAATGACAGGATGCGCAGTCAAATTTGATCTGCTTCCCCTGTGCGGCAACTGTAAACTTTGCCTCGATGGTTTCGGGTGTTGGCGAGGGATTGGGCTGTGTGCCGCTTCCCGGGGGAGGTCCACCGCCTGGCCCGCTGCCCGGTGCGCCGTTGTTGCCAAAAGTGCTGCCGAACGAATTGAAGGCCTCTACCTCGCTGGTTGCGTTCTGGGCATAAAGAACCGCCGAGCAGGCCAGCACCGTTCCGAAGCTCGCACAAAGGGCCGCAAC
>CAZEYT010000032.1:0-31162 GCA_964516295.1 uncultured Chthoniobacterales bacterium | reverse complement strand
CTGTGGATCTCTCCGGAGAACGCACAGATGTTTAAGAAAGTCCGCAAATTCATCGCCGAAGTCCGGGTCGAACTGGGGAAAGCCCAGTGGCCCTGGGACCCGAACGAAAAGGGATTCCGACGGTTCAAGGAACTCTCGGATTCCACCGTCGTGGTTCTGGTGGCGATGCTTATTCTTGGCGGCTACATTGCCTTCTTCGACTTCATTCTCATCAATATTGTGGGGTTCCTTACACACCCCTGAATTTTTCCCCCTTTTCAATTTCTCATGGCACTAGCTCCGAAAGACCAGTGGTTTGTCGTTCATGTTCTCTCCGGTCAGGAGCAGAAGGTGCATGACAACATCGTTCGCCGCATTCAGACCGAGGAAATGTCGGATCTCGTCTTCGAGGTTCTCATTCCGACGGAGCGCGTTCAGGAAATCAAACGCGGCAAAAAGACCGAGACCACTCGCAAGTTCTTTCCGGGTTACCTCATCGTCAACATGCACCTCCTCGACGAGAGCAATCAACTCGTCGAGAAAACGTGGTATTTCATCAAGGACACCACAGGCGTGCTGGGCTTTGCCGGCACGAAAGACCGCCCGATTCCGATGCGCAAAAAGGAAGTCGACGGTCTTCTCGCCCAAGTCCGCGAACGCGAAGACACCGTCAAGCCGAAGATCAGCTTCGAAGTCGGCGACAAGGTCAAGGTCGCAGACGGTCCGTTCCAAAACCAAAATGGTATCGTCGAGGAAATCGACCCCGAACGCGGCAAGCTCCGCGTTTCTGTGAGCATTTTCGGTCGCGACACACCCGTGGACCTCGAATACTGGCAGGTCGAAAAGGCCTGATTCCGCCGGGCACTGGAATCGTCCAATGCCGCCATTTGCAGTCGGCGGAATTTCGAGTATTCATCCGCTGTGCAACTAGCGACTCTTCATCACCTCCGGCAGCTTTTGATCGGTGGCAAGGATATCTTTTAGTTCCAGCCAATGAGCACCGCACCAAAGAAAAAGCAGGCTCGTGTCAATATTTCCCGCGATGGAAAAACCTTGGCGGAGTATTCCCTGCTTCAACTCCCTTCGCTGTTAGAGACCGGCCACCTCAAGGAGGGAGATCTTTGTTTGGACTCCGCGACGGAAAAATGGGTGCCGATCCGCGAATTCATGCGGACGATCCCGGACTATTCCCGTCGCCGGGGAACGCCGCTTGTCGAAACAGAACGCGAGGGGCGTTTTTCCTCCACACGGTCGATCAATTGGATTCCTTGGGCGATTGCCACTGTGGTGCTTGTAACGGCTATTCCATTGGGCTTTTTGAGCGTCGCCCTCCAACAAGAGGTCGCCGTCCTGAAGGACCGGGTCGCTTCGGCGGAGGCCGAAAGCACCCGATGGCAATCCGAATACAACAAGGTGCTCTTTGCTGCCAGTGAAGTCGCTCCTGAGGATGTCGTCCGTGGACGGCTGATTGTACGTGATACCTCAGGAAAACGGATGTCGCCTCCGAATGTCAAAGTGCGTCTCTATCCGAGACGACAGATCGAAGAGTTTCTCGCCGAACGCGACGCGACGGCCCGGGCGGCCGGACTTTCCGGAGAATCCTTGGTCGTTCACTTTGCCAGCGGGCTTCCCGATCCCATGGAGATTTCGACGACCAATTCGGATGGTCGTTTTGAATTCGCGATCCCGGAGCCGGGCGAATATGTCATTCAAGCTGGAGTCTTCTCGGCCCGAAACGGACAGCGGATCAGTTGGTTCGTCAGCTTCGATTCCCGGGATCCGCTGAATACCCCGGTCGATCTCACCGAATCCAACCGTGTGCGTCAGTATCTTCCGCTCTTGATGGTTGTGGAAGGTCGTTAAGCCTTTCCACTATTCTGCCGCGGGTTTGGGACGCTTGGCCCGGAGCACCTTTTCTCCGGAGACCGATTGTCCGTTTCTTAGCAACTCCTCCTGAATCGCGGCGGTAATCATGCGGGCCGTACGGGCCGCATCGCGATTCAGACCCTGACCGGACTGCGCCAGGAGGCGGAGGGGGGCTGTCAATGGCGGGGAGACCAATCCGCCGGGCTCGGCATTCGTTCCCCCACTTGTCGAAATCAGCCCGACGGGCCGGGATTTTGAGGTTATCGGAAGTTTAAAAATGCGAACTTCCGTCTCGATCTTCGTTCCACCCAGACCAAATCCAAACAATGTCCGCAAAGCCCGGCTGCCTTGGTTCAGGCGAACAAAGTTTCCCTCGAGCAACCACGCGCCTTTGCTCGTCGGAGGCCGGCTGCCGGTGAAAACCTCGGACGGGGCCACGCTTTGGGAAAGCCGTTCCTGCAAACCGGCGGCAAAGCGGTTGGAGAAATCCTGCTGAAACGCCGCGAGCACTTCGGCCTCGCGATCCACACGGAGCACGGCGCCTTCAAATGCGAACGGCTTCACGTAAATCTTGGAGGGCGTTTGGAGTGGCGGACGTCTCGAAAACTCATCGCGCGTCACCGAAACCGATGCACATCCCGCAAAACACAAACCAAGCAGGGCCGCCACCGCTCCCCGCAGGGCCGAAAATCCAAATCGCATCATCTTCCTTCCCATGCCTCCCGCAGAAAATCAAATCCGACTCCAACAAAAGATCGCGAGCCGACGTGATCGTTAACGCAAGCAGCTCGCCTCCGCGCGTATCTCGACGAGAAGTGCCGTGGTGTTGTCGCGACCGGAGCGGGCGACCGCTTCCCGAACGAGGTTCTGCGCGGGCGAATCCGGACCTTCGAGAAGCTCTGCCAGTTGGGCATCAAAGACAGCATCCGTCACCCCGTCCGTACAGAGCAGAAACCGGTCGCCGGGCTCGCAACCGACGGCACCGAGTTGGGGGTCGATGAACTGGTGCCCGGCACCGAGTGCTTTTTGAAGAACGTTCCGGCGCGGGTGCGTCTTCGCTTCGCGCTCGTTGAGCTGGCCGGTGCGGAAAAGCCAGCCGACGTAGGTGTCGTCCTGGCTGAGCTGTTTGATGCCGCCGCCGGATGGGAGAAAGTAAATCCGGCTGTCGCCGATGTGGGCAAAGTACATCCAGCCGGGTCGGAACCAACAGAGGCTCAGCGTCGCTCCCATGCCATGGCATTCTTCGTAACAAGCACCCAGGTAGAGAAGGGCCTTGTGAATCTCCGTGACCAGCTCTCCCAAAACATCGGCAAACCCCACCGAAAAACCGCTGGCATTTTGTTTGAACAGAGGCGGCAACAGGCGCGTGATTTTCTCGACGGCGATCCGGCTTGCGAATTCCCCGGCCATCGCACCGCCCATGCCATCACTCACCGCAAAGACAAAATCCGCATCCTCACTTTCCCACTCGCCGATCTTCCCGAGATAGCGTGCCTCGTGGCCGTCGATGGCCAGCCCGAGAAATGCGTCTTCGTTGTTTTTTCGAACCCGCCCGATATCGGTATGCCCCGACCAGGCGAGGTGGAGGCCCTCACTCGCCATCGGGCTTGTCCTCCAGAATCGTCGCGAATTCGAAGTCGATGAGACAAAAACGACCATCCTGTTGCCGGTAGGTGACATTGCGCGTCTCGGGGTCGTCGTGCCGGACGCCGTAGGTCTCCAGTTCACGAAAAAGCTCGGCCCGGCGTTCGTCGTCCAGGTGTTCGACCCGGCTGCCGCAACTCGTGGTCACCATTTTCAATTGCTCCGGATCCGCCTCGAGAAGACGGGGCACGAACGGACAGCCGCGCGTCTCGAGATAGCGGAGAACGCGAACCTCATTGGCAAAGCGTTCTTCGGCCTTGGGTCCGCGAAACTGTTTGTGAACGCGCCCGTCGTAGCCCATGCGAACCGTGGCGCGAAGTGTATCCTTCACCTGCTGCATGCCGGAAAGTCTCCGCTTGCCCGGCGCGCCCGACAAGCCATTTGCTTGCCCCGGCGCGCGGATCGGGGCATCCTTCCTGCCCGCATGTCCGATCCCGTCCGCTTCCAACATTACGAGGTCGCCCGCCGGGCGGATGGTTCCCTCGAAGAACTCGGGCGCGGAGCCATGGGCATTACCTATAAGGCCTTCGACACGAACCTGCGCTGCTTCGTCGCGCTCAAGGTCATCAATGCCCAGTATCTTGAGAACGAAACCGCCCGCCAGCGGTTCCTGCGCGAGGCCCGGGCGGCGGCGGCGCTCCGGCATCCGAATGTCGCGGCGGTCTTCCACCTTGGCGAGGAGGGCGGGGATTGCTTCTACGCGATGGAATTTGTCGACGGCGAAACCGTAGAATCCCTCATGAAGCGCGCCGGGGCCATCCCGCCTGCCACGGCCCTCGAAATCACGCTTCAGGTCGCCCGCGCCCTCGGTGCTGCCCAGAAACAGGGACTCGTCCATCGCGATATCAAGCCCTCGAATCTCATGATCGTTCGCGAGGATGAGCTGGAATTTACCGTCAAAGTCATCGACTTCGGTCTCGCAAAAAACGCGGCAGGCGGGGGCAATGAAGAGGCGGCCATCCTGACCATGGGCGGTTTTTTGGGAACACCCCACTTTGCCAGTCCCGAGCAACTCGAAGAACGCGAACTCGACGTTCGCTCGGATATCTACTCGCTGGGTGTCACGCTCTATTACATGCTCGCCGGACGCGCACCCTTCAGCGGGTCCATCGCGCAGGTGATGAGCCAGCACCTTCACCGCGAGCCGCCCATTGAGTCGCTCGGACCCCAGGCTCCGGCTGTTCTCGCCCTCCTCCGCCGCATGCTGGCGAAAGACCCGGCCGGTCGCCCGCAGACACCCGCCGAGGTGCGTTCGGAAATCGAAGCCGCTCTCACCGCCGTCCGGGCCGCTCCGGCCCAAACCGCCGCCCCGGTTATTTCCGGCGATTCTTTCGAAACGCAGGTGATGGACACCGTTGCCGCGCCGGATGACCTTTCGGTCGGCAAAACGTTTGCCGGGCGGTTCTGCATTCTTGCGGAGGAGCCCGCCGGGGAGTGGGGAAGGGTTTTCCGCGCCCGGGAAACTGGCCGGTCGGATGAGGTCACGATTTTGCTTTTGGAACGTCTCGCCGATCCCGCGGTTCTCACCGCGTTGGAAAAGCAGGTTCTCGATCTCCAAAAGGTGACCGCAGCAGGCGTTCAAAAAGTCCACTCTCTGGAGCACGTGGGGACGGTTGCCTTTCTCGTAATTGAGCGGGTGGGGGGACCCACGCTTCTGGATTGGATGAGGACCCGTCGCGGCATCCCCGTCGCCGAGGCAGCTCCTGTGCTCGAAGACCTCGCCGAGGCCTTCGAGGCCCTTCTCCACGGCGGTTTGCCCTGTCCGGACCTGAGCGCGCATGAGGTTTTCCTGCCCGGCGCGCAAGTGGCGAAGCCCGTTGGCGAATGGACCCGTGTCGGCGTCAAGTTCCTGCCCTTGCGATGGCCATCGGCGGCGTCGGCCGCACTGGCCGATGCCACGCTGGTGACATCCCCGTTTTCCCTTCTCGAGGAAAACGCAACCTTCGTCGGGCGTCACGGCGCAGGTTTTGTTTTTGTCCTGGCCACGCTGGCTTACGAACTTCTAGGCGGTGTTCGCGGCGGATCGGTCGCCGGTTCCCCGGTCCCGATCCCGGGTCTCTCCGAAGCGGCCAACACGCTGCTGCGCCAAGCCCTTGATCCCCATACAACCACCGACTCCCCCCGTGCGTTTGTTTCTGCGCTCATCGCGGAAAATGCCCGCCCAGCCACCCGGGTCCCGCCCTCCGTCGTCCTGCCGTCACCTCCACCACGCCCGCCGGAAGGCCGACGATCGGCCCTCCCGATGGCTTTGGGAGCCGTGGCGGTTCTTTTCATCGGCGGTGCGACCGTGGCGTTTTTTGCCCTCAAGCCGACACCAACGTCGATTACAGAAATCGCGCCGGCTCCGGTGGTCGTCAGCGAACCCACTCCACCCACGCCGCCAATCCCGACTCCCACGCCCGATCCCTTCCTCGCCGAATTCGAAGCCGCGCAGCGCCTGGGCTCGGACGATCCCGCGGCCGGACTGACGAGCTTGCTGGCCCTTTCAAAGTCTTATCCAGCCCGTCCGGAAGTCCGCCCGGCCATCGACCTCCTGCTCGCACCGCTGGCGGAGTCGGATGATCCGCTGTCTCCGGGCCGTGAGGCGGCGATGCGTCCGGCCCTCGAGAATGCCGCCTCCCGTGGCATCCCGCTCGCCCAGTTTCTCCTTGCGCGCCAGCTTTTCGACACCGACCCGGCCGGTGCCCTGAAGCTGTTCTCGGATGCCGGAAAAGCCGGGCACGTCCGCTCGATGATCCAAGCCGGTCAAATGTTGGCCAGTGGTCGCGGGGTTGGCTCCGCGGATCTTGCGGAGGCCGTGGTGTGGTTCCGTCGAGCAGCGGATGCCGACGACCCGATGGGAAAATTCCTTCTTGGGGAGTGCTATTTCCGCGGCGCGGGAATTCCGACCGACAAGATTCGCGCCATCCAGCTCATCACGGAAGCGGCCGACGCCGGTCAGCCCGAGGCGATGAACCATCTGGGCGATCTTTATAACAAAGGCATCCCCGGCGTTCTTGCTGCGGACCCGGCCCGTGCCTTCGAGCTTTTTTCGTCCGCCTCGGCCCTAGGTTTTATGGATGCCCGGGGAAATCTCGGCGTGCTTCACATGATGGGAGCGCCCGGCATCGAGAGGAATCCCGAGCTCGCTGTCGCCCTTTTTCGCGAGGGAATGGATGCTGGCAACGCCGCCTGCACGTTTTTTTATGCCTCCTCGCTGGAGCGGGGGCTCGGAGGGCTCACGGCCGATCCCACCGCCGCGAAAGCCCTCTACATCCGCGCCGCCAAACTCGGCAACCGCGCCGCTCAGGATTGGTGCCGCAAACACGATGTCGCCTTCTGAGCACCATGGGCAGCTTTCCAAACACCAACCGACTTTTCTATCGCAGGCCGGCCGCCGCCCGGCGTATAACCCTCCAGCTTTTCTGTTGAACGCATGAACATCCACGAATACCAAGCCAAGGAACTCCTCGACAAATTCGGCGTCGCCAACTCGCCCGGCGGTGTCGCCTCCTCACCCGAGGAAGCCGAAAAAATCGCCCGCTCGCTCGGCACCAACAACCTCGTCATCAAGGCCCAGATCCATGCCGGCGGACGCGGAAAAGGCACGTTCACGAATGGCTTCCAAGGTGGCGTTCACCTCTGCAAAACCGCCAGCCAGTGTCGCGACATTGCGGAGAAGATGCTGGGTCAGACGCTCGTCACCCACCAGACCGGCCCCGACGGCCGTGTCGTTCGCAAGGTTCTGGTTTCCCAATCCGTGGAAATTGCCCGCGAACTTTACTTCGCCATTCTCATCGACCGAGCCATTTCTGCCCCGGTCATCGTGGCCAGCACTGAGGGAGGCGTAGACATCGAGTCTGTCGCCGAGCACTCGCCGGACAAGATCGTCCGCATGGCGATCGATCCGCTTCTTGGCCTCCAGCCTTACCAGACCCGCAAGCTCGCCAAAATTCTCGAAATCCCGCCGGGCCAGATGCGGCAGGCGTGCAAACTCTTCGCGAACCTTTTCCGCCTCTTCCTCGCCTCCGACTGCTCGATGGTCGAAGTGAATCCGCTCGTCATCACCAAAGGCGGCGACGTTGTCGCCCTCGACGCCAAGTTCAACTTCGACGACAACGCCCTTTTCCGTCACCCGGAAGTCCAAGCCTACCGTGATGTCGAAGAGGAGGACCCGCGCGAAGTCGAAGCTTCCAAGTCGAACCTCAGCTACATCGGTCTCGACGGAAACATCGCCTGTCTCGTCAACGGTGCCGGCTTGGCCATGGCCACGATGGACATCATCAAATACCACGGCGGCGAACCGGCGAACTTCCTCGATGTCGGCGGCGGAGCCACCGAGCAACAGGTCACCGAAGCCTTCAAAATTCTCGTCTCTGACAAACGGGTGAAAGCCATCCTCGTCAACATCTTCGGCGGCATCATGAAGTGCGACATCATCGCCCAAGGCATCATCAATGCCGTCAAAGCCGTCAATCTCCCCGTCCCACTCGTCGTCCGCCTCGAAGGAACCAATGTCGATGCGGGCCGCAAACTCCTGAACGAATCCAACCTCCCGCTCACCGCAGCGACCGACATCGACGATGCCGCCCGCAAAGTCGTCGCCGCCGCCCTCGCCGCCTGATTCAACCTCACCTCGCTTCACAAGATGGCCATCCTCGTTGACAAAAACACGCGCCTGCTCGTTCAGGGCATCACTGGAAAAGCCGGCGGATTTCACGCCAAGTCCTGCCTCGAATACGGCACCAACCTCGTCGCCGGCGTCACCCCCGCCCGCGGGGGTGAATTGTTCGAAGGCAAAATCCCCGTTTTCGACACCGTTCACGAAGCCCGCCGCGAATCCGGGTGCAATGCCTCGATGATTTTCGTCCCGGCGGAATTCGCCGCCGACTCAATCCTCGAAGCCGTGGACGCTGGAGTCGAACTCGTCATCTGCATCACCGAGGGCATTCCCGTTCTCGACATGATGCGTGTGAAGGCCGCCATGGCAGGCAGCACCAGCCGACTCATCGGTCCGAACTGCCCCGGGATCATTACTCCGGGCCAGTGCAAGATCGGCATCATGCCCGGCTACATCCACAAGCCCGGCAAAGTCGGGGTCGTCTCGCGTTCGGGCACCCTCACTTACGAAGCCGTCTGGCAACTTTCCAGCCGCGGTCACGGTCAATCCACCTGCGTCGGCATCGGCGGCGATCCGATCAATGGCACGTCCCACCTCGACGTCGTCCAAATGTTCAATGCCGATGAAGAGACCGAAGCGATCATCATGATCGGAGAAATCGGAGGAACCGCGGAAGAAGAAGCCGCTGCCTGGCTTGCGGCAAACTGCAAGAAGCCGGTTGCCGCCTTCATTGCCGGGGCCACCGCACCTCCCGGACGGCGCATGGGCCACGCCGGAGCCATCGTCAGCGGAGGCAAAGGTACGGCCGCCGGCAAGATCGAGGCTCTCCAGGCCGCCAACATCGAGGTCGCCGCCACTCCGGCCGACATGGCCGACGCCCTCCTCCGCCGCATCGCCCGCGGCTGAACACGCGCCGACCCCACCAGCGGTCGAATCGTCAAAACCCGCCCGCGCCGTTCCAGAAAAAGCGTTACGCCGGGTGGGGGATGGCGGACATTGGGAGCCGTTTATGGCCACGATTCTGAAGAAGCCGCTCTTCCCGGTGAAGCCACCTCTGCGGGAGTATCTTGTGCGCTACAACCGCGAAGTTCGGCTGCCGGTCACCTACACGGATCTCTTTTACTTCCACGTCAGCGGCCCGCTTCTGGACAAGAACGGAAAAGACACCCTCTGGCAGACCGTCGCCTACCACTCGTTCGAGACGCCGCGAATCCACCAAGGACTCAAAGAAACCTACGCCCTTCTCAAAAGCGGCGGCGACCGCTCGGCCCTCGAGCATCTCTATGTGGATCGGGTGGACTATTGTTCGTTCGGCAACACGCAACCGTTCCGCGTCCGGATCGTCAATTCCTACAACGACAACCAAGACTACTTTTACATCAAACGCGCCGACGCCTCCCGCATCTACGGCCTCGAGTTGGAGCACTTGCTCTCGCCCTACCGCATGCACTACCTCACGTGCGGAAACACGCTTGTCGAAGAGCATGTGGCCGGGATTCCCGGCGATCTCTTCATCCGCGACTGGCTCCACAATCCCCAGGTGAAAATCGTGCGTCTCGCGAAGGAGTTGGTGAAATTCAACGAACGCTGCTTCATTCGCCTCCTCGGCGACATGCGCGCCTGCAACTTCGTCATGGACATGACGCCGGATATCGAAGAGGTGCAGATCCGCATCCGGGCGATGGATTTCGACCAGCAAAGCTACAACGAACGGAAGAATTTTTACCTCCCGCAGTATTTCAAAGACAATCGCGCCCTGGTGCTCTATTGCATGCGGCACCTGAACCAAAAGACCGCGCAGCAATATCAGCGCGAGGAGCAGTCCCTCATTCTTCGACGCATGCGGATCATTGAAGAGCGCCTGCGAACGCTGCTCGCGGCAATGGTTTTGGAGGAGCTTTCCACCCCGGAAAAGATTGCCCACCTCGGCCGGCAACTCGCGGAGCACTACGACGATCCGCGGTTCGAAACCTGTCAGACCATGGGCGCGATGGTGCGCGCTTCCCTGCTTCACCTCCTCGAACGTCACCGCCGCGGCGAAATCGGAGCCGAACTCAGCGGCGAGCAGGAATCCCGGGCGGAATTGCACATCTGACCCGGCGTCTTTTCGCTGGACAAATCAGGCGCAGGATGGCACGCCATATCGCGATGGAAAGCTCTCGGTTGATCACCGCAATCGTTTTGGCAATCGCGCTTCAGGGAGGGGCCGCTGCTCACGCTGCCGACAAAGTTCTCCAGCCGGGCGACAATATCCGGATCTCCGTGACGCGGGGACGCACGGTCGAGGACGTCGATGGCGGCAGCATCGGCGAAAAGCTCGCGGCCTTCGAGCCGGTCGTGAAGATCCAGAATGGGTCGTTCAATGATTTCAAAACAAACCGCGTTTGTTTGGTAATGATGGGCGAAGACACGACGCGGAAGGACAACTGGAAAGTGATCTACCGACGCGAATTCGACGCCGATCTCCTCGCCTCCAAGACTTTCGAGTGGGTCGGCGAGCCGTTCGAACAGGGCTTCGACCGGACGCTGGCCAAAAGCGGCTACGACTACGAGGGCTATATTGTTTTGATTCGCAATGCCGAGGGAAAGATCGCCATTTCGGCGCAAAGCAAGACGCTTTGGACCAAGGATCTCGAGCGGGCTTGGAACCTCAAGGAAGGCCAGGAATACTCGAAATCCTTCTTCAGGTAACCGACCGCTTCAGTATTTCAAAATCCGGTCGAGGAACCGCTTCACGTCCGGGTGTGATGGGCGCTCGAAAAAGTCCCCGCCCGGCGCACAGGCCGGGATGCCGCCCTCCGCCACAAAGGCCACCAGATCCGCCGTCCGGCGGGCAAATCCCATCTCGTGCGTGACGAGCACGATCGGCTTGCCGGATTCGCGGAGTTCCGCGATCACATCCAGAACCTCGGCGGTCATTTCGGGATCGAGTGCCGAGGTGGGCTCGTCGAGAAGGAGAAGCTGGGGATCAATGGCAAGGGCCCGCGCGATGGCCACCCGCTGGCGCTGGCCTCCGCTGAGTTGGCCCGGTTGCTTGTCGGCGTGCCGCTCGAGCTGAAATCGGGCCAGAACGCTCCTCGCCCGCTCGCGCGCCTCCGTCGGAGCCAGACGGTGGACCTCCGTGAGCGGGAGCAGCACGTTCTGGAGGGCCGAGAGATGGGGAAAAAGATTGTAAGCTTGGAAAACAACCCCGACCCCCCGGCGAAAATCGCGAAGCTCCTCCTCGGTTTTTCCCAACGGTCGCCCCGCAACTGAAACCGTGCCCGAAGTCGGTTGGTCCAAGCCCGCCAGCAGGCGGAGAAGAGTGGATTTTCCGCCGCCGGATGGCCCGATCAAGGCCAGCGTGTGGTCAAACGAAAACGTCAGCGTCACATCATCCAGCACGCGGTGGGGGCCGAAGGTTTTGGTGAGATTGTTCAGAACGATTTCCATGGTCAGCTCTCGAAACGGACCTTTTTCTCCAGCCACTTGGTCCAAAGCGAGACCGGGACGGTGAGAGCGAGGTAAAGAAGACCGAGCGGTAAATAGCAGGCAAGCGTGCTGTAGGTTGCCGAAGCGACCTGCTGGGCCGAATACGTCAACTCGGTAATCCCCAGCACGAAGAGAAGGGACGAGTCTTTGATGATCGATGAAAATTGTCCGGCGAGCGGTGGGAGCGATTGGCGGAGAACCTGTGGAAAAACCACAAATCGATATGTCTGCACCGGCGTAAGGCCGATGGAGCGCGCGGAGTCCCACTGCGACCGCCCGACGCTCTCGATCCCCGCCCGGATGATCTCCGCAATATAAGCCCCGCTGAAGAGCGAAAGAATCACGATGCCCGCGGAGAAACGGTCATTCCAACCCAGCACGTCCGCCACGACATAGAATCCGAAAAGAAGAAGAACAATGAGCGGAAGACCGCGCACGCTTTCCACATACAAGATCGCCGAATAACGCAGCGGCAGAAAGGTCGAACGTCTGGCGAGCGCGGCCACCAGTCCGATGACTGTGCTCAAAACCAATGCCGCGAGCGAAATCAGGATCGTCAACAGCCAGCCGTCAAAAAAGGCGACGCGGTAACTCCAGACGAGTTCCCAGTTACCGGCTGTTCGTGAAAAACCGAACCAACACGCAAAGGAATATACGGCCAGAAGAAGGACCACCGTCACCCCACGCGCCCAAGCCGGAGCGGGTTGGTGCTCGCGATCAAAAAATGCCTCCATGCGGGCGACAGACTGAAGGCTGGGCCCCCGACCGCGCAAGGCGGGATTTTTCCCGGACAAAGCCGCCGCCCGCCCCACTTCCGCTTAGGGCGTAGAGTTTGCCGCGCGTTCGTCCTTGGGAGCATGGCCGGTGTGGGCCTTGAACACGCGGTTGAACTGCGAGATCGATCGAAACCCGCTCGCGAACGCGATGTCACTCACCGGATATCCCGTGAAACGCAGAAGCTGCCTCGCCTTTTGCACCCGCAGTTGAGCAAGGAACTTTGTCAGCGTCTGCCCCGTCCGAGCATGAAATTGCTCGCTGAAATACCCGTGATGCATCCCGACGGCCGAGGCGAGATTGCCCAGACGCCAGTCCCGCGCCACATCGCTCCGAATCAATCGCACCGCCAGATCGATCGACGAATGCCGCGAGGCCGTCGGCGTCATCTCGGGAAGGGCCGCCAGCTGATTGGAAAAGACCCGCAGCAGCCCGAGAGCCCCCTCGTATTGTCGCGACGAAAACGCCCGCGTTTCCTGACAAGCCCCCGCGCAGGCACATTTGCGCCGGGCGCGCCCGGGCAGCATGCACCCGCGTCCGGGCGTCGCACACCCGGCCGGACGGTCCACATACACATGGCCCGTATGCAAAAATCCGAGAGCTTCCCCCTCGCGCACCACCGGCACGGCCGAAGATGTCAGCCCCGCAAAACACCGCGCCGACTTCAGTCCCGCTGTATCCTGCAGGGCCAGATGGGTCTTTACGCACGTGGCGCATGCCTTGTGCCCGGCCGACATCACCCGGCAAAAATCCGGAATCCCCTCGTCGTCCGGCACACAAAACTCCCCGGGGGGATGCCAATGGAGCGGCAGCCCGGTCGCCTGTCGGAAGGACTCGGCCAAGTCGGAAAAAAGATCCCCCGGCGGCAACAAAGCCGGAATCTGCTTTTCATCGGCCGGGCCGGGAAATCCAGGAACAAAATCAACGTTCTGCAAAATACTGGTCAGGGTTGGAGAGATGTTCATCGGGGCTCTCCCCGGGCCTCAAGCGAATTTTCCGAAAATCTGCGCAGTATTTCCGAATGGATGCGTGGCGGCCATCCCCCCGAACGCGCAGGATGAGCCATGCTTTCTCAGGGACCTCTTGTTTTTTGCGAGGGTTGGAGAGCCGGGCGCTCATGAACGTGCTCGGTGTCACCATCTTCGTGAGCATGATGCTCGCGCTCTTCTTCGCCGCCGCGTTTCTCTACCACCACGACTTCTCGGGCGGCGACACGCTGCGCGACAGCCTCCTGCCATTCCGCAAAGAAAAAACCAACCCACCGGGGCCCAAGTCCCACCCCGCCCCGCCGGATGACCCCCCGGCTCCCTGACCGATTTTCATGAATACCCGAACCATCGAATACAACGACACCGTCGTCCGCCAGTTCGTGCTGGCCTCGATCATCTGGAGCATCGTCGCCATGGCGGCAGGCGTCCTCATCGCAGCGCAGTTGAGTTTCCACATTCTCAATTTCGACACCTCGTGGCTCACCTTCGGCCGTCTTCGCCCGCTGCACACCAACGCCGCGATCTTTGCATTTGTCGGAAACATGATTTTTGCGGGCATTTACCACTCGACCCAGCGGTTGGTGCGAACGCGGCTCGCGTCGGATTTTCTGAGTTCCCTGCACTTCTGGGGCTGGCAGGCCATCATCGTTGCCGCCGCCATCACGCTCCCGCTCGGGTTCTCCCGCGGCAAGGAATACGCGGAACTTATCTGGCCGATCAATATCGCCGTCACTCTCATCTGGGTCGTCTTTGCGGTGAACTTCTTTTGGACGCTTGCCATCCGGAACGAGAAATCCCTCTACGTCGCCATCTGGTTCTACATCGCGACAATCATCACGGTGGCGATGCTCTACATCGTCAATCACCTGCAAATTCCGACCAGTCTGCTCCACGCCTACCCGATCTTTGGAGGCGTGCAGGATGCGCTCGTCCAGTGGTGGTACGGGCACAATGCCGTCGCCTTCTTTCTCACGACGCCGGTCCTCGGCATCATGTATTACTATTTGCCGAAGGCGGCGGAGCGGCCGGTCTATAGCTACCGTCTCTCGGTCGTTCACTTCTGGTCCCTGGTCTTCATCTACATCTGGGCCGGACCCCACCATCTTCTGAACACCGCGCTCCCGGAGTGGCTCCAAACGCTGGGAATGATCTTCAGTCTCATGCTCTGGGCTCCGTCGTGGGGCGGCATGTTGAACGGCCTCCTGACCCTGCGCGGCGCATGGCACAAGCTCCGGACCGACCCCGTGCTAAAATTCTTCGCCGCGGGTGTGACGTTCTATGGCATGGCCACCTTCGAAGGGCCTCTCCTCGCGATCCGCTCGGTCAATTCGCTCTCCCACTACACCGACTGGACGATCGGCCACGTCCACAGCGGCACGCTTGGTTGGAACAGCTTCATGGCCGCGGGCATGTTCTATTGGCTCGTTCCCCGGCTCTGGAATACAAAGCTCTTCTCGCCGCGACTCGCCGACCTTCATTTCTGGACCGGCATGGTGGGCATCCTCCTCTATGTCGCCTCGATGTGGGTTTCGGGCATCACCCAAGGCCTGATGTTGAACTCGGTGAATGCCGACGGCGTGCTTGCTTACCCGAATTTCATCGATGCCCTCCTCGCGGCTCGGGCGATGCTTGTTACCCGCATGGTCGGCGGCGCGATCTTCCTCTTCGGCTTCATCGCCCTCGCTTACAATATCTTCCGCACGATCCGCACCGGCCACCCGGCCACCGCCACAGTTGAGGTGGAAATCCCGGAAGTCCGGCCTCCGGAAGGTCTGTCGCTTGTGGCCGGGTTCTTCAACGCCCCCGTCATTTACTCCTTTCTCCTCGTGCTCTTCGGCACGCTCTGGGGCGTCGGCTCCGGGATCACCAGCACGATCGCCTTTGTCCTCCTTGTCGAGACGGCCCTCGTGGCCATGATCCACATGAGCATTTCCGGAGCAAAGTGGGGCCAGTGGTACGAACGCCTCCTCGAAAGCTGGCTGCCGTTCAGCGTTCTAACGCTTGTCGCGGTCGTCACCGGCGGACTCATCCAGATCCTGCCGACCGTCTTCGTCGACCAAACAAAAAACGAAGACGGTCCGTGGCAGAAGGTCTACACGCCGCTCGAACTCGCCGGGCGGGACATCTACGTGCGGGAGGGTTGCTACAACTGCCACAGCCAGATGATCCGACCGCTCGTCGGCGAAGTCATGCGCTACGGCCCGAGCGGCCGGCTGGCCGAGTCGATGTATGATTTCCCGTTCCAGTGGGGCTCGAAGCGGACGGGTCCCGACCTTGCCCGCGTCGGCGGGAAGTATCCAAACCTCTGGCACTTCCAGCACATGCTCAACCCCCGCTCGACCTCGGTCGGCAGCAACATGCCGAACTATCCCTGGCTCTTCCGCCAGAAGACCGACCTCGCCGCCCTCGAGAACAAAATCGCTGTCCAGCGCTACATGGGCGTACCGTTCCCCGAGCGAACCGCCGCCGAGATCGAGGCCGACGCCCTCGCGCAGGCCCAAACCATCGTCGATGACCTCAAGACCTCCGGCATCCAGATCGGACCCGACAAGGAAATCATCGCCGTCATCGCCTACCTCCAGCAACTCGGGAAAGGCGTCACCAAACCCCCGGCCGAACAACCCAGGGAAAACCCGGGCCTCGAAACCATCGTGGAAGGCCCAAAGGCTGCTGCCCGCTGATCCTATGTGGAGCCAGGTTCAATACCAAAACTGGGCTGGACCCATCGCGATTCTCGCCTTTGTGGTCAGCGTCGCCGTCTTCGCCTTCTTCGTCATCGGTGCCCTGCGGACCCCGAAATCCAAAATCGAACACGATGCCAACCTTCCATTGAAAAAGGAGAAAACCAAATGAGTTCGCCCGGCAAACCCACCGATGACGAGGCCCTCCGCCCGCATACCTACGACGGCATTCAAGAATACGACAAACGCCTCCCGAACTGGTGGCTGTTTACGCTTTATGGAGCCATTGTTTTCGCAGCTGGCTACTGGGCGTATTTTCACTGGACCGACCACATGCAACCGGGTTGGGTGCGCGTAAAAAGCGAAATGGAAGCCATCTCGCTCGCGGCACTTGAAAAAGGCGGAGCACCGACCGGCGCGCAACTCTGGAGTTTCAGTCAAGACCCCGCCATTGTCGCCGCGGGCGAGAAAACCTTCATGGCCAACTGCGCGGCGTGCCATGGCACCGACCTCAAAGGCGGGATCGGACAGAACCTCACCGATGCCACATGGATCCATGGCGGCACGCCGATGGATATTTTTGCGCTGATTCGCAACGGCGTGGCCGACAAGGGCATGCCGACATGGGGTCCGCTCCTCGGCCAGCAGCGCATTGCGGAGGTCACGGCGTTCATCATCAGCAAAAACGCCACCATCGAAAAACCGGCCGAGTGAGGATGATCTCATGACGCTCGCCCCCAAACGTCCCTCGGTTGACTCGGTCACCACGATCAACGAGGACGGCTCCCGCTACTTCGTCCACCCGGCCGATGTCAGCGGACCATGGACGCGGGCGCGGCAGGTCGTGGCGCTTTTGCTGATCGCCGTCTATGTCGCGCTGCCGTTCGTGCCGGTCAATGGCGCGCCGGCGGTTTTCCTCGATATCGCGCACCGCCGGTTCCACCTCTTCGGAATCACGCTGATGTTCCAGGACCTCTGGCTCCTGTTTTTTCTCATCACGGGAATGGGGTTCACCCTCTTTCTCGTCACGGCCATCATCGGGCGGGTCTGGTGTGGGTGGGCGTGTCCGCAGACGGTTTTTCTGGATCACGTGATCCGGCGGATCGAGCGACTCATCGATGGGGATGCCGTGGCGCGCCGTCGTTTGGAGGATGTGCCGCTGGGATTTGGAAAAGCGGTCCGGCGCGTCGTCAAACACGCGCTCTTCTTCCTCTTTGCCGCGCTCATCGCACACCTGTTCATGTCCTACTTTGTTTCGGTGCCCGAGCTCTACCGCATGGCGCACCTCTCACCGCTGGAGAACTGGGGCACGTTCCTCTTTGTCTTCGGCATGAGCACGGCGCTCTACTTCGACTTCGCGTGGTTCCGGGAACAATTCTGCATCATTCTTTGTCCTTACGGCCGCCTGCAATCCGCGCTCATTGACGACAACTCGATTGTGATCGGTTACGACGAAAAACGGGGCGAGCCGCGCGGCAAACCGGGCGCAACCACCGGCGATTGCATCGACTGTCGGCGCTGCGTACAGGTTTGCCCGACCGGCATCGACATCCGCCAGGGCCTGCAACTCGAGTGCATCGCCTGCACGGCCTGCATCGATGCCTGTGATGAGGTAATGGCTCGCCTGAACCGTCCGAAAGGTCTCATCCGTCACGACTCGCTCAACGCGCTCGCGGGCCGGGCCTCGAAATTCCTCCGCCCGCGGCTTTTTCTCTATCTCTTCTTCGCCGTCGCGGGGGCCTCGGTATTCGCCTTCGCCACCACGCAGGTGAAGCCGGTCGTCCTCTCCGTCCTCCGGATGCAGGGCGCGCCTTACATTCGCGATGAGTCCATCGTTCGGAACAATTTCTATCTCCGTCTCTCCAACAAACGGGGTGGAGCGCATACCTACCGCATCGAAGTCAACGCGCCACAACCCGGCCTCCAATCAGCCGGAGCCACGAGCGGACCCGTCACCCTCGGACCCGGCGAGGAAATCCAGGACCCGCTCATCCTCACCGTGCCCGACGCCGATTTTCGCGGAGGGTTCGACGTCGAGGTGCGCGTGATCGGCGAATCCGGTGCGGTCGAGTCCTCCCGCAAAATCCCGTTCCTCGGGCCCTTCCGCGAATGAACATTCTCCGTCATCACCCGTGGTTGCTGGTCGTTGCGGCCTTTCTGCTGCTGATCTCCGCATGGATCACGGTCATCTGGGTCAGCGGGAAAATCCCAAATCGTCGGCTCACGCCGGCCGAAGAAGCACGCGTGCTGCAAATCCGGGAGGCCGGCCGATGATTTCCGCCGCCGAGTTAACCGGTCCCTTGGCCGCGCTGGTGGCGGGGCTTGTCACCAGCCTGCATTGCGCCGGGATGTGCGGACCGCTGGCCTGTGCAGCCTGTACGTCGTCCTGCAGGCGGAGCGAACAAACGCCGGCGCTGTTTTATCATGGCGGACGACTCCTTTCGTATGCCGCGGCCGGAGCCATGGCAGGATGGCTCGGCTCGCGGGCGCTGGCTCCCTTTTTGGACGGGGCCACCCGCGGGATGGCGTGGGTCTTCGCGCTGTTCTTCCTGGCCGTCGTCCTCGGCCTCGACAAACGCGTTCGGATTCCGCTTCCGGCCGGTTGGATCGCCCGGCCGTTTGCGGTCGGTGGACGGAGTCCGCTCGGGCGGTCCGCCGCCCTCGGTGTGTTAACCCCGCTCCTGCCTTGTGCGCCGCTCTACTTGGTCGTGGCAGCCGCCGCCCTGGCTGGCTCGGCGTGGAATGGCGCGATCTTGCTCGCGGCTTTCGGGCTGGGAACAATTCCCCTCCTCTACGTGATGCAGAACCGCTTCGCATGGATGCAGGCCCGCTTCTCACCGCGCACGATGGACTACACCCGCCGCGGTCTGGCGCTCGCCAGCATCGCGCTCCTGTTTTTCCGGGGAACCTTCACCGCGGCCACCGGCTACCCGATGTGCCATTGAAAACGACCGCACGCGCCACAACGTCAACCCTCGTCTGTCGGCATTGCTCCACGCCATTTGCCGCGAGCGAACGGGAGTCCGAATTCTGCTGTTCCGGCTGCCGGTTTGTTTTCCATCTGCTCCACGAGCGCGGGCTGGAGGACTTTTATCGCTATGGCGAAACCAAGGCCCCGGTCGGCTCACAGGTTTTTCATGAACGCGATTTTGACTGGCTCCGCGCGCTTCAGGACGCTGCGGAAAAAGAAACGCCGGTCCTGACCTTGCAGGTGCAGGGGATCTCGTGTGCAGGCTGCGTGTGGCTTTTGGAAGCTGTCTTCTCGGAGCAGCCGGGGGCGATTTCCGCCGAGGTCCACTCGTCCGCCGGAACCATCCGCCTGCGCTGGGAGGCGGGGAAATGCGATCTCGCCGGGTATGCACGGGATGTCCAGCGGTTTGGCTATTTGCTGGGCGCGCCCGGAACAAAATCCACTCCGGCCATGCGTCCGCTCGTTCGCAAGCTCGGCCTCTGCGGCGCGCTGGCGCTCAATGCCATGCTCTTCGCCCTGCCGCGCTATTTGGGTCTCGGGGCCGACGAGGAATTTGCGGCGCTCTTCGAGGGAATTGCCTTTGCCATCGCGACCGCGAGCCTTCTCATCGGCGGGTCCTATTTTTTCCGCCGGGCGGCGGCGGCACTTCGGATGCGGGAATTGCATATCGATCTTCCGATCTCGCTGGGACTGGCGGTCGCCTATGCGGGCTCGGTGACGGCATGGCTGGTCGGTGACCACTCGCTGGCCTACTTTGATTTTGTCTCCATTTTCACCTTTCTGATGCTGCTCGGGCGCTGGCTTCAGGAACGGGCGGTCGAGACCAATCGCAACCGGCTCCTCGGTCTCAAACTCTCCCCGGACGATGTTCGCGTTCTGCGCAATGGCCTCGAACAGGACGCTCCCGCCGCGTCGTTGCGGACAGGCGAACGCTTTACAATCCGCCGGAACCAACTCGTTCCGGTCCGCTCCCGCCTGCGCAGCGGGTCGGCGGATTTTGCCATGAACTGGATCAACGGCGAACCGGCTCCGCGCACCATCGAGCAGGGGGGGATCGTTCCTTCCGGAGCCCGGAGTCTCGGGACCGGATCGTTGGAGTTCCTCGCGATGGAAGATTGGGCGAGTTCCCAATTGGCCGCGTTGCTTTCGATCAATGACACCGGACCCTGGCGCAATCGCAGCCTCCAGCGGGTCATTCGCGTTTACCTTGGTCTGGTCCTTCTCATCGCCGCCGCCGGGTTTCTGGCGTGGGGCTTCTCCGGCCACGGCTGGCTTGCGGCGTTCCAAGTATTGGTCTCGGTGCTGGTCGTCTCCTGTCCCTGCGCGATTGGGGTTGCGCTTCCATTGCTCGATGACATTGCCGCCGCCCGTCTGCAAGCCTCGGGTGTTTATCTTCGCGAGGGATCGCTTTGGCAGCGGCTTCCGCGCGTGCGGCATCTTCTCTTCGACAAAACGGGAACGCTCACGCTCGAAACACTGGCTCTCGCAAACCCGGCGGCGCTCGATGAGTTGTCCGCATCCGAAAAAGCCATCCTTCTTCGCCTCACCGCCGACAGTCTCCATCCCGTCGCAGCCTGTCTGCGCGAGGCCTTGCTGGCGGGCGGCGTGGTGCCGGCGGCGGACGAGGATGTGACGGTCGGAGAACAGGCCGGCCTCGGACTCACGTGGGGACCTTGGCAGCTCGGGCGGGCCTCGTGGGCGGCTCCCGATGCGGATGCGTCGGGCACGGTTTTCTCCTGCCAGGGAAAGCCGGTGGCGGTTTTTGCGTTCCGCGAAGAAATCCGCCCGGACGCGGCCGCGCAAATCGCGCGGTTCGTGAAGTCCGGACTCGATGTCACGCTGCTCAGCGGCGATGAACCGGCGCGGGTGCGGGCCATGGCGTCCTCGCTGGGACTTTCTCCGGATCGCGGGCTGGGCGGCCTGACTCCCGCCGAAAAAGCCCGGCTCGTGCGAGAACGCTGGGCGGATTCCGCCCTGATGCTCGGCGACGGTGCGAATGACAGTCTTGCCTTCGACGCCGCTCTCTGTCGCGGCACGCCGGCGGTGGATACCGGCCTCCTCGAACACAAAGCCGACTTCTACCTTCTCGGCCGCAGCCTTGCCGGGCTGGGCGCATTGTTCGCCATGTCCGCGCGACACCGGCGCGCGGGTGCCGCCGTCACCGCTTTCGCGCTCCTCTACAATGCCGGAGCGGTCGCCGCCGCGCTCGCCGGTTGGATGAACCCGCTCGTTGCAGCAGTCATCATGCCCGCGAGTTCGCTGCTCTCCATCGCCCTCGTTTTTCTCTTCCTCAAAACTCCAAACCACATCCGATCATGAATCCAGAATCCACCTCTCCCACCCAAGTGCCGCCCGGAACCGGGGCGCGGGCCTTTGTTGTCACGTCGCTCGTGTTCCTTGTCTTGGGAATGCTGATGCTCGCGGGTCGCCCCGGCTTTTTGCTCACGCCGGTACTCACCGGTCATGGTGTGGCGTGGCTCGATTTGTTGGTGTTCGGCTTCGCCTTTCCGGCGGCGTTCGGCGTCACCTATCTCGCCATCCCGCGCACATTCGGCCGTCCGCTCTTCAGCGAAAAGTTTGTCTATCTGCATCTCGGTTTCCACCTGGCTGGAACGCTTCTGGTGATCGTCGCGCCGCTTCTGCCGCAGCTGCGCCAGGCGTCGATGGGACCGACCTTTGTGGCGGTGGGGGCGATTATCTTTGCGGTCAATGTCGCCTGTAGTCTGAGAAACCTGCGGGTGCCGGATGCCGGGGCGGCGTTTCTGGCCACGGCGCTGCTTTGGCTGATGATCACAGCGTTTTTCGGCACGCCCTTCTCCGATGTGCCGCCGCTCACGATTTTTGCCGGAGCGGGCTGGAATGCCGGCTGGCTGGCTCTTGCTCTGGGCGGATTTGTTTTCAATGCGATTTGCGGACTCGCGCTGCGTGTGACGCCCGCCGCTTTGGAAGTGGCTGAGAGTCATCCCGCCCCGGCCTGGTATGCCCTGGCCTTTGGAAATCTTGGCCTCGCCTGGCTTTTCGCCGCGCTGGCGTTCGGGCCGATGACGTTTGTTCTGTTCTGTGCCGGGACAAGTTTCGTAGGCGCTCTGTTGTTCCTGGGTTGGTTTGCCGCACTCGTGCAACGGACGACCTCGTCGGTCTTGGGCTGGGATGTTCGCATTTTTCTCGCCTCGCTGAGCCTGGTGCCCGTCGCCATCGGCCTTGTCGGACTCGCGGCTTGGGAACGCCTGAAAATCGTCGCTGCGCCGGCCGCGGCCGCCCCGGCTCCCGTCGAAGAAAAGACCGGCCTTTTGCCACTGGAGTTTCTCCCGGTCGATGGCGCGGTTGTTCTGACCGTGCTTCTGGCCATCGCCATCCCGGCCCTGATCGGAATCTTGTTCCAAATCGTGCGGGTGGAAAAGGGATGGACGGCCGGCGAGAGCGGCGCGCCGTTTTCCTTCCGACTTGGCGGACAAATCCTGCTGGCGGCCTATTTCAACTATGCCGTCGGCGTTCTGATGGTCATCCCTGCGGCGTGGGCCGGGATCGAGCAGATTCTCCGCCTCGGCACGCTTTTCCTTCTGGTCGGAGCAGCGGGATTTCTGGGCAACTACTTCTACATGGCCGGAAAAGCGACCGCGGAGCCGGAACGTTCCAAAGAGCCGGTTCGCGCGTAAGCTCAGCTCCCGCCCGACAGCACACGTTCCAGCGCGCGTTCGCCGTGCGGCTCAATTTCCCCGGCGCTCGACATGCTCGTGTCGAGGTCGTGGAGAAGCCCGTCGTGCAATCCGTAGATGCAACCATGCACACTCAGCGGCTGGCCGCGTTCCCAGGCATTTCGAATCAGCGCGTTCTCGCACAGGATCCGCACCTGCTCCAAAACATTCAACTCACACAAACGGTCGATCTTTTCCGCCTCCGAGGCGGCCCGATCCAGCACCGCCCGGTGCCGGCGCGCGAGCACGCTGATCGAATGGAGCCAATTGTCGATGAGCCCGAGCCCGGTCGGCTCGAGGGCCGCGCGGACACCGCCACACCCGTAGTGACCCGTCACCACAATGTGACGCACCTTCAAGACCTCAACGGCATACTGCACCACCGAGAGACAGTTGAAATCCGTGTGCATGACCAGATTGGCCACATTGCGATGCACAAAAACCTCGCCCGGCTTGAGCCCCACGATCTCATTCGCCGGCACCCGGCTGTCCGAACAACCAATCCACAAATACCGCGGCGACTGCTGGTGGGCGAGCGTCTCAAAAAATGCCGGGTCCTCCGTGCGGGTCTGCTTCGCCCAAAGCTTGTTGTTCTTGAAAAGCCGGTCCATCGAAGTCCCGAACTGTAGCGATCAGGCACCGCCGACCGGAAGGACAGATTTGGGGGAGGTGGACAGAATGAACGGAATTAACGGAATTTTTTGGGACAGGATTAACAGGACTTTCAGGATTTCTTTGGGGTGTTCGGGAGGTTCCCGGAGGGGTGCAGGAATGCCGGTCGACGCATTGAATCGCCCGGTCGACGCCTTCAAACCCTTTTCGGACGGCAGTTGAACGCTGAGACTCAGAGAGCACAGAGGAGTTCCGAATGTCCGGAGGATTGGATTGCCAAGAATGATTTCGAATTGAATTAAACAGTTGGTTGCGCTATTTAGTCCGCTTTGTTATGGCGGGGAGAATACACCTCGCCCGCGTGCCCAATGCCTCCGAAACGAACCTCCAAAGACTCCACCGCCAATCTCGGCTTCGAGGCCAAGCTCTGGTTCGCCGCCGATAAGCTTAGAAACGACATGGACACGGCGGAACCGGAGCAAAGCGGAGATAGCCAACCGCAGGCTGCCCGCAGGGCGAGCGAAGCGAGGCAATACAAGCACGTCGTCCTCGGCCTCAACTGACCTCACTCTATGCCGCGCAAAAAGAACACCGGCCCTGCCTTCGAGGCATTGAGCGGATTGAAAAGTCTGCCCTTCCCACGACCGGAACGCCTTGGCAAAGGCGAGACGTGGAAGGTGGCCGTGAAGGTGATTGATCCGCTTGGGAACGAGGGCCTTCGTGTGTTGACCGTGCGGGACTGAGCCATGGAAGCGACCCTGAAAATCCTGAACGAACTGGAGCGCGAAGGCGTGATCAGCCGCTATGCCATCGGCGGCGCGGTGGGGGCGATCTTCTACATGGAGCCGTTCCTGACCTACGATCTGGACGTCTTCGTGCTGCTGCCGCAGACCACGGGCGGGCTGGTCACGCTGTCGCCGATCTACGAAGCACTGAAGCGGCGCGGCTGCGAGGAGGAAGGCGAGTGCCTGCTGGTGGAGGGGATGCCGGTGCAGTTTCTTCCGGCCTACAATCCGCTGCTGGAGGAGGCGCTGGAAACGTGCTACGCGGAAACCATGACGCGGGTGCTGCGCCCCGAACATCTCGCCGCCATCATGGTGCAAACGGGTCGGAACAAGGACCGCCAGCGGTTTTCTACCTTCATGCAGGAAGCGGAACTGGACGCGGACTACCTTCGCGACATGCTGGAACGTCATCAACTCACCGAAGGATTCCACACATGGAAGAGCGCGATTTAAGCCGAATGCTGGAAGGCAAGGGGCGGCGGCGTCACGAACTGGCGCGGCGGCCCATTGAAGAGAAGCTGCGTGCCGTCGTGCGCCTGCAACAGATGGCCGCGCCGATCCTGCGCCAGCGGGGAAGAACCGTCCGTTGCTGGAAACTGGAGGGGACTGCGACATGACTGACGAACAGATTCCCATTCAGCCGGTTGAGAACCCGATTCTCTGCTCACCCTAAAAGGAGCCGGACCAGCTCTGGCTTTACCAAACGAAAACCGGCATTCCGTCGAAGACGCCCGGACGCCGCCCGGCGAGCTATTGGTTCAAAACGGAGCGAACCGGTGGAGCGCAACGCGATCTTTTCGCCGAAAAAGTCGACCTCTCCCGCAGCACGTGGCGCAACCTCCGCGACACCGCCTTCCTCTCCCTCGACCGCCTCGTCGTCCGCTTCCGCCGCCAACCCGGAGGCCCCGCCTTCATCGCCACTGGCGCGCCGCCCGCATCATCCGCGACCTCGGCTCCGGCCCCGGCGAAAAGCAAACCCCGCCCGCGGCTGTTTGAGGCGTATGGTTTTGCCGGTGGTCTCCGCATCCTTTGCGGGATGCTCAGTCGCCAGCGGCGATGATAGGGATGGCAAATTGATCCTCATCCGTTAGGCTGATCCGCTCAATGGGCGGCACATCTTTTCGCATTTTCTACCCAGATGGCTCTTCGGAGGGCCTTCGATTGCTCGAAAAATCGAACTGGACCGGTCACGGAGTTTTGTGCCCACGCTCGGTTTTTTCCGAGGCCAAAAGCCGTGGTGAGTTTGCCCGGACCGGCATCTATGTCCTGCTGGGGCAGTCGGCGGAGGGTGAACTCCCCGGAGTTTACATCGGCGAAGGCGATCCCATCCGCCCGAGGCTGGAGCAGCATCAGCGTAATCTGGACTTTTGGACCGCCGCCATCTGCTTCACCAGCAAGGATGCGAATCTCAACAAGGCCCACGTGCAGTATCTGGAATCCCGGCTCGTGGACCTCGCCACGACTGCGAAGCGTTCAACTCTCCAGAATGGCAACGCCCCACAACTCCCCTCCCTGTCCGAGGCAGACACCGCAGACACCGAGGCCTTCCTCGCGGAGATGCTCCTGTGCTTTCCCGTGCTCGGGGTAACCGTTTTCGAAAAACCGGAGAAGCCATCGCGCAAACGCGGGATACTGACCATCAAGGCCAAAGGCGTCCAAGCCACCGGCTACGAATCCCCCGGCGGCTTCGTCGTCCTCGCAGGCTCGACGGCTTCACTGGAAGAAGCTCCGTCATTCACCGGTCTCGCAAAGCAGATGCGCAAGGAATTGCAGACGAACGGTGTTTTGGTGAACGACGGCACGGCCCTCCGGTTCACCGCCGATTACGAGTTCTCCTCGCCCTCCGCCGCTTCGTCCGCCGTGCTCGGGCGCTCGTCAAATGGCCGGACCGACTGGCTTACTCCCGGCGGCCGCACTCTGAAAAGCATCCAAGAATCCGCTTCTCCCCTCTGACATGCCCACCCTGAACTGGATCGGAAAAGAGGCTGTCGTGCGGCACCATTCGGAGGTGCCGTTCCGGCTGCTGGAGGAGGTGCCGGAGTTGTCGTGTCCGGATGCGGCGGGGGACTCGGAGAATCTGATCGTCCAAGGCGATAACCTTGAGGCCCTCAAGGCCCTACTCCCCCGCTACGCCGGTCAGGTCAAATGCATCTACATCGACCCGCCCTACAACACCGGCAACGAGGGCTGGATCTACAACGACGCGGTCAACTCCCCCGAAATCCGCCAATGGCTCGGCAAAACCGTCGGCAAGGAAGCCGAGGACCTCTCCCGTCACGACAAATGGCTCTGCATGATGTACCCGCGCCTCGTCCTCCTCCGGCAGTTTTTGCGCGAGGATGGGGCCATTTTTATCTCCATTGATGATAACGAAGTCGCGTCGCTGCGGTTGCTCATGGATGAGATTTTTGGCGCATCGTGTTTCTCCGCGTCTATCGCGTGGAGGTCCTCAGATAATAGTAACAATGACGCGAAACAGTTTTCAACCGACTATAATCACACAGTCGTTTATTCCAGAAATCCGAACTGGGTAACGAATCGGCTGACGGATGATTCCAAACGAGGTCATTTCAAGAATCCCGACAATGATCCACGAGGGCCCTGGTTTGATGGAAATCCACTTAACTCTCCGAATCTTCGTGAGAATTTAAAGTATGAGCTCACAGGGCCGTTCGGTGACGTGATAAGCCCGCCGAAGAACGGATGGAGGTGGTCTCGCGATACACTGGCTGAAAAGCTGGCGAGCGGTGAAATTCGGTTCACGGAGAATGGGAAAAGCATTCGGCGGCGTACTTATCTGCGAGAGATGAAAGGGCTTCCCCCTTCCAACCTATGGGTTGACCTCGACGAAACGGGCCACAACAGACAGGCCAAATATGACCTGATGGATATTTTCACAACTGACGATGCTAAGGCGGTTTTCGCTACTCCTAAACCGACCCGCTTTATCCAGCGCATTCTCCAAATCGCCACGAACCCCGGCGACCTGATCTTGGACAGTTTCGCCGGCAGCGGAACGACCGGGCATGCGGTGCTGGCCCTGAACAAGCAAGACGGCGGCAACCGGCGCTTTATCCTGTGCGAAATCGACGAGAAGATCGCGGCGGGCATCACCCGCGAGCGAGTGGCCCGCGTGGCGCAGGGTTACACGAACGCAAAGGGCGAGACGGTCGAGGGGCTCGGCGGCGGATTCCAGTTTGCCCGACTCGGGAAGACCCTCTTCGACGAAACGGGGATGATCCGGACGGATGTGACGTTTGCCGAGCTGGCGGAGTTTGTGTTCTTTCGCGAAACGGGGCGACCGTTGCCGAAATCCGGACGCGGCCGACGGAGTCCGCTCCTCGGACGGCACGACGGCCGGGCGGTGTATCTGCTTTTCAACGGCATCCTCGGTGACCGTTCGGTGGATGGGGGCAACGTGCTCACTGGGCCGGTGCTGGCCGAGTTGCCGAATCACGACGGACCGAAGGTGATCTACGCCGCCGCCTGTCGGATGGGCCGGGCGCGACTGGAAAAGGAACAAATCACCTTCAAGCAGACCCCCTACGATTTGCAGGTGCCATGAAGAAACCCATCGACACGCTCATTTTCACGATCCGGGGCCAGAAGGTCCTGCTCGATTCGGACCTTGCGGAGATTTATGGGGTGACGACGAAACGGCTCAACGAGCAGGTCAAACGGAACAACGATCGATTCCCAGAGGACTTCATGTTTCAACTGACTGCGAAGGAATGGGAAAACTTGAAGTCGCAAATTGCGACTTCAAGTTTGGAAGGCGAGAGACCGGAAGCTTTAAGGTCGCAAATTGCGACCTTAAAGACCGGGCGGGGACGACACAGGAAGTTCCTCCCGTATGCCTTCACCGAGCACGGAGCGATCATGGCCGCGACGGTGCTCAACAGCCCGGAGGCGGTGACAATGAGCGTGTATGTCGTCCGGGCGTTTGTGCAGATGCGCGAGCAGATGGCCTCCAACCGGGAAATCCTGAAGCGCCTTGCGGAAATTGACCAAACGCTCCTCCAGCACGATCAGGCCCTGCAAGTCATCTGGACACAACTTCAGCCGTTGCTCGCTCCTCCGCCCGAGCCGGAGAAACGCCGGATCGGATTTCACCACGACGCCCCATGAAACCGCTCAGCCCCAAAGCCTACCAAGGCGATCTCCTCGCGAGCGTGGAGAAGTATTTTCGCGCCTGCCGGGCGACGATGGACGCCAAGCGGGCGTTTTTCGAGACGATGTATGCCCTCTGGGGCGAGCCGGGGAGCTACCATCCGCTCCCGGGATTTCCGGAGGGGATGCCGTATTTCTGCCTGCGGGTGCCGACCGGCGGCGGCAAGACACGCCTCGGTGCCCGGAGCGTGCCGTTGGTTAACCGCTTCCTCCTCGAGACGCCGCATTCGGTGATCCTGTGGTTGGTGCCGTCCAACGCGATCCGGGAGCAGACGATCCGGGCCTTCCGGGACCGCGAGCATCCCTACCATGCCGATCTTCTGGAAGCCGGGCCGGTGACGGTCGTGGATCTGGAAGAAGCCCGTTCGCTCACCCGTCCGACGCTCGACACCTCAACGGTGGTCATTGTGGCGACCGCCCAATCGTTCCGTCAGCAGGACATGGACAAACTGAAGGTTTACGAGAGCAGCGGGGCGCTTCAGCACCATTTCGAAGGGATTGCTCCCGAACTCAAAGCCGGCCTGCTCCGGGGGCCCGAGGAGACGATCCCGTATTCCTTCGCGAACGTTCTGCGGCTCCGGCGGCCGTTTGTCATCGTCGACGAAGCGCACAATGCGCGGACCGAGCTGCAGTTTGAAATGCTCCAGCGGTTCCACCCCTCCGGCATCCTCGAACTCACCGCCACGCCGGACACATCCAAAACGCCCAGCAACGTTCTGCACAGCGTCTCGGCTGCCGAACTGAAAGCGGAGTCGATGATCAAATTGCCGATCGTGCTCGAAACCGAACCCGACTGGCAGAAGGTCATCGCCTACGCGCTGGACAAGCGAACCCAACTTCAGATACTCGCCGACCGGGAGCATGCTGCGGGCGCCCCTTATCTGCGTCCGCTCGTCCTCATCCAAGCCCAGCCGCGGAGCAAGGACAAAGACACGCTCTATGTGGAGGCTCTCAAAGCGGAGCTGGTGGCCAACCACGGCATCCCCGAACGGGAAATCGCCATCGCGACCGGCGAGACGCGGGATCTCGAAGACGTGGACCTTTTTTCCACGGAGTGTCCGATCAAATACATCCTCACCCAACAGGCACTCGCCGAGGGGTGGGACTGCTCTTTTGCCTACGTCCTCGCCAGTGTGGCCGAGCTTCGGAACGAGACCCGCATCGAGCAGCTCCTCGGCCGCATCCTCCGCCAGCCCGCCGCCGAACCACGCGCGACGCCGGAACTCAACAAGTCCTACGCGTTTGTGGCTTCCCGGGATTTCGGCACCACCGCAGAAGCCCTGCGCGACCGGCTTGTCGAAGGAGCCGGATTTGAAAAAGCCGCTGCGTGGCAATATGTCGCTGCCGGGAATGAGGAACAGGATCGCCTCGACTTCACTCCGCTCCGGCGGGTCGAGATGCGGCCGGTCATCGTCCAACTCCCCGAAAAGCCCGACCTCGCCAAACTCCCCGCGGCCTTGAAGAAAAAGGTCGAGTGGGATGCCAAAGCCGGAACCCTCACGATCACCAAACCCATCACGCCGGAAGAGGACGAAACCTTCCGCAAAATCGTTGTTTGGGAGGAGTCGCAGAAAGCCGTCGGAGCCGCCGCCGAGAAGAGCCGGAACGAGGCGATTGAGATTTTTCGCACTCCGAGTGAACTCGGGCACGACTTTCGCGTTCCGCAAATGGCGGTGCGCGTTCACGGGGAGCTTCAGCTTTTCGACGATCCCGAGGTGCTGGATTACCCTTGGGACCTCCCCGCCTATCAAGCCGTCCCGACCACGGAGGAACTCGGGCAACTTCGGTCCAGCGACCGCGCGGCCGAGGCCGGGCTCATTGACGTCGACGCCGGAAAGGTGCAGGTCACGTTCCTCTCGAATCTCGAGCGCGACCTGAATTTGACTTACACGCCCGAGCACTGGACCGAAGCCAAGCTGGCCGCCTGGCTGTGCAGGAACGTGCGCCAACCCTACATCACCCCGCAGAGCCTCATGGTTTTTGTGGCGGCCTTTGCAAAGGCGATCATCAGCGAAATCGGCCTGCCAGTCGCCAACCGGCAAAAGTTTCTTCTTCGCACGATCCTTGAGCAGAAGATCGACGGACTCCGGAAGGAAGCCGTCTCCCAAGCCTACCAGCAGTTTCTCTTTGCGGATGGCGCCCACGAGCGCATCGAGATCGGAGGAGGGTTTGACTTTGAGTTCCACCCCGATGGCTATGCACCCAGCAAGGATTACCCGCGCGCCCACGAGTTCCAGAAGCACTACTATCCACGAGTCGGTTATTTCGACAGCGATGAGGAGGAGGCTTGCGCCCACTGGCTCGACCGGGCCGCTCAAAAGGGTCGGATCGAATTCTGGGTCCGCAACCTCGTTCGCAAACCAACCTGCTCGTTTTTCCTGCCGAAAGCCGACGGGCGTTTCTACCCGGATTTCATCTGCAAGCTAACCGGCGGACGAACGCTCGTTGTCGAATACAAGGGAGCCGACCGCTGGGAATCCGCCAAGGACGACCGCGACCTCGGCCACCTCTGGGCGGAACTTAGTGCCGGAAAATGCCTGTTTGTCATGGTTAAGAACAAGGACTGGAGCGCCATCAATGCGCTCTTGGATTAAAAGAAGGTTTTCGGCGCTTCTTCATCCTGCAAATCCTGCGGCTGAACACTTGGCAGAGCCGCAAAAATTTTCCTCTGCTTCGCTCCAACTCTGTCCGGAAATACCTTGCCGGGGAAACCGGGGGTCAGTGTGCATATCCTTTCATTATTTGGTGAACGAGAAACCGGGGGTCAGTGTGCATATCCTTTCATTATTTGGTGAACGGGTTTGCTTTTCTGGGGCCGTTGGAGAGTCGTGTTGAGGTGGACCCCGTTTTTAAACCAGCGGGAGCTCAAAATAAGCTGTGGAATGCGGGAGTGATTGGGTTTTACGGGTTGGGTTCGGAGGCATC
>CAZEYT010000031.1:0-33012 GCA_964516295.1 uncultured Chthoniobacterales bacterium | reverse complement strand
GTCCCCGGCCGAGTGGCTTCAACTTCAACTGACCGGAGAAGCCACCTGCGCGCAGGGCATGGCGACGGGCACAGGACTTTACGACCCGAATTCGCTGACCTGGAACCCGGCTTTGCTCGACCTGAGCGGCGTGGAATCCGCTCAACTGAATGCGATCTCGGATCAACCAACCCACTGGAATGGAATTCCTTGGTTTCCGGCTATCGGCGACGGCGCGGCCAGCAATCTTGGCTCCGGAGCCACAAAGCCCGGCCTTGCGGCGATCAATGTCGGCACCAGTGCCGCGATCCGCCTGATGCAAAGCGGACCGGTCGCCCGCGCCCCGCTCGGGCTTTTTTGCTACCGCGTGGATGCGGAGCGGTATCTGGTCGGCGGGGCGGTGAGCAATGCGGGAAATCTGCACGCTTGGTCCGTGAAAAACCTCCGCCTCCCCGCTCCCGCATCCTTGGAGGCCGCGCTGGCTGCCCGACCCCGGCCCGAACACGGCCTCACTGTCCTTCCGTTCTGGGGCGTCGAACGCGCGCCGGATTGGAACGAGGACGACCACGGCGTCATTCACGGAATCACCCACGCGACCGGCGCGGTCGATCTCGTCCA
The DNA here is from genome assembly GCA_964516295.1 of uncultured Chthoniobacterales bacterium. Lineage (GTDB taxonomy): Bacteria > Verrucomicrobiota > Verrucomicrobiia > Chthoniobacterales > Terrimicrobiaceae > CAZEYT01. Next base: position 32,415 of record CAZEYT010000031.1, on the reverse strand, counting down.
AGCCATCACCGAAGGTTTTTATTTCCGCCTGGCGAAAATCGCCGCTTTGCTTCCCGGCGAAGCGCCGCCGAAGTGGATCGTCTCTGGCGGCATCCTGAAATCTCCATCCGCGCTGAGCCGCCTGTCCAATGTCTTGGGCGCACCGGTCTATCCAAATCCAGAAGCCGAGGCATCGCTGCGGGGAGCTGCCGTCTTCGCGCTGGAGAAACTCAGGCGCGCGATTTCCTCCCCTCGCCTCCCCGCCGCGGTTCGCCCGGATCGCGCCATTCACCGTCTCTACCTCGCTGAACGCAACAAAGCCGATGTCCTTTCCCAACGATTTTCCTGAAGCCCTCACGCTTAAAGTCAACGAAATCTACCAGTCCATTCAGGGCGAGAGCACATGGGCCGGACTGCCCTGCGTGTTTATCCGACTCACCGCGTGCGATCTTCGGTGCACCTACTGCGATACCGAATACGCGTTCTACGAAGGGAAAAAACAAACCCTCGGCGATGTTCTGTCAAGCACACTGGCTTTCGATTGTCCGCTCGTCGAAGTGACGGGTGGCGAGCCGCTTCTTCAAAAAAACATTCTTCCGGTGATGAAGGCCCTTTGCGATCTTGGTCGCACCGTGCTGATCGAAACGAGCGGGGCGCACGACATCTCATCAATCGATCCCCGCGTTCACCGGATCATGGACCTCAAGTGCCCCGACTCCGGCGAGTGTGGGCGGAATCTCTTCGAGAACATCCCCCACCTCACCCGTCGCGATGAGGTTAAGTTCGTGATTGGCTCGCGCGTCGATTACGAGTGGAGCCGCTCGCAGGTACGGGAACACGCCCTCGACACGCGGGTGCATGCCGTGCTGTTCAGTCCGGTCTTCGGTCGCATCGAGCCGCGCGATATCGTCGAATGGATGATCGAGGACAAGCTTCCGGTGCGCTTTCAGCTTCAGATGCACAAAATGATTTGGGAACCCCGCGCCCGCGGCGTATAACGTGGCGCTTCATGAAAGTCCGCCTCTCCAAAGATTTCATCGTCGAAGCCGCTCAGAGCCTTCCGAATGTCCCGCCAGGACACAAGTGCGCCAAACTCCACGGGCACACCTTCACCATCGAAGTTTGCGTCGAGGGCGAGGTAAATCCCGCCACAGGCTGGCTTTACGACCATGCCGAAATCAGCAGGGCCATGAAGCCGCTCGTCGAGCAACTCGACCACTCCTACCTTAATGAGATCGAAGGGTTGGAAAATCCCACCATCGAGATGATGGCAGCCTGGCTGTGGAAAAAGCTCCAGCCCTCCCTTCCCGAGCTCGCCGAGATCATCATTCACGAGACCCCGTCCGCCCGCTGCAGCTACCGCGGCGAGTGATCAGCGCGCGTAGCGCCGGATGCCATCTTCGTTGAGGACGCCGATGAACGGGAGATTTCGATACTGTTCGTTGTAATCAAGCCCGTAACCGACGACGAATTCGTTGGGGATGTCGAACCCGACATAATCCGCATCGACCGCGCGCACGCGCTCCACCGCTTTGCGCAGCAATACGCAAACCCGGAGACTCTCCGCCCCGGACTCCGCCGCGAGCCGTTCCTTGATTGCATGCAGCGTGAGCCCGCTGTCAAGGATATCGTCCAAGATCAAAACATGCCGGCCCCGGACGTCGGCGAGCTGGGTTTGGCGGAAATTCACCTGCCCGCTCGTCTTGGTGCCCTGATAGCTCGACACGCTCCAGCAATCGAGCTGCAGCGGCAACGGAATGCGACGCAGAAGGTCGGCCATAAAAATGAAACTTCCGTTCAGGATCGCGATGACCGTGAGATCTTTGTCGCGATAATCCTCGGTGATCACAGCCGCCAACTCATCCAGGCGACTCAGGATCGTGGACTCGTGATAGAGGATTTTTCCGATATCGGAGAACATGACCGCCGCAGGCTAGCGGTAAAGCCCCAGAGAGCGCAACCGGCCATTTCTCCACTCAAAAATCTCCCGGCTCACCGGATAGTTCGATGAAAGATAGCCCGAAATAATCGCCTCCCCCATGCGCAGGTGCGCCAGATCCTGCCGCGAGAAAACAAAGACTTGAAAGCGGTTTGGGATCGCCACGAAAAGTTCCGGCCCGATGGTTTCTGCGAATTTCTCACCGAAGTCCGGCGCGAAAACCGTCGAGGCTGTGCGGTGATTGTCCGACTGGATCACCGCATACTCGATCACACCCCGGCGGTCGCGCACGAGTTCCGGCTCCATCGTGGCCAGCAAGGCCGAAGCATTCTTTTCCGCTTCTCCCGCGATCTTGTCGAACGTGCCCGGGATGCCGCGCTTTTGCTCTCGGGTCAGCGGCACAACCTCCCCGTCGACCTCGCGCGCCACCGTCACAATTGTCCGCTCCGATCCCGCCACCGGCCGCCGGATTTCATGATCCATAAACGACGGCTCCGGCAGCAGGAGCCAGACCGGCTCGGCACAAAACGACCAACCCGCCGAGGCCAGCACCAGGGCCAGTGCGCATTTGAGTTTTCTCCGGTCTCTGGTATGGGTGCCTGCTAACATGATCGCTTTTCTAGAGGGAATTCTCGCCGAAGCCCTGCCTACGCAGATCGTACTCAACGTCCATGGCGTGGGTTATCAGGTGATGATCCCGCTATCAAGTTTCGAGCGCCTTCCCGCTCCCGGCAGTCCCGTAAAAATTCTCACCCACCTCACTGTCCGCGAAGACGCGCATGTGCTCTACGGTTTTTCTTCCGCCGGAGAACGCGACCTGTTCCGTCTTCTGATGAACCACGTATCCGGGGTCGGTCCCAAAATGGCCCTCTCTGTTCTCAGCGGGATGTCAGTCGAGATGTTCAAGTCGGCTGTCGTGGCCGGTGACATCGGAGCAATCTCCAAAATCAGCGGTGTGGGCAAAAAGACAGCCGAGCGCATGGTTCTGGAACTCAAGGACAAAGTCGGTGTGGCCGCCGAGTGGGAAGCCTCGAGCGCCAAGAACGCCCCCGCCGGCGATGCCCGCCTTCACGATGCCGTGCTCGCCCTCATTTCCCTCGGCTACAAGCAGGTCGAAGCCCATAAGGCCATCCAGCGCGTGATCCAACTCTCGGACCAACCACCGACCGCCGAAGAATTGATCCGGCAGGCTCTCAAGATTCTCTCATGACGCCGCTCGAAACCGCCCGAGCGGTCCATGTTTCGTTGCCCGATGGCGGGCTTTTTCATGAAAAAGACTGGCGGATCGCCACGACGCCATTTGCGTTGGATGCGAAGCTTGGCGAGGAAATCGAGAAGCTCGGTTACCGGCTCATGCTCTTCCTCAGAGCCTGCGATTTGCTTTACCGTCAGAGCGTCAAAGGCCGCCAGCCGTCCTGGATCGCCGAGCTCCTCGACCGCGGCAAACCGCAGGATTTGATCGCTTTTCAACATGAACACGGCATCGCCGGGGATATCCCCCGCGTGATCCGACCCGATCTTGTTCTCACCGACGACGGATTCACGATTGCCGAAATTGACAGCGTTCCCGGCGGCATCGGACTCACTGCTTGGCTGAACAAACGATACGAAGGTCTCGGCCTCCCCGTTCTCGGCGGAGCCGCAGGAATGCTGGACGGCTTTTCGCGCATTCTTCCCGGCGGGGATATCGTCATCTCCGAGGAGGCGGCAACCTATCGACCCGAAATGGAATGGCTGGCACAAACGCTCAACGCCCGCTCGACGGGCGGCCTTTCGTGGCGGGTGCTCGATGTCTCCCCCCGCGACGACTGGACGTCAAATATCTATCGATTCTTCGAGCACTTTGATCTGGCGAATGTCCCGTGTGCGACCCAGCTCTTGGAGAAATCCGCAAGCCGGGCCGTGAAGGTTACGCCGCCCTTCAAACCGGCCCTGGAGGAAAAACTTTGGTTCGCCCTTTTTTGGCTCAAACCGCTGGAGGAATTTTGGCGGCGCGAGCTGGGGGAACGCGCCCAACAGGCTTTGCAAAAGGTAATTCCCTACACCTGGCTGGTCGATCCCGAGCCTCTGCCGCGCCATGCGGTGCTGCCGCGCATGGAGGCGCACACGTGGGATGAAGTCGCCGGCTTCAGCCAGAAGCGTCGGAATTTTGTTCTCAAGATCAGTGGATTCTCGGAGCGGGCGTGGGGCTCACGCGGGGTCATCGTGGCTTCCGATCTCCCCCAGCGCGAGTGGAAGACCGCCTTGGACGCGGCCCTTGCCGACTTCCCAAACCAACCCCACATCTTGCAGGAGTTTCATGCCGGGCGGCTCGTCACGGCCGATTATTGGATGCCGGGTATGGACACTACAGCCACGATGCGCGGAAGGGTACGCCTGTGCCCGTATTTCTTCGTGGAGGAGAAGTCGGTCTCATGCGGCGGGGCCTTGGCCACGATTTGCCCGGACGACAAAAAACTCCTCCACGGCATGCGCGACGCCATCCTCGCGCCGACCGGACTTCCTGCGTGAGAGACTGTTCGGAAAAGAAAACCCTGCGAGCCCGCCTCGTTTTGCCGGTTTCGGCGCCCCCGCTGGAGAATGGCATGGTCCGCATCGAGCACGGGCGCTTTGTTGAAGTCGCACCTTGGGACGGCTCGGCGGCCACGGACTTGGGCGAAGCGATCCTTATGCCGGGCTTCATCAATGCCCATTGTCATCTCGACTATACCGTGATGCGTGGCGCCATTCTGCCCAATGCCAGTTTTGCGAAATGGGTCCAGCGCATCAACGATCTGAAGCGGGTGCTCACTGACGATGCTTACGTGCAATCGATTTCCGACGGGTTTGCCGAACTGGCCCGTCACGGCACGACCACCGTTTTGAATATCGAGTCATTCCCGGAACTCATGGTCCGCCTCCCCCAACCTCCGCTGCGCACATGGTGGTTTTACGAGCTGCTCGATATTCGCTCGCGCATTCATACCGAGGACGTCGTGGCCGGGGCGCTCAGTTTTTTCGACGAACGCCCCAGCTGGCCGGGTGGTTTCGGCCTCTCTCCCCATGCGCCCTACACGACCTCCGCTTCCCTTTATCAACTCTCGCGATTTTGTTGTGAAAAATACGGCATGCCCTTCACGACCCATTTGGCGGAATCCGACGAGGAAATCGCTATGTTTCGCGAAGCCGCGGGGCCGCTTCACCAGTTTCTTGCACGTCTTGGACGCAACATGTCCGATACCGGTGGCGTTACGCCGGTTGCGCGTTTGATTGGAGAGAACGCCCTGCCGGACGGGGCGATTCTTGCGCACATGAATCTCCTTGATGAACAGGATTGGGCACTCCTCCGTGGCCGCAATTTTTCCATCGTCCACTGCCCGTGCTGCCACGATTACTTTCGACGTCCGTCGTTCCCCATGGAACGCTTCCGGGCCGAAGGTTTCAATGTTTGCCTCGGCACCGACAGCCTTGCAAGCAATCGAGCGCTCGATCTTTTTTCAGAAATGCGAATGGTCCGTCGGAAACACTCGTCTCTCCGCGACGGCGAAATTCTCGACATGGTCACGCGAAACGGAGCACGCGCCATCGGCCTCCCCGGGCAGTTGGGCGAGATTTCGCCGGGAGCCTTGGCCGACCTGATGGCGATTCCCTACAGCGGCCCTTCGGAGGCTGCGTTGTCCGCGATTCTTGATTTCTCCGCGAACGTCCCGTGGATGATGGTCAATGGCCGGGAGCTGCCCCCGCGCCAAGCCAACGGTTGAGCGCTACCGCCCAGGCATCCGACGACGTTGTTCTCAAAAGCGCCAGATTCAGCGCCTCGTATTGAGGCAGGCCGTGACGAAGGGGGACGGCAACAAACGCTTCCCGAAGCGTCATCGCCAAAAGACGCACGCGGACCGGCGGATCCGACGCCATCAGTTCGTTCGAAAGATATCTCAGCGAAATGCGATCTCCAATGACGACCTGAACTCCCCCTTGCGAAATCGCCGTAAGCGCCGCCTCATAGGTCGGGAACGTCCGTGCCCGCAATCCCTGTGCGCGGACAAGGGCCTCCGAATACGATCCCTCCAGCACACCACAGGTGAAGCGGCTCAGGTCGGCGGGACGATTCACCGACTCATTGATCCGAGCCGTTGCCACGCTGGACGCCACCGCCGCCGTGAAGGCCGCAACCAACAAAAGCCCGGCCAGCATCCAGACGAACGCCACGAGCCGCCCGGCAAATGTGGAAGGTGTCTTGTCCCCATAGCCTACCGTCGTCATCGTCACCGCGGAAAACCAAAGCGCCGAGCCAAATCCGGTGAGGCCACCTTTGAAGTGTCCGACATGATGCTCCCGTTCGAAATGCCAGATGAGCAGGCTCACCAAAAACATCCCCGCAAAGATCGCCAGCAGAACCTGAACCAACGTCCAGTTGAAAAAATCACAGGCAATCGCCCACCAATCCGGATGCCAAGCCCCGCCGGACACCGCGACTCCAACGCTGGTTCGAAGAAACGGCTGCGTGAAGTCGACCAGCTTCTCGTTGTCGACCGTCACCTCGAACTCCCCGGCTGCACCATCGAGGGTTCCTGCGGCGACCGCCGGAATGATCTCCCCGAACGGCATCTCGACAAACTCGATCTCCACTTCCGCCAGCGCCGCCATGTTCTTCCAGAGCGCGACCGACAGCCCGTCCCACTCCCCATGGCTGTCCCGAAAGGCATACGGCGGTTTGTCATGGATGCCGATCCGCAGTGGTGCCGCCACCGCAGAGAAAATGCTCGCGAAGAACAGGACGAAAATGCAGGCCGTCCTCATGCCGGGCAGAACTTACTTGGACGCTGCGTCCACGACGAGCTTCCGGAAATCGGCGGAGGCCGCATTGATGATCGCCGCGGGACCGGTCATCTTCACGTAAACATCACCGCCAGGACTTTCCAGAATCGCACCGCGCAAGGCGAAACCATCCTTCGGCGTCGGCGGTGTTCCGGGCATCCCGCTCAGAAACGTTCCAGCCGACTCGACAAACGTCACCCGCGTGGTTCCCAAAGTCTCAACGTTTTGCGAGGACTTGGCGTTCTGAAATTGCCCGAACCAACGGTCCACATTGGCCTGAACCGTGCCGCCTTGGCCGGGGCCGAAATGAAAAAACGTCACCTCGGCCGGCTCGACGCCCGCTTCACCGGCCACATTCAATTGCGCTTTGCGCATCGGGGAGGACGGAACGATCCACTGCCACCCCGCGGGACGGGCAAACGAGAATTCCCCGACGGAAAATTCAACCGGGTCCGCCGCGAAAACTGCACCGGTCATGAGGACCGACAGGATAAGATTTCGAAAAAACGCTGCCACGGGCAGAGATTTCTAAAAAACCGTCCCGAATACCGGTCTGGCCGGTATTCGGGAGCGGCAAAAGATTAACGTTTGGAGAACTGGAAGCGCTTGCGGGCTCCGGGTTGACCGGGCTTTTTGCGCTCCTTCATGCGGGGATCACGGGTGAGGAGACCCTCCTGCTTGAGCGGCGTGCGAAGCGTCTCATCGACTTGAATGAGCGCACGGCTCAACGCCAGGCGAAGAGCACCGGCTTGACCGTTGATGCCGCCGCCGGTGGTCTTGACCGTGACGTCATACGAGTGGACGGAATTTGCGATCTCCAGCGGACGGAGAATCTGGTTCTGGAGCGAGATGCTGCCGAAGTAATCGACGAAATCGCGGCCGTTGACTTTGATGGCTCCGGACCCCTTGTTCATGCGGAGGCTGGCGACCGAGCATTTGCGTCGGCCGGTGGCGATGATGGTATCTTCTTGGCTCATTCGGAAAAAATTCAGGCAGGTTGCGGATTCTGCGCGGTGTGGGGATGTTCCGCACCGGGATAAACTTTGAGTTTGGTGTAGATGGAGCGACCGAGGCGGTTGTGCGGGATCATGCCACGGACGGCGCGTTCGATGAGAAGCTCCGGACGGCGCTCGCGACGGGCGCGGAAGGTTTCCGATTTGTGTCCGCCGACATAGCCCGAGAAGCTCATGTAGGTCTTGGCAACTTCCTTCTTGCCACCAATGGTCACCTTCGCGGCGTTCAACACGACGACAAAGTCTCCGGTGTCCACATGCGGGGTGAAAATCGTCTTGTTCTTGCCACGAAGGATGTTGGCGGCCTTCTCGGCCACACGTCCGAGGGGCTGGCCGGCGGCGTCAATCACCCACCAAGCGCGCTTCACCTCTTCGGTTTTTGCGGAGTATGTTTTCATTCGGTAAATCGTCAGGGACCGGGAAGAATGCAGGCCGGACCCGAACTTGTCAAACCCCGAGCGTGACTTTTTTAAGCCGACCAAAGAGTGCGAAATCCGGGTCGGGATCTTTTTCCGATTGGCGACTTTCCATCCCGCGCCGAGTGACTATCTTGACCGCCATAAAAACCCCGCGCACGGTCTCCATTTTGGCGCCCCTCGTGGGCCTTGCCGGAGGTCCAGCCTCGGCGCAGTAGACGGTCGAATATACCGATGGGAAAATGGCACGATGGCTTACTCGACATCGGCGCCGAACACCCCTCTCAAGCAAAATGTGCCTTCGGGAACGGCAACCCAGTCCGGCGACCTCACCGGCGACGGCCACGTTGTCAAAGAAGGTGTGGGTTCGCTTTCGCTGACGGGCACAAACACCTTAACCGGGGGGACCGTCCTGAGAGCCGGCACCCTCCGCGTGGGATCGGACACCCTCAGCTCCGGCTCGCTGGCGATTCGAAACGGCACGACCCTCGGAAACCTGAGCACCGATGCCGACGCCTTTCTCGACAACAGTGTAAACGTCCAAGGCGACTTCACACTCGATGTCCAAGGTAGCCAGGGCTCGCTCGAACTCACCGGAGCGGTCGATTTCACCGGTACCCCGAATGCAAGCGTCAATCTCACGTCCGACGGCTTGGCCTGCTTCTCTGGTGCCGTAACCGGTTTAACATCACCTTCCAATCGACCCATCCAAACGCCCGCGTGTCGTTTTGCGGGCCCGACAGCAACGCGATCATCGGCAGGGTCACCGTCGGAAACAATGTGCTTTTGGAATCGGTCTCGGCCGGTGGCGGCATCACATCGACATGGGCGGTCCTCAACCACAATAGCGACTTCGCCACTGCCCCGGAGCCCGACTCGCTCACCCTCCTGGCCCTCGCCGGGTTGGGCTTCCTGGCCCTGCGGCGGTGCAAAGTCTAACCCGCCAGCGGCTGGCGGCGCACCGTCCACTCTTCAATCGGCTGCCCCTCGTTCAGATGTTCCTGAATGATCCGGCGACACCGATCCGGCGTCACTCCTCCATACCAGACACCTTCCGGGTAAATCACCATCCAAGGCCCGCCGGAACAAACCCGCAGACAGGCCGCTTTTGTTCGCAGCGCCGGGATGCCGCTTTGCGCCAGACCGGCTTTCAAAATCTCCCACGTCTCCAATCCGGATTCACTCGCACAACAATCCGGCCCGACGCAGAGAAAAACATGCCGCCGCGATCCGTCCAACCTCATCGCTTGGAATCGGGCATCGATCGGGTCGGAAGATTTCATCGCCCGGAGCATCTCAAATCAAACCCCGGGAGCAAGACCCCGCTGTCGTTCCCGGATACGAAGAATGGCCCATCGTGCGTGTTCTGCCACCACGGCATCGGTTCCGCCCGCCCGACCCTCCAACGCGGGAAGATCATCAAGCTGCCCCGCATTTCCCAGTGCCACACACACGTTGCGCAGAAATCCCTGCCAGCCCGTGCGGCGGATGGGCGACCCTTCGAACATCTTTCGAAAGGTCTCCTCACCGAGTTCCAGATACACCCGAAGCGGCCACGTTGACACGTCGCGCGCCTGGAAATCCGCCTCGCGAGATGCCGCGGCAAAGCGATTCCACGGACACGCATCCAGACAGTCGTCGCACCCGAAAATCCGGTCTCCCATTTTTTCCCGGATCGCGACCGGGATGTCGCCCTCGTGCTCGATCGTCCAATACGAGATGCACTTGCGCGCATCCACACGGTGCGGAGCGACGATGGCACCGGTTGGACACGCGTCGAGACAGCGCGTGCAAGTTCCGCAGCGATCCCGCAGCGGCGGATCGGGATCGAACTCGAGCGTGGTCACCACGGCCGCAAGGAAAAACCAGGTACCAAGCTTCGGATGAAGCGCGAGTGTGCTCTTCCCATGCCACGCAATGCCCGCCGCCACGGCAAAGTCACGCTCCAAAAGCGGCCCGGAATCGACGAACCCCCGCTGCGTTCCACCGACCGCGGCCAGCTCGCGATCGATCCGACGAAGGCGTTTGCGGATGAGGTGGTGGTAATCGCGTCCGCGCGCATACCGTGCAATTTTTCCCCGCACCGCGCCACCCTCCGATTCGACGGTGTCCGGCACAAAATAGTTCATTCCAAGCGCAATCACCGACCGGGCTCCCGGCACCAACAGACGCGGATCGCAGCGTTTTTCGGGATCGCGCGCCAGCCAGACCATCGACGCATGCATCCCCTCGCCCAACCATTCGAGAAAGGCCCCGGCGTGCGGAGCCCGAACCGCGGGAGTCACCCCGACTGCATCGAATCCCGCCTCCCCCGCGATTTCCCGCAGCCGGTCCTTTGTCATCACACGCTAAGCTTTTCCGAGTTCCGCCGTCGCCTGGTGCACGATGTATTTGCGGAGACTCGCCAGGGCATTCACGCGGTTCGGCGAGATGAGCGACGTGAGCCCGGCAGGCTCGAAAAAATTCGGTTCGACCGCCAGAATGTCCCCGGCCGTTTGCCCCTCATAAATCCCGCAGACGGCCGCCGCGATGCCCTTTGAAATCGCCGCGTCGGCGTCCATGAAAAAGTGACACCTCCCGTCCCGAAACTCGCTCTCGATCCAGAGCCGCGACACGCATCCGGGCAAAAGCCGGTCTTCTGTCTTCAGATTTTCCTCCATCGCCGGATACTTCTTTCCGATCCCCATCAAATAGCGCAGACGCTCATCGCCCTCGGGCAGAAAACACAGCGTCTTGATCAACTTTTCCAGTCGCGCGCGGATCTCCGCGCCCTTTTCTTCGGTCACACTCATTCCGACACTTTAGCGAAAGCGCCCGTCCGGGCAATCGTGCGCTCACGTCTCATCCCCGCCAGGTGGGATCCCAATCGCCATGGTATGTCTTGGTGCGAACGGCCTCCAGCCGTTCCAGAAGAACTTTTGCCGGTCCGTCATCGGGTCGGAGTCTCAAGATCTCACGCCACCATCGGCCGGCTTCCTCCCACTTTCGCAAAGCATAGGCCGACCATGCCTCGAACGCCAGATGCTCGAGGTCAATGAAGACCCCGGACGTCCCCTCCTCGCGCAGCGCCAGAAGTTCATACACCTTCACGCCCGCATCGCGCCCCTTCACGGCGACCTGATCCACAAGGCGCGCTACAATCGCCTCACCGGCAGCTTCCTTCACGGATTCGCCGATCAGAATCGACGTGCCATAAAATCGGTTCAGTCCCTCCAGTCGCGACGCAACATTCACCGTGTCGCCAATCACCGTGTAGTCCAGCCGCTTGTCACTCCCGAGATTTCCCACAACCACCGGGCCGCAGTTCAGCCCGATCCGCGCATGGATCGCCGGACGATGTTGCACGACCCAACGTTCGCGCAGGACCGCGAGGCGCGCCTGACACGCCAGAGCAGCCCGGCACGCGTCGATCGCATGGAGCGGATTTTCCGACGGCGCACCCCAGAACGCCATCACCGCATCCCCGATGAATTTGTCGAGTGTCCCCCGCTCCCGCAAAACCACATCGCCCATCTCTCCAAGATACTCGCCGACATGCGCGACGAGTTCCTCCGGCGTCAGGCCCTCTGACATCCGCGTGAATCCCACGATGTCCGAAAAGAAAACCGTCAACTCCGCCCGCTGCCCGCCCAAGCGCGCCTCCCGGCCGGATAAAATCAGCTCCCGGACCAAATCGGCCGGCACATACTTTCGAAACGACCGCAACCCGGACTTCATGTCTTCCACCGAGCGTATTAGGTGTTCGACTTCCAAAATCCGACTCTCCGGCATCGGGTGACTCTCCAATTCAAATCGAGCGATCCGGTTTGTCTCGCGGACCACCGCATCCAAATCGCGGGAGACTTTTGTCGTGATCCAATAGGTGAAAACCGACACAAGCACAAAGCCGCCAAACATGATGGCCACCGTGTGCCACAGCGAGCGGAGGAGAAGATGTCGGACGTGGGACACTTCGATGTCCGCGCCGATCAGGTAGCGCTGCCCGTGTTCCGACATCCCGGGCACCAACCACGAGCGCCAGTTTCCAAAAGCATCCGACTCCTCCACCTCCCGCTGTCGGCCGGACTCAAGGACCGCCAGCGTCTCGGCGGGCGCATCGTAAGGCTCCAACAAGCGAGGCAGCGTATTTGTTTCCCATTCCTCCGGCGTGCCACTCGTCGAAGCCGTCAGACACCGCCCGTCTTCGGCTACCAAGAACGAGTAGATGTAAAAAACACCCGCATCGCTGGCATAGGCTGTCAACGTTCTCGCCAGATCCAAATACTCGCTTTCGGCCACCCGTCCGGCAGCCACGCGATCGTGATAATCCGGAGAAAGAATCCGGGAGACCGTATGCGCTGCGGCCCGAAGTTGATTGTCCACCCCATCCAAAAGCGCCCGCTTTTCTCGCTGATACGACTGCCACCCAAACACTCCACACACGAGCAGGTTCACCAGTGTAAGCCAAACCAAGAGGCCAACCTTGAGCCGTGTTTTTCTGATAAATAGCACCATGAGGAATCCGCCCAATCGTCGGGACTTCCCGAGCCAACGCAAGAACGCATTTTCCCTACACGACCTCAGGAGAAGGGCCAGTCGGCCGCTGATGCGGGGGCGGGCAGCAAGATTGGGATTGAGCAAATCTCCTGCTGGCTGTCATGGTTCCGGTCCGTGGACAACGACAACGGAGAGCGGGGGCTCGGATCCCGATGAAGGCGCGCTGGTTTGTGCGGGGAGATGTGGACGGATTTGTCGGGCTGTTTATCGACAACCTTCTTCAATTGTTGCTGATTGCGACACTTTGTCCGCTGATCTGCGGGATTCCGTCTTCGGTGGTGGTCTCCACCATTTTGCCAGGGGCGGCGTTGTCAATTGTGGTGGGGAATTTTTTCTACTCCTGGCAGGCGTGGCGCTTGGCAAAACGAACCGGTCGTTCGGATGTCACGGCCCTTCCATACGGAATCAATACCGTGAGCCTGATTGCGTTCCTCTTTTTCATCATGGGCCCGGTGTGGCAGGCCACGGGCGATCCGGTCAAAGTCTGGCTGGCTGGAGTTTTCGCATGTCTGGTCAGCGGATTGCTGGAGTTGGCGGGAGCGTTCGTGGCCGATCCGCTCCGGCGCTTCGCACCGCGGGCGGCTCTTCTTTCCGCCCTCGCCGGTGTGGCGCTCACGTTTATCTCGATGGGCTTCGCCTTCCAGATCTTCGCCTCCCCAGCGGTCGCCGTAGTGCCGATGCTTCTCATCGTGATCGCCTATGCAGCCCGGCTGAAACTCCCGCTCGGACTGCCCGCCGGATTCGTGGCCATCCTGATCGGTGTCGGGGCCGCTTGGCTGCTTCGGGCCGCAAACTGGAATGTTTTCCAGCCGCCGGCCGGTTCCTCGGATTTCGGACTGCACTTCCCACGTCCGGCGACGGCGGCTTGGGACGGGCTCTTCGCCGGACTTTGGGGATACATGACCGTCATCGTGCCCATGGCGATGTTCAATGTGCTTGGTTCTCTCCAGACGCTGGAAAGTGCCGAGGCGGCCGGGGACCGCTACGAGACGCGGTCTTCCCTGGCGGTGAACGGCCTCGGCAGCATCGTCGCGGCGTTTTTCGGCAGCGCCTTTCCGACCACGCTCTACATCGGGCATCCCGGCTGGAAGGCGATGGGTGCCCGCATCGGATATTCCGCCCTCAATGGCGTGGCCATCGCCCTGCTTTGCCTGTTCGGCGCGGTGGGGGCTGTCCTTCAAGTCGTCCCCATGGAAGCCACGCTGGGGATTTTGATTTGGATCGGCCTCGTCATGGTCGCACAGGCTTTTCAGGAAACACCCTCCCGGCATGCCCTCGCCGTGGCGGCCGGACTTCTTCCCTCCCTCGCCGCTTGGGCGCTTCTGCTTATTGAAACGACGCTGCGAGTGGCCGGCACGTCCCTGACGGAGACGCTGCCGAAGTTTGGAAACCAGCTTTTCATCCAAGGCGTCATCGCGCTCAACCAGGGTTTTCTCATCACCAGCATGGCCTTTGCCGCGATTGTTGCCTTTTCCATCGACCGGCGATTCGTGGCGTCCGGGGTCACGTGCCTCCTCTGTGCCGGACTTTCGGCCGTCGGGCTTATTCACTCCTGGCGTCTCGAGCCGGGAGGGCTGGTCCCGGTGTTCGGGCTCATGGTTTCCCCATCCTTTGTCGCCGCGTATTTGGTGACCGGCGTCATTCTCCTCGTCATGGCTTGGACAAAATATTCTGACGCCGACGCGCCGGGCCCGGATGGTTGACGCTTCATGGAAAACCTCGCAAATCGCCGCCCAACTCTAAACCGTCCGCGACTTTTGTTCTTCCGCCAAGGATTTCGCTGCCACCATCAAGAAGCTCAGCGACATCGGCTACCGGGCCTGAGCGGCGTTTCGGCCGACGTTTCCGCAAGGGAAATCCGGCAGATCGCCGACGATGCGGGAATCACGATTTGCGCCACGCATGAACCGGGCGACCTCATCCGCCAAAGTCCGCACGAGGTGATGGAGCGTCTGAAAACGCTCGGAACTCCACACACAGCCTACCCATATCCATCGGGGGTTGATTTCAACGACGCGGCCTCGATCAAGGCCATGGTTTCCGATCTCGATGCCGCCGGTGCCGTCCTTCGGTGAAATCGGATGCATCCTGAGCTACCACAATCACGCCATCGAATTCATCCGTCTCGGAGACGAGGTCCTCATGGACTACATCGCCCGTGCGACCGCACCGGAGAATTTGAAGTTCGAACTCGACACCTATTGGGTGCAGTTCGGCGGGAGAAATCCCACCGCTTGGTGCCGGAAATTCGCCGGACGCCTCCCGCTCCTCGATTGCAAGGACTATGGATTCGGCACCGACAACAAGGCCTCCTTCGCGGAAATCGGACACGGGAATCTCGACTTCGCTGAGATCATTGCCGAGGCCGAAAAATCCGGCACCGAATGGCTCATCGTCGAGCAGGACACCTGCCCGGGAGGTCCCTTTGTGTCTTTGGAAAAGAGTTTCCACACCATGAGCGCAGTCCTCACGGAGAACGCCTGACCGAAAGGTGCAGGTTTAGCGGAACCCCGACCAAAAGATCAGGTCGTTCAGAAGGCCGGGGTTGCGCTTGCCTGCCGCGCCGAAATCGGGAAAGCTGGCGGGTTCCATGGCCAACCGTCCGCGTCAAAATTGGGCGACAAAATTCTTTGTCGGCCTCGCCCTCGTCTGCATCGGCGCGTACTTGTTTGTCTCGCTCCAGACCTACAGTCCGAAGGACATCCCGGCGTGGGCACCGATCATCAGCACGACGACGTCCGGCTCGGCAATCACTCACAATCTGGGAGGAACACTCGGAGCCCTTTTCGCGGGCTACATGCTGTTTTGCTTCGGCGGAGCCGCGTATCTTCTCGCAGCGGCTCTCATCGGCTATGGCGTCGCGAAGTGGTTCGTCCCCAGCTACTCCCTGAAAGATAAAGCCGGCTGGGGATTGCTCATGGTTCTTCTCGGGGCGTGCCTTTTGGAAATCCAACCATGGCTTTTGCAGGACTGGGACAAATGGATGCGCATCGAGGGGCCGGGCGGATGGTTTGGATTGTGGATCGGCGGAAAAGCCATCCGCAGCGTGCTGGGACCGGCCTCGGCAGCGCTTCTGGTCATCGGTTACGTGATCAGCCTGATCTTCGCCGTTTCGACCCATCCGATCCGCGACACGAGGTATGTTTGGAAATCGTTTCTGACCTGGCGCGAAGCGCGCCGGGTGGCCCGCCTTCAACGCCTCGACGAGGAGCGTCGCATGGAAGAACAACGCCGGTCTCTCGAAAAGAAGGCCGAAAAACTGGAGAAAAAACTCAAACGCAAAGGCAGTGAACCGGCCGAGAAACCGACGCCGGCTCCGGAGCCTCGCGCGCATCCATCCGCGCCGCAGATGGAACCCGAGATCATCGATGCAACCGCCCCGGCTCCCCCGAGAAAACCAACGCTCGCCGAGCTTCGCGGAGCAAAGAACGAAGCCGGTTCGATCCAGGCAGGCCTGGCCGGTGTCCACCTCGAAAACTACACGATGCCCGGTTTTGACCTGCTCGACGAACCGGACGAAGCCAACCGCACGCCGCTCGACCGGGACGAACTCTTAACCATCCAGGGCCTCATCATTGAGACCCTCCAGCAATTCGGGATCAAGGCCACACCGGGCACGATCACCAAGGGCCCGACCATCACACGCTACGAAGTCTACCCGGACGTCGGCGTCCGTGTGGACAAGATCGTCTCGCTGGAGCGGGACATCGCCCGGGCGACCCGCGCGGAGCGCATCAACATCCTCGCACCGATTCCGGGAAAGGACACCGTGGGCATCGAGATAGCAAACTCGAAGAAGGTCAAGGTCACCCTCCGCGAACTTTTCGAAAAGGACGCCTGGCGGGACAGCACGGCGAAACTCCCGATTGCCCTCGGCATGGACGTTTACGGAAACACAATCATCGCCGACCTCGCAAAAATGCCACACTGCCTGGTCGCCGGAACCACCGGTAGCGGCAAGAGCGTTTGCATCAACGCGATCATTGCCAGCCTGCTCTTCCGCTATTCGCCGGAGCAACTGCGATTCATCATGATCGATCCGAAGGTGGTCGAAATGCAGATTTATAATTCGCTCCCCCACCTGATCACTCCGGTCGTCACGGACTCGAAAAAAGTCCTGCTCGCGCTGCGTTGGGTGGTGGACGAAATGGAGCTTCGGTATCGGATTTTTGCGAAGTGTGGGGTGAAGAACATCGGTGCGTTCAACGAGCGCCCACTGCCCAAATCGCAGAAAGAACTCGACGAGGAAAAGGAAGCGCTCGAAAAAGCGGCCGCGGAGGATTCCGCTCCGCTGCCATCCGAGGACGCCGAAGAGGTGGATCCCCCGGACGAAGAACCGATGGCCCCGCCCGTCCGAGTGCCCCGGAACGACGACATTATCGTGCCGGACCGCATGCCATTTATCGTCGTGATCGTGGACGAGCTGGCCGATCTCATGCAGACCGCTCCGGCGGATGTGGAAAGTGCCATCGCCCGCATCACTCAAATGGCCCGGGCGGCCGGGATTCACATGATTGTCGCCACCCAGACGCCCCGTGCCGACGTGGTCACGGGCATTATCAAAGCCAATATCCCCAGCCGCATCGCCTTTCAGGTCGCCTCGAAAATCGACAGCCGCGTCATTCTCGATGAGAACGGCGCGGAAAAACTGCTCGGCCAGGGCGACATGCTCTATCTCCCACCCGGCACGTCGAAATTCACCCGCGCCCAAGGCGTGCTCGTCACCGAGGACGAGATCCATCGCCTCGTCGAGTTTGTTTCCAAACAAGCCGAGCCCAAGTTCGACTCCGCCATCCACGAAAAGCTCACGAGCTCGAGTCTGTCCGAGGAGGATGTGAGCGACGAGGACGAGGAGCTCGTCACGCGCTGTTTGGAAATCATCCGGCAGGAAAACCGTGCTTCCACCTCGATGCTGCAGCGCCGGCTCAAGCTCGGTTACACCCGCGCGGCGCGCGTGATGGATATTCTCGAACAACGCGGCGTCGTCGGGCCCAAAGACGGGGCCAAAGACCGCGAAATCCTGGTGGATTTGAACGAAGACGCAGCGTATTGAGTTCGACCCGATTTTTCATGAGCCGCAAACAGGAACATACCACCACCGAGCTTTTCGTCGGCGCCCGTCTGGGAGCGGCGCGGACCAAGGCCGGAATTTCGCTTGAGCAAGCCGCACGCGACACCCGCATTCGCGTCCTCCGCCTTCGCGAGATCGAGACCGATGACTTCTCGGGATTTTCGCACCCGACCTATGCCCGCCTCTTTTTGCTCGATTACGCTGCCTACCTCGGCGTCCCGCAGGATGAGATCCGGCCGCTTCTTCCCGATCAGACCGTGCCAGCAGCCGAGGGATTTCAATACCTTGAGGCCCTTGGGGGCGAAGTCCGGCGCGAACCGGCTTCAAAGGCCCGGCGGCGGCGTCGCCGCTTCTGGACTTTTCTCGTCAGTCTCGTGCTGGTCGTTGCCGCGACGTGGATCGCCCTCTATTTCATGTTCACCGTTCGACAATTGGAGCGGATCCGTCCGGCCCCGGCAACCGAAGAAACCTCGCCGACGCCCGCTCCACAGCCGACTCCGTCTCCGGAGCCAACCGCAACGCCGGAACCAACACCAACACCGCCGGACCTTTGGAGCCTTGGAAACGAAGAACCGCCGGTCGAAGGAGAACCCGTTTTGGAATCCGCACCAACGCCCATTCCCGCACCATGAACGCCACGTCCTCGCAAAAAATCGGCATGATCAGTCTCGGCTGCGCCAAGAATCTCGTCGATGCCGAGATCATGCTCGGAGGCGCACGGGCGGAGGGCTTTGAGATCACCGCCGACCCGGCCGAGGCGGACGTCCTCGTTGTGAATACCTGCGGATTCATTGACTCGGCGAAACAGGAGTCGATCGATGCCATCCTCGAATCCCACCGCCTCCGCGGCCTCCATTACCGTCCTGGCCAAAAGCTCGTCGTCAGCGGCTGCATGTCGCAGCGGTTTTCCAAGGAGCTCCTCAACGAACTGCCCGAGGTGGATGCCTTCATCGGTCTCGACCAAGTCGCAGAAGCCGGCCGCATATTCCGTCACGTTCTCGATAAAAAGGACGAGGGCGTTCTCAACCTGGTCACCCCAAAATCGCGCTACATCCCCGATTACTCCACGCCCCGCTTTCGCCTCACCCCGCGCCACACGGCGTATGTGAAGATCGCGGAAGGATGCAATCACCCCTGCAGCTTTTGCGTGATTCCCCAAATGCGGGGCCGCCATCGCAGCCGGACGATTGATTCGATCGTGCGCGAGGTCCGCCAATTGGTGGCCGACGGCGTTCGCGAGATTAATCTCATCAGCCAAGACACGACCTATTTCGGCATGGACCTCTGGCAGGAAAAGGCCGGCCCGCGGCAGCCGGTCAATCCCGACCGCGGCACAACGCTTATTCATTTGCTGGATGAGCTGGCGGAAATCGGTGGCGATTTTTGGATCCGTCTTCTCTACACACATCCCGCCCACTGGAGCGACGAACTCATCGCCGCGATTGCGCGGAACCCAAAAGTGGCCCGCTACATCGACATGCCGCTCCAGCACATTCACCCCGAGATGCTGGACCGCATGCGCCGAGAGACCTCGCGCGAACACATCGAGCAACTCATCGCACGCCTCCGCGCCGGCATTCCCGGTCTCGCGCTGCGGACGACCTTCATCGTCGGCTTTCCGGGCGAGACCGAGGAACACTTTGACTCCCTCATGGAGTTCATCGAAACGACGCGCTTTGAGCGTCTCGGCGTTTTCAACTACTCACAGGAAGACGGCTCCCGCGCGGCGAAAATGGACAACCAGGTCCCGACACGCGTCAAAAACCGGCGTCATCGCGAAGCCATGAAGCTTCAGCAAAAGATCGCCATCGAAACGGCGGCCGCCATGGAAGGACGGCGCGTGCGCGTGCTGGTCGAGCATCCGAACATGGGTCGAACCGAAGCCGACGCCCCGGAAGTCGATTGCCGCGTGGTCCTCACCGAGCCGGCCGAAGTCGGGGAGTTCATCGATGCCGAAGTCGTCGGCGCGCAGATTTACGACATCGTCGCCCGCCCGCTGGCCGGCCGACGGGGTTTGACGCCCCGGACCATCGCCGTATAGTCGCGCCATGAAAGGAAACGGCAGACGGGTTCTCGTGGGCATGAGCGGTGGTGTGGATTCCAGCGTCGCCGCCTGGCTCCTTCAGCGCGAGGGGTGGGACGTCGTCGGCGTGACCATGAAGGTCTGGCCGCAGGACTGCATTTCACGGGCCGAGGACAAATGCTGCGGGCCGTCGGCGATCTCGGATGCGCGCGGTGTGGCTCACAAACTCGGCATCCCGCACTACGTCGTGGACGAGGCCAATCAGTTCGAAAAAATCGTTATCGACTATTTTGCCAGCGAATACCGCGCCGGCCGCACGCCGAACCCCTGCGTGATGTGCAACGAACGGCTCAAGTTCGGAAACCTTCGCGACAAAGCACGCTCCATTGGTGCCGACTTCATCGCGACCGGGCACTATGCCATTATCGAGCACCACGAGGATCACGCCGTCCTCCGCAAAGGCCGCGATAGCCGAAAGGACCAATCCTACTTCCTGTTCAGTCTGAACCAGGATCAGCTCCGCCACGCCCTCACTCCGCTCGGCGGGATGAACAAACCCGAGATCCGCGACATCGCGCGCGAGCTTGGGCTGAAGGTTGCCGACAAGGAGGACAGTCAGGAAATCTGTTTCGTCCCGGGCAATGACTACAAAGCCTTCCTGCGCTCGCATCTCGGGGAGAAAAGATTCCACCGCGGCGGCATCTTCGACACGTCGGGAAATTTTCTCGGAGAGCATGAAGGAATCGAGATGTTCACCATCGGCCAGCGAAAAGGTCTCCCCGGCGGCTCGCCAAAACCGCGCTATGTCATCGACATCGATCCCGAGTCGTCCCGCGTGATCGTTGGTGACGAAGAGGAACTCGTTCGCGAGGAATTTGAAGTCGACCGCGTCACGTGGTCCACCGGCGAACCGAACGGCCCCACCGCGGCGAACGTCAAAATCCGCTACGCGCATCCCGGCACCGACGCAACCGTTGAGCCGCTCCCGAACGGACGGGCGCGCGTCCGCCTCAGCCAACCCCAACGTGCCGTCACCCCGGGCCAAGCCGCTGTTTTTTACGTGGGTGACCGCGTGCTCGGCGGCGGCTGGATTGTCCGCCAGCCCAGCCTCGTTTCCGCCTGATGCAGATCGTCCTGACCTCGTTCGCGAACGAAACTTCGGCGGCGAAGGTCGTCCGAACCCTTGTTGAGGAAAAACTCGCCGCCTGCGGCAAGATCATCCCGGGCGTTCGCTCGATTTACCGATGGAACGACCAACTCGAAGACGCCTCGGAAATCATCGTTCTTTTCAAAACCGCCGTCGCCCCCGCGCTCGCCGTGCGTCTCGCAGAGCTCCACCCCTACGAGGTGCCGGAGATCATCACACTCGAATCCGATGCCGTCAGCGAAGCTTACGGCCGATGGGTCGCATCGCGCGGCGTAATCAATCCGGGCAAGGCATCGGCATAGGACGGATAACGGGACATCCATCCGGTCGCACGAAGTTTCGCGTTCGAGATCCGCTTGCTCGTCCATCCGCGCTTGCGCCCCAGATCCGCCGGTCCCTCCGGTGGAAGCGGACGCTGAAAGCACGCGGCGATCCACGCATAAACATCCCGCTGCCGCGCGGGCGTGTCGTCGCACACATTGTAAATCCCGGGGACGGCGACTCCCGAGGCGAGATGGACCAGCGCGGCCGCCCCGTCATCGCGGTGGATTTGGTTGATCCAACGCTCCCCACCCGCCTCCAGCACCGCCGAGCCCTCCAAAAACTTTCGCAAGAGGACCGAGCGCCCCGGACCATAAATCCCCGCGAGCCGCGCCACAAAGCCCTCTGGATGCGCGAGGGCGATGGCCTCGGCCTCCAGTAAAATCCGACCCGTCTCCCGCTCCGGCTCCGCAGGCGACGATTCGTCCACACGACTCCCGTCCACCTGCGCATAAACCGACGTGCTGCCGGTGAAAATGACCCGCTTCGGACAGAACCCCGCCAGCAAATGCCGCAGACCCTCGCGATAAACGGCCGCATAAGCCTCCACCCCACCCCGGCCCGAACTGGCGCAGTGAATCAAAACATCCGGCTCCCTCCACTCAGCGGCGACCTCCAGCGGACGGGAGATGTCCATCGCCGCGGCGGAAAAACCAAGCCCGGCGATACGTGCGGCGGATTCCTCCGACGCACACAGGCCCAAAACCCTGGACCCGCCCTCGGAAAACAAAACGGCTGCGGCTTCTCCAAGGAAACCGCAGCCGGCAATAACGACCCGATGGGGACGCAAGATCAACTCACAGGATTGAAATTGAAGCGGATCTTCATCTTGGCGCGCTTGGCGTTGTTCTTGGCCTTGCGGCGCGACCGTTGCGTCGGGGTTTCGAACGCCCGAAGACGACGAACCTCATCCATGAGGCCCTCGGCATCGATTTTGACCTTCAGGCGTTTGAGCGCCCGGTCGATCGGTTCACCTTTTCGAACAATAACTTCCGGCATAATTTCACCTACTTTCTTTTTTGAAAAAAACTGGGACTGGGACAGTAGCGACCACAAAGAGGAACGTCAATTGCGGCTTTGAATTAAATTTTTCACCTGTACGACTTGATTACCGTTAGGGCCCGGTCCGATGACGGAGCCGCTTTGACCCGCTCGAACAGACCCGACTGCCCTTGGTCGGATCGAGTTCCAAGAGACCGCCCTCTGCACTCAGCGCTTGGAGGGTTTCCCGACGCCAACCTTGGGTCCGCACTGACATCCCCCACCACATCCCGAGGCCGACTTTCTCCGGAAACGACGGACAAATGGCCGGATCGTCAGAAAAAGAGAAGCCGCAACGATGGCGATGATGACAGCGAGCATTTCCATGGGACCGCAAGAACATGACATCATTTTGCGCGTTTCAAAAGGGAGATTCCTGTCTAGGAACAGATGACGTGCCGGAGTTCACTTACAAAGCCACCGAGATGTCGGGTCAATCTGTGAACGGACAGATTTCCGCCGGAACGCGTGCCGAGGCCTATCGTCTCCTGCGCGAGCGGGGATTGCAGCCGGTGACGGTGGGCGAGGCCGGCGGAACACGTGCGGCAGCTCCGGGCAAAAGCACCGCCGAGGTGGGACTCACCCGCCTCTCCTCCGCCCAGCTTCTGTTCTTTACAGAGGAACTCGCCGAATTGCTCGAAGCGGGACTGCAACTCGAAGGCGCTCTGAAAGTCATCGAACAGCGGCAGGAAAAATCCGACGTCCGCGTGATCGCCGCCAAGCTCCGGCAGCGCGTGCGGGACGGGGTCAGTTTTTCCCAGGCTTTGCGCGAGTGTGGACGAACGTTTGACGCCCTTTACTGCAATCTCGTCGCCGCGGGAGAGGCGGGAGGCGCGCTGCCGCAAATCCTGAAACGCCAGTGCGCTTATCTGGAACTCATCGAGGATCTGCGGCGTCGGGTGGTCTCATCGTTGCTCTATCCGACGATCGTCTTTGCGTCCGCGATCTTGTTGATGTTCGTTTTTCTGACGTTTCTGGTTCCGCAGCTGTCCGTTCTTCTGGGAAAGTCCGGACAAAAGCTTCCGCTCATCACGCAGATTCTGATCTTGGTCAGCGAGTTTTGCGGTCGGTACTGGTGGGCGATCCTTGCGGCAATCGGGCTGACTTTTCTTCTCGCCCGGGCGGTAGTGCAGACACCCGCCGGCCGCGCTTGGTGGCATCGGGCGATGCTGGATTTTCCGGTCGTCGGCCCGGTCCTGCGGGCGAAGTTTTTTGCCGAGATGCTCCAGACGCTTTCGACGCTCGTCTCGAATGGCGTGACGCTCTTGCACGGGATCAATCTCATGCTGGCCGCCACGGCGAACGTTTATCTCCGCGAGTTGCTCCTAAAAATCGCAGCCATGGTCGGAGAAGGTACCGGGCTGGCCTCGGCCATGCGACGGGTGGGATTTTTCCCTCCGGTGCTGTTGGATATTCTCGGCGTCGGCGAGCAGACGGGCGACATCGCCTCGGCACTCGAACGGGCGGCCAAACGCTACGACCGGGAGCTCACCACGCGCATCGGGCATCTGACCACCCTGATCCAACCCGCCGTCATTCTCTTTGTGGCGCTGTTCGTCGGCGTCGTGGCCTACTCGATGATCGCCGGCATTCTCACCAGCGTCAACTCGTTGCGGGCCCGCTGAAAACGCCGCCCTTGCTTCCGCCGCGGATCTTTTGCACTTTCCACCCGTGACGGCAGCAACCCAGGCAAATTCATCGGCAGCACCAATGGCTTCCTCAAAGCCCGAGACGCCGCTCAGCCGGGTCGCTGCCCGGTTTTTCCGCGATCGGACCGCGCGCGTGTCGCTGGTGATCATCGTCCTGTTTTTCGCAACCGCCGTTGGAGCCGGAATCTGCTCGCTTCTGGATCTTCCGATGCCCATGAATCCGAACGCCACAAATCTCGAGCGGAAACTTCTTCCGCCGAATTCCGTGAACTGGCTGGGCACCGACAGTCTCGGCCGCGATGTGCTTTCGCGAATGGTCGCCGGCTCGACCATTTCGCTGACCGTCGGCTTCGTGGCCATGGCGGTCTCGCTGGCCATCGGCATCGTCATCGGTGCGATCTCCGGCTATGTCGGTGGATGGCTGGACAACGTGCTCATGCGTCTCGTCGATGCCATTCTCTGCTTCCCTTCATTTTTTCTGATTCTGACAGTGATCGCCATCCTCGGGCCGAACATCTGGATTATCATCACCGTCATCGGACTCGTGAGCTGGACGGGAACCGCGCGTTTGGTTCGGGCGGAATTTCTCACCTTGCGCGAAAGCGAGTATGTCCGCGCCGCCCGCGCCATGGGACAGAGATCGGACCGCATCGTTTTTCGTCACATTTTGCCGAATGCTTTTGCCCCGATTTTTGTCACGGCGGTGGTGAGCATTCCGGATGCGATTCTCATCGAGTCCGGGCTGAGTTTTCTGAGCTTTGGCGTTCCGCCACCGCAGGCGACCTGGGGCAACATCATTGCCGATGGAAAGACCTACATTCTCGATGCGTGGTGGTTGATTGTCTTCCCGGGGCTTGCGATTTTCGCCGCATCGCTCGCCTTTTACCTTGCCGGTGATGCGCTCCGGCGCGCGGCTGATTCCCGTTCATGAAGCCCAATTTGCTCGAACTCCACGATCTCTCGATTCGATTTCGGACCGAAAATGGCGTGACCGACGCCGTCAAGCGCGTCTCGCTGTCGATGAAAGAAGGGGAGGCCCTCGCCATCGTTGGCGAGAGCGGGAGCGGGAAGAGCGTCACCGCCCTTTCTCTCACCCGACTCCTCCCCCACCCTCCGGCGGAATACGCGGGCGGAAGAATTCTCTTCGAGGGTCGGGACGTCTTGAAGATGACCCCGGCCGAACTTCGCAAAATGCGGGGCGGCGGGATCGCTTACATTTTCCAAGAGCCAGCAACTTCGTTGAATCCTGTCTTTTCCATTCGAAGCCAGATCGCCGAGGGCATCCGGCTTCATCGACCGGACGTGAAAAACATTGATGCGGAGATCGTGAAATGGCTTTCGGCCGTCGGCATCGTCGATCCTGCCAAGCGCATGCACGACTACCCGCACCAACTCAGCGGCGGTATGCAGCAGCGGGCCATGATTGCGATGGCCTTGAGCTGCCAGCCGCGCCTTTTGGTGGCCGACGAACCCACCACGGCACTGGATGTCACAATCCAAGCGCAGATCCTCGCCGAGCTTCGGCGCCTGCGGGCGGAGTTTGGCATGTCCCTCATTCTCATCACGCACAACTTCGGGATCATCCGCGGTCTTTGCGACCGGGTGGCGGTCATGTTTCGCGGCGAGATTGTCGAATACGGCGACACCGAAAGCGTATTGAAAAATCCCCAGCATCCGTACACCCGCGCGCTCATCGCCTGCATTCCCCGCCTCGGCGCTCAAAAGAACCGACTGGAAACGATCAACTACGACTGGCTGGCGGCAAAGTAGAACCCGCTGCCGTTGGCTTGGGGATGTCGGATTCCTCGTAAGTCCCATCCTCGGAAAAGAGGCGGACGTGGCGAAAAACCACGGAAACCGTCATGCCGGGCGAAAGACGCAGTTCCTCCAATCGCTGGCGCGAGATTTCGGCTTCAAAAGGCTCATGACTCGGAATTCGCTCAAGCGAGACTCTGCCGTAGTTTCCTGCGGAAAAGACATGCTGGACCTTGGCTTGGAGCGCATAGGGGTCCTGTCCGGCCGGCTCAATATCGACGTCATGCGGCCGCACATACAGAACGCCGGCTCCAACTTTCGGCGTGCCGTCAACTCCTGCCGTGAGTCGGTTCACATTTCCCAGAAACTCGATAACAAACGGCGACGCGGGTCGGTCGTAAACCTCCTGCGGGGTGCCCCGTTGCGCGATGCGCGCGTTGTTCATGACAACCACCTCGTCCGCGAGCTCCAAAGCCTCCTCCTGGTCATGCGTGACAAAGATGGTGGTGAGTCCGATTTCCTCCTGAAATCTCCGCAGCCAGCGCCGCAGATCTTTTCGCACCTTGGCATCGAGTGCGCCAAAAGGCTCGTCGAGCAGAAGAACCTTGGGATTCACAGCCAGTGCCCGTGCCAACGCGATGCGCTGTCTTTGGCCTCCGGAAAGCTCACTTGGGAATCGTTTTTGCAGGCCGTCGAGTTGAACCAACTCGAGAAGCTCTTTCACCCGCGCCGCGATGGCCGCATTGTCCGGCCGATCCGCCCGGGACTTGGAAAGAAGACCGAACGCAATATTTCGCTCGACCGTCATGTGTCGAAAGAGCGCGTAGTGCTGAAACACAAAACCGACCCCACGCTTTCCAGCCGGAGCGTTTGTGACATCCTCCCCATGAAAAAGGATAGTCGGATCTGTGCCGGGATCGGGAAAATCCAAACCGGCCAAAATCCGCAGCAATGTGGTTTTTCCGGAGCCAGACGGTCCCAGCAGCGAGACCAATCGCCCGTCGGGAACGCTGATGCTCACATTGTCGAGCGCCCGGTAGTCACCGAACGTTCGCTTGATATCTCGGGCTTCAATACTCATGGGTCAGTGGGACTGGGATCGTGCGGATCGCCACTCGATCAGGTTCTTCAAAATCAGGGTTGCAAGGGCTAGGAGTGTGAGAAGCGACGCCAAAGCAAACGCTGCGGCACTGTTGTATTCCATATAAAGAGTTTCAATATAAAGCGGCATGGTGCTGGTCTTGCCTTTGATGTTTCCGGAAACGACGGCCACCGCACCAAACTCGCCCATCGCCCGCGCATTGCAGAGAATGATTCCGTAAAACAATGCCCATTTTACCCCCGGGAGAGTGACCGTCAGAAACGTCCTCCATCCACCGGCTCCCAGCGTCATCGCCGCATGTTCTTCGTCGGTTCCCCGCGCCTGCATAGCCGGAACGAGTTCCCGCGCGATAAACGGGAGCGTGATAAATGTGGTGGCCAGCACAATCCCTGGCAGGGCAAAGATGATCCGGATATCCCACGCCCTCAGGATCTCCGAAAACCACCCGTGCGTGGAGCTGAAGAGAAGGACGAAAATCAATCCGGCAATAACGGGCGACACCGCAAACGGCAGATCGAGCACTGTAACCAAAAGACTCTTCCCGCGATACTGATATTTCGTGATCGCCCAAGCCGCGCAAACCCCGAACAGCAGATTCAGCGGAACCGAAAGCGCCGCGACGATCAGCGTCAAACGAATCGCATCCGCGGCAAAGCGATCCTGAAACGCGGCCAGATAGACGGCGACGCCCTGTCGAAACGCCTCATAGAAGACGGCGATCAAGGGCATGAGCAAAAACAAAGCGAGAAACCCCAGCGTGAGGGCGATCAGAATCCAGCGGACCCACGGCGCTTCCGTGATGGCGGCCCCGGATTTCGGCGGATGAAAGGAACGAGTCCTCGAAACAATGGCGGCCATTGGAGCTAATTCCGGGCTTGGCCGACCGATTCCGACCAGCGTTGAAGAATGTTGATAATAAACAGGAGAACGAAGGAGGCGACGAGCATTACGCAAGCCACCGCAGTCGCCTGCGGGTATTGATAGTTTTCCAGAAACTTCACGATGACCAGCGGCGTGATCTCCGTTTTCATCGGCATGTTTCCGGAGATAAAGATGACCGAGCCGTACTCCCCGATGGCCCGAGCAAAGGCGAGAGCAAATCCGGTGAGCAACGCCGGGACGAGGGCCGGAAAAATCACCGTCCAAAAGACACGCCACCGCGATGCTCCCAGAGACGCCCCGGCCTCCTCCACTTCACTGTCGAGACTCTCGATCACCGGCTGGAGCGTCCGCACGACAAACGGGATTCCAATAAACGTCAGCGCGATGAAAATCCCGACCTGCGAGTAGGCGGTTTGAATACCCAGCGGATAGAAGAATTGTCCCAACCAACCACTCGGGGCGTAAAGAGCCGTGAGGGCGATCCCAGCCACCGCGGTCGGCAGCGCAAACGGAAGGTCGATCATGGCGTCACAGAGTCGGCGACCGGGGAAGCGGTACCGGGTCAGCACCCACGCCACAATAAAGCCAAAGACGGCATTCAAACAGGCGGCGAGGAATGAAATGCCGAACGTGACGCGATAGGACGCCATCACCTGACGCCCGGTGATAGCCTGCCAAAAAGCGTCCCAGCCCATTCCGGAACTTCTCAGAAAGACGGCGGAAATCGGGATCAGAACCAGCAAGGTTAGATACGTCACTGTGATGCCCATCGTGAGTCCGAATCCGGGAAGAATGCGTCGGTTGGGCTTCTTCCAACGTCCGCCGACGTGGGGTGATGGAGTCTCGTGCATTCGGTCAGATGTTGGCTGCATGGGCGCGCAGCGAGTCGATGGCGTTAAAGATGGCGAGAAGGGCCGTGCGATGCGCGTCGACTTGACGGTTCACCTCGGCAAGTGCGGGTGTTTCGAAAACGATCTCGAACGGCTTTGGTTGCTGGCTGGCTGGCGCGGAGAGAATGCCGGAGAATCCCTTTTCGATAATGCCGTTTTCGGCCTTCCATCCGTCGATCTGCATCGTGCGATTGCGCGGGAGGAAATCCTCCGCGGCGTCGAGGGCGGGTTCCAGCAAATGGCGGGTAAGGACATCGCCCCCGACATAGCCATAGACTCCCTCGCTCGTATCGTCGGCATGCAGTGCAACGATTCCGTCGAACCGCAGGACTTTGAGCTCTTTTTCGAGCAATCGGACCTCGGGTTGGGTCGAATCCGTCCAGAACTCGCGATTGAGATCATCGCCTCCACGAGGCGACCGCGTTCCATCTTCGTAGCCGGTCGGGTTACAGACGGGATACACGTGAAGCTCGAGTCCACGCGCGAGTTCGGGCGACTCATGCAACTCGGCGAGAAGGCGGGCTAGCGCGATACTCCCGGCCTCCTCGTCTCCATGGATGCCGGCGAAAAGTCCGATTCGAAGCCACGAGTCGCCACCGACGGGACCGACAAAAACAAATTTGGGAATTTCATAAACTTCCCCGCAACGCGTGAACGGTCCCAACCGGGACGAGTAGAGGTTTCCCGACCGGGAGCAGCGCGGCGGGACTTCCGCGAGCAACGGGGCCAACGCCCGACGCCCGCCAAGCCGCTCTGCCTCGGGACGCCTGTCTTCCTCTGGCGAGGAAGACAGGATGTCCCGATCGCTCCCGTACCGCCGGGAAACGGGCGACCTCTCCACGATACGGGACGATGAGTTCATTTCAGATAGATCTGGTCAAAGACGGCCCCATCGGCAAAGAACTTTTTCGTCGCCGGTGCCCATCCGCCAAAAACTTCGTCAATGGTGAAGAGTTCCAACCCCGGATACTGGGCGCGATACTTATCGAGAATGGCCGGGTTGGCGGGTCGATAGAAGTGTTTCCCGGCGAGGTCCTGACCCACATCGGAGTAGAGAAACTGAAGATACGCTTCGGCGACTTCGCGAGTCTTCTTGCGATCCACATTTTTGTCGACCACAGCCACCGTTGGCTCCGCAAGAATGCTCAGCGACGGCACAACGATCTCATAGTCGTCGGGGTGTTCCTTGAGCGCGAGCAGGAGTTCGTTTTCCCAATTGATCAGAACGTCTCCGATTTTTCGCTCTTGAAAGGTCGTGCTGGCTCCGCGGGCACCGGTGTCGAGGACCGGGACGTTTTTAAAGAGCGCGGTGATATACTCGCGCACTTTGTTTTCGTCGCCGTTAAACTTCTTCAAAGCCCACCCCCAAGCCGCCAGAAAATTCCAACGTGCGGCGCCGGAGGTCTTCGGATTGGGTGTGATGACCTGAACTCCGGGGCGGATGAGATCTTCCCAGTCTTTGATCCCCTTGGGATTTCCCTTCCGCACGAGGAATGCCAGTGTGGACCGATAAGGCGCACTGTTGTCAGGCAGGCGCTTTTGCCAGTCTTTGTCGATCAACCCCGCCTCGGCGATGGCATCGACATCTCCCGCGAGCGCGAGCGTGACCACATCGGCCTCCAAGCCGTCAATCACAGCCCGGGCTTGGCGGCTTGAGCCTCCGTGGGATTGGTTGATTTCAATCGTCTGGCCGGTTTTTTCCTTCCAGTGTTTGGCAAAAGCGGCGTTGAACTCGGTGTAGAACTCCCGCGTGGGATCGTAGGACACGTTGAGCAACTCGACCGCGTGGCTGGTGGTCGCGGCGGCGACCAAGGCGAGGATGGCTGTTCGTATTTTCATGGGTGTTTTTTGTTTATGGAAATGACTTAGAAATTGGCGCCGAGGTGAAGTCCGAGAATTGTGTCGTTCTCGACCTGACCGCGGCCGCCGGGGTTGATGATGTATTGGAGAGTGGGCTGGACGTAGGCAAAGCGGTTGATTTGAATGCGATAGTCGAACTCCAACACGGCCTGAGAGGTCCGGGGATCCCGGTTCCGGCGGCGATCCGAGTCCGCAGCATCCGGACTGTAGTTGCCATAAGCAAAGGCGACACCGACCTGATCTTTGTCGCGACCGGGGATGAGTCCCCGATAGACCAGACCGCCAAGGGCATAGAATGAGAGTGCGTTGTTCTCCGGAGGCGCGAAGTTCAGCGTGCTGAACCAATACAACCCCTGGTCATCGCCCTTTTTCTTTTCGACGCCCACGGGATTCTTGGCGGCTTTGTCCGAGGCGATGCTGGTCTCCGCAATCGAGTTCTCGCGGTAAAGTTGCTGATCGGCCTGCCAATAAAACTGGAAGACGCCATCGTAGAGGACATTGTTGAAGCCCGTCGTCTCAACTCCCCAGTAGATGAACCCGGCGGCATATTTTCCGCCGAGCTTCTCGGATCCGATGGAGGGGGTGATACCGACTTCACTGATGCTGTAGATTCCATTCAGCGAAGGGTCGGGCGCATAACCGGAAAAAGAGAGCCCGTGGTTGAGAGGATTCGTCCCGAACGGATAAGCCAGATAGAGGCCGCTCTGGGCATAGAGCCAGTTCGTCGGATCCAGTCGGACATAGCCTCCCCACGTCGAAAACGACCCGCCCCAGGGAACGTTGGGATTGATTCCCTTGGCGGTGCGAATCGACTGGTTCACGAACAGTTTCGATACCGGCTGCACAAGGAAGAGGTCGGTGGGAACCTGCCAGCCGCCGGAGAGAGTGAGAAGGTTCTTGATTCCAAACAACTCCGGAGTCGTGTAAGTGGCGTAGGCTTTTCTAAACCGCCAGCCCGCGCCCCCAGTGTAAGCGCTCGGTCGGAACGTGCTGTCCGTTCCGGAATATTGATTTATGCTATAGGTCGCTTCCCGCCAGCGCACGTTGCCGGTAAAACTGAGGCCGTCCAACGCTTCGACCTGAAGGAGCTTCGCGGCGTCGACATCAAGGTCAAAATTGATTTCCTGATCAAACCCTCCCCGCTGCTGGAGTCCACCATCGACGATGGCCAGGAAGTTGGCGCGCCAGTTGGCCTGGAATTTGACGCCCAGGTCTTCCAGGGAGTCCCGGACGCCAAACCAATTGCCCGAGGCGTATTTTCCGGACCACCAATCGGCGAGCGGAGTTTTCTCTCCCGACGTCTGCGCTGGTGCGCCTGCGTGGAGAGGGTTCGAGACGGATAGGAGTGTCACCGCAACCAGCGATGACTTGAGGAACGTTGTCGTTTTCAATGGATAAAAAAAGCCGTTCCTCGCGGTTGATACCGTTGAGGCGGCTGTCGCATGTTTTGAGAACCTCCAAAGGCATGGTCGGTTTAAAATGACTTGATCGGTCTTCCTAGCCCGGCTCGACGAAGCGTCGACGGAGTGTCTGGCGGATCTCGGCCACCCGGCCTTGATGAACGACCACTTCGACCGCCCCGAACTTCAACTCGCGGATCGAGCGAAGAACCTCCGCTTCCGCCTCCCGAGAATCATTTATGGTTTCTGGCTTCTGGGCCGCGGACGGATTTTTGGACAGACCGGACATAGTTGACTTTCCGGAAGGTAAACACTCCATAATACGACCATGCAAGTCGTTTTTAGAAAAAAGTTGATTTCTTCGGGACAATCGTGGCCGGAAGCAAGGCGGAGAAATCTCATACCATCTCTTTGAAATACTTGGACGTTATGAGTTTATGAGAGAGAGAAAGGGATGTGCGCACACGAAAACTCAAGCTTGGGAGGCCGGAGCTGAGCGCTCAGATCGAGCAAAGATACCGGCGGCGGCGCAATTTTTATTCTGTAAAAGTTGAGCGTTAGTTTTGGGGCAGGTCAGCAGGTTTCCTGGTGAGG
>CAZEYT010000030.1:0-33155 GCA_964516295.1 uncultured Chthoniobacterales bacterium | reverse complement strand
CCAACCCGCATGGTTGCCATATCGGCCTCTTCAAACTGCGGAACTCGGGTTAAAAAGCAGACATCGCATCGGCGAGAAGACGGCTCGATGGCCGGGCTTGTGCGGTCACCGCATCGCCCGAGTTTTTGAGGTGCTTCCCAATAAGGTTAACCGATTCGCTTTTCCAGCGTCAGGCGGGTCCCCCGGGGTTGGGGGGCGTATTCGACGCGGTCGAAGGCCTGCCGGATGATGTGAACGCCGAGCCCCCCGGGTCGGATATCCTCCAGCGCACGGCTTCGGATTTTCTTGGGATCACAGGGCGTCCCATAGTCCCTTAGGACAAATCGCACGCAATTTCCCACCCGCTTCATTTCCAGTCGGACGGGTTTGCACGAATGGTGATAGGCATGTCGAATGACATTGGCGCAAGCTTCGTCCAGAGCGAGGACGATCATTTCCGCCTCGTCCTCCGGAACCCTGCACTCCTGAAGAAAAGCGCGCACCTCCGCACGAACCTCGGCCAGCCGGCAGGTCTCACTGGAGAAGACAAACTTTTTGCTCATGCAAAACCTCCGACCAGAACGGTCAGGTCGTCCAACTGCACACCCCGTCCGCGGTGGACGGCTTCTGCCGACACCAAACGCTGGACGACCTCGTCGGGCCCGCGGGCCGGGCCGCTCGCGGCGGCTGGGAGAACATCGTCGAACATCATTTCCCCATCCTCCTTTCTCGACTCACTGAGGCCGTCGGTGAATGCAACCAACAGATCGCCGGGCAACACCGGCACCCGGCGGTTCTCATATTGCACATCCGGAAGGATGCCAAGCGGAAGCGCCCCGGGCAGTTCGATCCGCGACGCCGTTCCGTCCCGGTCCAAACGGAGCGGATGGCAGTGACCGGCACTCGCGAGCTCCGCCTCACCGGTCGGGCGGATCAGTCGTCCCACAAGCATCGTAACGAACATGCCGCGAATAATCCGCTCCTGAAGGGATGCATTGAGCGTCGCCAAGACGTCAGCCGGGGTCTCGGCCGTTCGAAAAACAAACTCCAAAGCGCTCAGCGTCTGAGCCATCAAAAGCGAAGCCGAAATCCCCTTCCCGGATACATCGGCAATTGCAAAAAAGACCTCCCCGTCACCCCGCGGCGCGACGCAATAGAAATCACCGCCCACATTGGCCGCCGGCGTGTTGTGCGCCGCAAAGCGAAAGCAGGGCACCTCCTCCGGCACCGCCTGCGACAGCAACTCGCGCTGAATCTCCGCAGCAATCGCGATATCTCGATCGGTCCGCTCCCGCGCGCGGGCCTGTTCCAAGTTGCGCAGTTTCGCCAACGCCGCCGCCGTCAGGTCCGCATACGCACAAAAGGCATCCAAGTCCTCCGGCTCAAACTGCGCTTTTTCGCGGGGATTCAGAACCTGCAACACGCCGCCGACGACCCCATCGTTCTTCAATGGCGCGCAAAGAATCGAGCGTGTCACAAAACCCGTCTTGCGATCCGCGTCCTTGTAAAATCGCTCGTCGGCATAGGCATCCGGAATCAGAAGCGGCTCCCCACTCGCAAAAACCCAGCCCGCAATTCCTCTGCCGGACGGAACCGAAATCTTCGGCTCCACGAACCGACTCTCTCCGGCCGTTGCCAGCGAGAGTTCGAGGTCTCCGGTCTTGGAATTGACCAGAAACAACGACGCGGCCTCGGCCCGAATCACCCGCCGCGCAACGTCCAAAACCGCACGGAGCAGCTCATGGTAGTCGGTGATCGAGGTGATGAGACCACTGACCTCGACCAAGCCCTTGTAAAGCTGAAGCGAGGTTCGCAGAGACCGCAATTCGGAGGCTTCTTGGGTGTCCATGGCTTTCTTTGGGCGCCTGCATGGCGCATGTTCCCGGGACGATTCTACTGCGGCGGAACGACGTCGTCCATTGGGCGAATCGAGCCGTCCGGAAAGAGAATATTCGCCCCCCGGCCATGCATGTTGCCGATCTCAACCAACCATGGCTGGGTACTCCAGCGATAGGGGGCGTTCGGAGCAGGGTCAAACATCGACGGTGTGTAGTGCATCTTGGGACGACCATCCGGGCGCCTCTTGGAAATCAGACGCTCGACCGAGGGACATTTCCATGCCTTCTCGGTATCCACATACGGTTTCATCTCCGCCAGCCACCAATCCTCGATGGCATACTCATCATCGCCCAGTTGCTCGGTTGGTTCCTGAGGCCAGCGACCACGGTCTTGGATATAAGAGGCAAGACCGGAATGAAGTCCCCGCATGTTGGCGAGACATTGAGCCAGTTCCGCCCGCTGAGGTAACGAACGATTCACGACAAAAAACATCGCCGCCAAGATCAAGACGATCAGAACAGCCGCCAGAGCTTCCAGCAGCGTGAACGCCGAAACTCCCCGCACCCGACGCTCGTTACGAATCAACTCCGCTTAGTTTGTTGACGAAGAACTCGTCGTGGAAACTGTGGTCGAAGTCGATGTCCGGACCCCTCGGAAGCTGAAATCGATTGCGGCATTCGTGCCACTCCCATTAGTAAAGGTTGTCGTCGCAATGAAGGGAAACCCGGCAGCGTTCGTGGATACAATAGTAAGCGTGTTTGTAGAACCAGGGCTGGCGAGCAAACGCCCATTTCCTTTGAATGTGGAATCGGGCGAACTGAGATCAATTTTTCCTGAGAACTCTCCCGAAGAAGTCGTTCCCGAGTCGACGAAAACTGCCGGAAGCGCGACAGACCCGTTTGTTCCAGTGGAAAATGCTAGGTTCAGAGAATCCAAAACACCGCTAACGGAACCCTCTGCAATGGAGGCGTCAGTTCTCCCGCGTTGGACTTCGCCGTTGACAAAAAACACCCAGCTGTTCGGATTCGACGCCGTCGTTTGGGATCCGTTGGCGTACTGGAAACGGAAAATGCCTGTGACATTTTGGCCGCGCGCAGTTGCTTGGTAGCTCCCATCAATACCGGAAATCAGCGGTGAGCCATTGCGGAACGGAGGGGGGCCGCCGAAGCCACCTGCGAAGGCAACGGACGGCGTGGCGATGATCGTGAGTGAAAAGAGGCCTGCGAAGAGAAGCGGAAGAAGCTTCTTTGAGGGGTTGAAGGTGGTCATGGCTCGAAGTGTCGTAAACTGATTCGCCATGTGCCGTCAAAACAAAAAATCGGTCGGGACCGCAAAAGTCTGCCGGGCGACATGGGACTCAAAGAATCGCGCCTTCCAACCGTGGCACAGTCCCGCGCTTGGCATGCCAATTGCTCAGGCCCCTTCGGAAATGAGCCAAGGCCTTTTATCTGATAATGCGACGGTCGAGATGCGGATCGGAAGCAACAAGGAAATCCTCTCCGCACCGGATGTTGTTTTTCAACCCGAGCATCGCGTGGAAGCCCGCACGTTGATTTACGAAAGCGAGATTCTCTTGGATTATCTCGACCCGGTCAGCGAGATCCTGACTGGAGGCAAACTCCGCTTTGCAACCGTTACCGAACCCGGCCGCCAAACCAGTTTCCGCTACGAAGACGGGGGAGACCGCAACATCCGTCTCACGCGGGAGCACGAGGGCATCGGTCAAATTCTGAAAAAGTCGTCGTGACCGACTCCCGGGAACCATCACCGTCCGGCCAGGAAATCCTCCGCGACCTCCACAGCCAAACGGGCGTCAACGGCACCTGCCTCCAGATGGGGGCCGAGGTTCTTTTCCACGATCTGCCCTATTCCGACCAAAAGGCAGCCGAGCTCGCAGGCTGCATCGACCGACTCTTTGAGAGCTACCGCTTGGTCGACCGGATCATCTGGCAGGTGTTTTTCGGGTTTGAGTCGCACTGGGTCTTAGTACTCACGCGGGGAGAAATCCGACTGACGATGTTGTTGAAGCCCGATACCGATCCGGCATGTCTCGCGAGCCGGGCGACGCGCTTGCTCGTCGAGCTCGAGCTCGTGTTTGAGCCTACACCTTCCGACGAAAAAGTCGTTCCGACAATCGATGGCGAGGTACCGCGGGAGAGATTTGATGACGTTCTGGTCGGCCTCCTCGCGCGGGTGACCGGAGGAGCCCAGGCCGGGAAACTGATCCAACGCCAGTTTGCCAGCGAGGTTTCGGGGACCAACGGGGTGCTCAGCCCGGCCGACGCCCGACGCATCGGTCTGGCCATTCTCGACACAATCCCCAACCGCAGCAAACGGGCCGCTCTGGCCGCGGAGTTTCTTTCCACACTCAAACTATGAAATACCTCACGCTTCTCGTTGTTGTCCTCGTTGCCACGAGCCTGCCTGTCTTGGCCCAAGAAGCGGCCTCCTCCGATGCGGTTACCGGGTTTCTGCAGAAAAGCCAGCAAAACGAATCCCAGATCCTGGAGGACAATCGCGAGATTCTTCGGAAGCTGAACCGGCTGGAAGTGGCTCTCGATGGCAGCACCCCGACATCTCACTCGTCGGCTTCGCATCTCGCGGAACGCCTGAAGGCCCTGGAGGCAAAGCTGGAAGCCGCGCCGTCAACGGCTCCAGCCGGAAGCACGGAGCCCGCACCACTCACACAGAAAAACTTGAATACGGCGTGGATCGTCATTGCCGCCGCGCTTGTTTTCTTCATGCAGGCAGGTTTCTGCCTCCTGGAACTGGGCCTCACGAGAGCCAAAAACGCCATCAACATCTGCATGAAAAATTTTCTCGATTTTGCCGTCGGGGCGCTCTGCTTCCTGTTTATCGGCTTCGCTTTGATGTTTGGAACATCGATCTCAGGCTGGATCGGGCAGGGGCCGTTCTGGCTTTCATCCTATGCGGCGGGGGAAGGATTCTGGGCGTTCTGGCTCTTCCAAGCTGTGTTCTCCGGAACGGCTGCGACCATCATCTCCGGAGCCATGGCGGAGCGGACGAAGTTTGTCGGTTACTTGATCTTTACAGCGATCATGACGGCACTCATCTATCCCATCGCCGGACACTGGGCCTGGGGTAGTCTGGCCGGAGGATTTGGCTACGGCGGCGAAAAGGGATGGCTTGAAACGCTTGGCTACGTCGACTTTGCCGGATCCAGCGTCGTGCATGGTATCGGCGGAGCGGCCGCGCTGGCGGGGGTGTTGGTGATCGGACCACGATTGGGACGTTTTCGTGCGGATGGAAGTGCCACGCTCATCACGGGTCACAATCTTCCGCTCGCGGCCCTCGGCACGTTCATCCTCTGGTTCGGCTGGTATGGTTTCAATGCCGGTTCGACGCTCACCGCCGACGCGAGTATCGGCCGGATTGCCGTGAACACCACTATCGCTCCCGCAGCCGGTGCCGTGGTCGGCATGCTCGCCATGTGGCTTCATCAGGGCCGACCGGACCTGCTCATGACCCTCAATGGCGCGCTGGGCGGGTTGGTTGGCATCACCGCCAATTGCCATTGCGTGACGCCGGCCTCGGCGGTTCTGATCGGGGTTGTCGCGGGAATCGTAGCCACGGCTGGAAGCATCCTCCTCGAGCGTCTTCGCGTGGATGACGCGGTGGGGGCTGTGCCCGTTCACCTTTTCTGCGGATGGTGGGGAATCCTCGCGGTCGCGATCTTTCACGAGGAAGGGTTTTCGCCAGCCCGTCTGGGCGTTCAGGCGCTTGGGGTCGCCAGCATTACAGTCTTTGCTTTTGTGGTTGCCTGGATTGCCTTCCAGATCATCGACAAACTCATCGGGCTTCGTGCCAGCGACGACGAGCAGGACCTCGGCCTCGACTTCACCGAGCACTCCGGGGCGGCCTACCCGGACTTCACGGCGAGCGATCAGAAAATCTGACCGCTCTGCCGGACCGGTTTTTCAGGCGGCCATGTAAGGAAGCGTGGCCGCGCGAGCTTTTACGTCGTCAATCCCCTCCAAGAGATCGGCGATGGCATCCCAGCGTCCGGTGACCAAGGCTTCCTTGGCATGCTCGGGCAGCGTGGCCGGAAAATCCACGTCGCCGATGGAGATCTTGTTTTCCAAGATATCGAGCGTCAAAAGCGCTTGGGGACTCGCTTCGACCAGCGCCGCGACAGCGAGCAGGTCGGCTTGCGACAGCACCACACAGGGAATGCCAAGCGTGATGGAATTCCCGAAGAAAATTTCCGCGAAACTCTC
This sequence comes from uncultured Chthoniobacterales bacterium, assembly GCA_964516295.1. Taxonomy (GTDB): domain Bacteria; phylum Verrucomicrobiota; class Verrucomicrobiia; order Chthoniobacterales; family Terrimicrobiaceae; genus CAZEYT01. The sequence continues at coordinate 27,099 of CAZEYT010000030.1, read as the reverse complement.
GGCCAGCACGGCGCGAATACCGAACCGGAACAGCGCCTGCGGGGCATGTTCGCGCGAGCTGCCGCAGCCGAAATTGGAGCCTGAAATGAGGATGCTCGCCCCATGGAAACGGGGATCGTCCAACGGGTGAACGCCGCCTTCCGCCTCGGTTGCGGCGCGGGCATCGAAGAACGCGTATTCGCCGAGACCGTCAAACGTGACGCATTTCATGAAGCGCGCCGGGATAATGCGATCCGTATCGATATCATCGCCGGGCACAAAAACGCCGCGTCCGGTAACTTGTGTGATTTTGTCGAGTGCCATGGATTTCGTGAAAAGGAAGAGGGCGTTAGTGAACGTTGAAAACATCGCGGGCGTCGGTGATCTCGCCGGTGACTGCGGCGGCGGCGACCATGAGCGGGCTCATGAGAACCGTGCGTCCGGTCGGACTTCCTTGACGGCCCTTGAAATTGCGATTGCTCGAGCTGGCACAAAGTTGGTCGCCGACGAGTTTGTCGGGATTCATTCCCAGACACATTGAACACCCGGCACCACGCCACTCGAATCCGGCGTCGCGGAAGATCGACGCGAGTCCCATGCTTTCCGCCAGGGAAGCGACGCCCTGTGAGCCGGGAACGACAATCGCCTTGACGCCCTCGCGGACCTTGCGGCCCTTCAGGTAACGGGCGACTTCGGTGAGGTCGCTGAGACGGCCGTTGGTGCAGCTCCCGAGAAACGCCACATCGATTTTGGTTCCCTTGATCGGGGTTCCCGGGCGGAGGTGCATGTGGGCCAGCGCCTCCTCTGCCGTGGCACGGTCTTTCTCCGGCACGTCTTCCGGACGCGGCACGTTTTCATCGATGAAGATCGCCTGTCCCGGGTTGATCCCCCAAGTGACGGTCGGCGAAATCTCCGCCGCGTCGAAGGTGATGACATCGTCGTAGTTGGCATCGGGATCGGACGCAAAGTTCCTCCAGCGGGCGACTGCTTTTTCCCACTCTTCACCTTTCGGCGAATAGGGACGGCCTTTCAAATAGGCGAAGGTCGTTTCGTCGGGGTTCACGTATCCGACTCGGGCCCCGCCTTCGATCGACATGTTGCACACCGTCATGCGCTCTTCCTGCGTGAAAGCGTCGAACGTCGTGCCGCCATATTCGTAGGCGTAACCCAGCCCGCCATTCACCCCAAGCTTGCGAATGATGTGCAGGATGACGTCCTTGGCATAGACGCCAGGCGAAAGCTTCCCGTTGACGTTGATGCGGCGGACTTTCGGTTTGCGAATGGCCATCGTTTGCGTGGCCAACACATCGCGCACCTGGCTGGTACCGATGCCGAAGGCAATCGCGCCGAACGCTCCGTGCGTCGACGTATGCGAATCCCCGCATGCGATGGTCGTCCCCGGCTGAGTAATCCCCTGCTCCGGGCCGACGATGTGTACGATCCCCTGTCGGCCCGTGGGCAGATCAAAAAACGTGACCCCGCTCTCCTCGCAATTTTTGCGCAGGGCCTTGATCATCTCATCCGCGAGGCTGTCGCTGAACGGCTCCTCCCGCTCGTCGGTGGGAACGATGTGATCGACCGTCGCAAACGTCCGAGACGGATAGAGAACTTTCAGCCCGAGATCGCGGAGCATTCCGAAGGCCTGCGGGCTCGTGACCTCGTGAATAAGGTGCGTGCCAATGAGTAATTGCGTGGATCCATTGGGGAGGGTGCGCACCGTGTGGGCGTCCCAAACTTTGTCGAGTAACGTCTGGCTCATCGGTTCAATACAGAAGGGTCACTCTAGCGCACGCCGCCACTCTGGCAAGAACAGCGATGCGACTTGTCACCCCGCTCCACACGAGATAGCCTGAGAACAGTTCCTTCCGACCATGCCCATTGACCATCCCGCGAACTGGTACCTGCGAAAACACGAGAACGGAGAAGTTTTCGGTCCTACTCCCTTCGAACAGATCCGCGAGTGGGCTCTCGCCGCCCAAGTCAACCCGCAAGACATGGTTTCGAACGACGGGGAAGTTTGGACGAAGGCCCCGATGATTCCGGAGTTGAAAATGGACTGGCTGGTCGAAGCCGGAGACGTGCTTTACGGACCGACGACCGCCGATGCGCTCATGGAATTTGTCCGTCTCGGCGAAATTACCCGCGATACGGCGATTTTGAATTGTTGCAGCGGCGAAGCGATGCGGCTCTCCGATGCCCCATTTTTCTCCGAGGAGGCGCTCCACCCGGCAATAGAAGCCCTGCGCACGACCCAACCGTCAAAAGGCGGCATTAAGGTCAGCTTGCAGCGCCGGGTGCGGGAATTGGAGACGGCGCTGATCGAAAAGCGTCTCCAACTCAACGTCGCGACCGACACCATCGCCAAACTCGAAGCGAAAATCCGGGACCTCGAAAAACGGGTCGCTGAGGTCAGGCCCCTTCGTCGCTGAGGCGGACGCCTCTACTCGATCGAGATTCCGTTTTTCTCGAGGGTCAGTCCCGTCGACCGGGCATAGCTCGCAATGGCACGAATGTGATCCGCCCGGGCGCGGATTTCATTAATCTCGGCAGTCGCCAAATCCCGCTGAAACTGCAGGACTTCAAACGTCGTCGTCGTTCCGCTGGCCAGACGCGCCTGCGCTGCTTCCAGAGTGCGGCGGGAGAACTCCAGGGCGGCGCGTGAGGCCTGGATCCGCTCGCGCGTGGTCTCGATCTGCCCGGCGGCATTGTCCGCTTCTACGAGAATCGCCTGCTCGAGGCGTTTCAGATCCACGAGTGCTTGGGCGACCTCCATTTTGTTCGCCTGAAGATTGCCCACGGCCTCGCGATTCGGCACCGGAAGACTGCCGACGAAGCCGGCTGTCCACGCAAGGTTGTTGTTTCCCTGACCCGTGACCCGCTGCACACTGTCCGCCAGGTTGTTGTCGATGCCATTGAGCCCAAAGCTGGCCACCAAGTCGAGGCGGGGCAGGGTTTGATTGCGCGTAAACACCACATTGATCTGTCGCTTTTGCAAATCGAGCAGCGCCTGGCGGTAATCGGGACGCAGCTCAAATGCCCGCGGAAAGTCCTTGTCGCGGTCCGCGCGAAATCCGGGGAGCTCGGGCAGGGTCTGGATGGTCAAACGGGTCTCGAGGAAATTGAAGACCTCGTCCGTGACGAGTTGCTTGAGAAAATTCTCGTTGTCGAGCATCGCCCGCTGGGCAACGAGCACGCGTTCCTCCCGTGCAGCCAGATCCGCACGCGCCTGCACTACATCGAGCGGCGACATCACTCCAATCTCAGCCCGTTTCAAATTGTCCTCAACCAACTGCGCCGCCAGCGCGCGGGAACGCTCCTCCACTCCAAGATTTTCCATCGCGACATAAAGATCGCAGTAGGTATTGACGGTATCCGTGACCACCTCAATGATCCGGTCGCGGAGAGTCCACTCCGAAATCGCCCGGTCCGCCCGCGCAATCCGGAGCTGGGCCAGATTCACATCCGTCCCGAGATTTCGCAGAAGCGGCTGCGTGATGCCGATGCCAAAAAACGAATTGAAGCGATCATTCGCCCGGCGGGAGTCGGTCGAACGTGTCGTCGAGGCCCCGATGTCGTAGGTGAGGCCCCAAGGGGTCAGGCCCGCAATCGAAGAATCGACCTCCAAACCGGACGTGAGGGCAAAGAGCTCGGGGGCGGGATCCCCGGGAGCCGCCGTCGGAACAAGAAGCTCGCTGTTGAGAGTACGAAGTTCCTGGTTGTTCTCATCGTAGGTCACAGAAACCTCCGCCACGGGATCAAACCGACCGGACTGCGAGAGCTGGCGCGCCCGGGCAATTTGCGGAGTGAACCGCTCGGCCCGGATCCGAAAGTTTTTCGAAAGGGCGAGACTGATCGCTTCCCTTAGATCCAACTTCAAGCTCTCCTCAGCCCGCGAGGTCGCAAGGCTTGCCAAGCCGGCCAAGGCCAGGGCCACCACGAGGAAGGAATTCGTCGGTGCCGGTCGCGTCATGTTCACAAAGGATAAAGTCGCACGCCGCGTAATCAAGCCGACGGGCGTCGCAACGCGGCAACAAGGGACATGATCTCCGCCGGAGCGCGGCCGGAGTGCAAAAGCGCGGTCATTTGCCTCATGTAGGGGTCGACATGCCGAAAATACCGCTTGTAGGCGGCACAGAGATAGTTGAGCCCCTCCTCGCCATCCGGCGTGCGGAGGAAGCGGTGCTTCGGACACTCCCCGTTGCACGCGAAGCGGACGTCACACTCGCGGCAATACCGCGGAAGCGTCTCCGACTTTGCTTTTCCAAAGGCTTTCTGCCGGTCGGAGTTCACCATGTCGCCGAGCGATGTGTTGAGGAGGTTGCCGAGTTGGTATTTCGGATACACAAAGTGGTCGCACGAAAAGACGTCGCCATTGTGCTCCAAAGCCAGCGCCTGCCCGCAGTCTTTCAGAAACACGCAGAGTCCCGGCCCCGCGCCGGACCAGATGCCGAGCGAGACGTCGAAGATTTGCACAAAGACCTTCCCGACATCGCGTCGGACCCACTGATCAAAAATCTGCACCAAAAACTCGCCGTAAAGGTCGGCTTTGACACTCCATCGCGTCACCGGCGACGCCGGCTGACCCGGCTCCGGCGGCTCGGCGTAATCGAGCCCGGCTGCCTTCGTGGCTTCGGCCGGAAGGCGCTCAACCAAGGGGATAAACTGAATAAACCCGGAACCCGTCTCGCGCAAAAAATCATACACCTTCAACGGATGCTTCACGTTGCTGGCATTCACGACGGTGAGGGTGTTGAACTCCACGCCGTGTTTTTTGAGCAGGGTGAGCCCGGCCATCACGCGGTCAAACGTCGGCTTCTGCCCCTTGTCCACACGGTATGTGTCATGGATCGCCCGCGGGCCGTCGATGCTGAGGCCGATAAGAAAGTCATTCTCCTTGAAAAACCGGCACCATTCGCGATCCAGTCTCGTGCCATTGGTCTGGAGCGCGTTGTTGACCTTCCGACCGCCGGCGTATTTTTTCTCCAACTCGACGATCTTTCGGAAATAATCGACGCCCAAGAGGGTTGGCTCGCCTCCCTGCCAGGCAAAGGTGATCTCGTCGGTGTTCTGCGACTCGATGTATTGCCGGATGTAGCTTTCCAGCACTTCGGGCGTCATCCGGAAATTCTCTCCGCGCGGGAAGAGCTTTTCCTTTTCGAGGTAATAGCAATACGTGCAATCAAGATTGCAGATCGGGCCAATGGGCTTGGCCATCACGTGAAACGGCTGGGCCAAGGTCATGAAATCAGGTACCTCCGCGGAGGATGCAAGGCCTCACTCCGTCCGAAGCCGGAGCGTGATGCGCTTCACCCGTGCATCATCCGGCGGACTCCACGTCGCAATCTCCGGGTCGTCCTTGAACGCATTGTGGACGATCCGCCGGTCGTAGGAATTGAGCGGCTCGGTCTGAATCGGTCGCCCGGTGGAGCGAACCGCCAGCGCCAGGTGGCGGACTTTATCGATGAGCGCGTCGTCCCGCATCGCCCGGTGGTGCTCGACATCGACAATCACCCGCGGGCCCGGCGGTTCCTGCGCGGCGAGCACGCGGTTGACAAGATACTGCAGATTATCAATCACCTCATCGCGTCGTCCGATGAGGCGCTCGGGCTCATGGGTGAGAACTTGAAGGACCGGATTCCCATCGCGTTCCTGCTCCACGATCTCGACGACAAAGCCGAGGTAGCCGAGGATGGTGTCAAGAACTTCGGTGGGCGTCTGGTTCATGGCGTGGGGCGGTTTTTCTTTTTCTTCTTGGCGGCTGCCGCCTCGCGCTTTGCCACGACGCTCTTCTTTTCCAGCGTCGGGAGGGGCTTGTTCCGCGTCAGATAGAGCTGAACGATAGAGAAGATATTCTGCGTTGTCCAATACAGCGCGAGGGCACTCGCGTAGTTGTAGCAGAAAACCAGAAAGATGATCGGCATGAAGTAGAAGATCCGCTGCTGAACGGCGTCTCCACTTTTTGGCGTGAGCACCATCTGCCAAACCATCGTTCCGGCCATGATGATCGGCAGAAGGTTGATTGGGAATCCGAGCAGGTGTCCAACCGTGTCCGGCTGCGAGAGATCCTGAATCCAGAAGAATGAGGCATTCCGAAGCTCGATGGCCACGCCCAGCATCGCGTAGAAGCCAAAGAAAATCGGGATCTGGATGAGCATCGGCAGACAACCGGAGAAGGGATTGACCCCATACTCGCGGTAGAGCTTCATGATCTCCTCGTTCATCTTCTGCGGGTCGTCCTTGTACTTCTCCCGCATCTCGGTCATTTTCGGCGAGAGCGCGGCCATCTTGCGCATCTCGTTGGTCGCCTTGTTCTGAACCGGCCAGAGGAGCGATTTGATGATCAGGGTAAGAACGATGATTGCGGCCGCATAGTTGCCGAGCAGACCGTAGAGGCTATTCATCCCCCACAGGAGGATCTCGCTCACGAATCCAAACCACCCGAAGTTCATCACGTGGTCTTGGTTCGGCCCCAACTTCCGCAGGCGTGAAAGCTCTTTCGGTCCGGCGTAAATCTCAAACGTCCGGGTCACGGTCGAGCCGGCGGGCACCGAGAACCCGGGCATGCCCAACGCTCCCTGGATCCCAAAGACAGGAACGTTGTTTTGTTTGCGGGTATCAAACCGCCGCGCCCAGACGCTCGTGCCGGCACCATCCTTCGCCGTCACGATCGTGCAGAAATACTGGCTCGTCACCGCTGCCCACTCAACATTCGGCCGCGTTTCCAAGTAAAGCGGTCGTTCGCCGCGGAGCGGAATGCCGAGGATTGGAATCGAGCTGGCCCCGAACCAGTTCACGTCGATGACTTCCATTTTCCCGCCATGCGACCAATCGAACCGCGTATACATCGGCATATCGGTCACATGAATCGGTGCTGCGCCGCCCGCTCCGATAAAAAATCCGGGGATCTGCACATCCGAGCCTCCCGGATTGGTAAAGCTGACCTCCAGCCCGACCGTGTAGAGTTTGTCCTTGTGCTCGCTCCCGGGCACAACAAACCGCTTGCGAATCTCGATGCCGTCCGCCGTCGTCTTGGAAAAAAACGCTTCGCCGCCCTGCGGGTTGGTGGTCATTTCGAAGCCGCCAAGAACCTCGCCAGGCTGGAATCCCAGCGCCCCGATTGGCACGACCCGATCGCGGTTGAGTGAAACGCTCTGCTGATTTTCCCCCTTGTGCATGCGCAGGATGACCTGCTCGATGCCGCCGGAGTCGTTATTGAAAACAAATTCCGCGCCATCCTGAGTCAGACTTTCGGCGCGGGCGGCCATGACGGGGGCCGTCGGTGGGGGGGCCGGCGTCGGAGCACTCACCGGGGCTGTCGGGGCCGCCGTCGGTGCGGCTGCAGCCGTCGGCGTAGTCCCGGGAGCCGGTGTCGGCACGGGCGGGTAGTATTTTGAGACATACCATTGCCAGACAAAAAGCCCGACAACGGAGAGAATGATGGCGATCCAAGATTTGCGGTCCATTAACGAAGAGGTTTGAAGGCGGCGGGCACGGGATCATATCCGCAACCGCCCCAAGGGTGGCACCGGGCAATCCGCCCGGCTCCGAGACGAAGTCCTTTCCACAGTCCATGCACCCGGAGGGCTTCAGACACGTAGTGGGAACAACTCGGCTCGTATCGACAGCCGCAACCGGGCCCGCAAATCACCTGCAAAGCAGGCGACACCACCAACTGGTAGGCGCGGATCAGGGTGCGGAGGACGACGGTCATGAAAGAGGCGGCAAAATAGAAAGTCGACCGGCAAGAAGCAACCATTCCCCGCGCAAATCTTCAAACGCCGCACCTGCCGCCGCGGGCTTGGCCACAATCACAATCCACAACCCACACGCAATCCCCGGGAGCGAATGACGCGCAATCTCCCGAAGACGACGGCGAACTTTGTTGCGGACGACCGCCCCGCCAACGCGCTTGGACGTGATGATTCCAACTTTGGCCGGATCCTTCGTGCCAAGAGAATAAAATGCGACTCTCAGAAAACGTCCTTGGACGACACGACCCTTCTCGCGGACCTTGGAAAACTGGGGTCCCGTCGTGAGGCGGGATGCTCTGCGAAACTTCAACCGGGGCCGCTCAGGCTCCGGTGTGGCGGGCGTAGTGGATCTCGACACCCTTTGGCAACAGCCGTTTACGGCCACGCTGACGGCGGCGGCTGAGAGTCGCCCGACCGGCCTTGGTCTTCATACGGGCACGGAATCCAAACTGGCGTTTGCGCGTGCGCTTGGAGGGCTGGTAAGTGCGTTTCATTGGACAATCGAATCAGTGGAGTTGCTGAGAATAGCGATACCCGGCCGGTCGTCAATGCCAAATCCGGGATTTTTTCCCGAACCCGCCGCATTTCGTCTCAACCAACCGGCTCCATGGCATGGAGAAGTTCGTCCATTCCAATGCTCGCAAACGACGTGGCGGAGTCGGAAACCGCATACGGAATGAGCAGGCGGCCATTGTGCAGCAGAGCTCCACAGGTATAGACGACATTCGGCACGTAGCCCTCCCGCTCACCCGTCTCGGGCTCGATCAACGGCTCACGAAGCCGCCCGATCAGGCGCGAGGGATCTTCCAGATCCAGCAGAACGGCGCCGATGCAATACCGCCGCATCGGCCCCACCCCGTGCGTGAGAACCAACCATCCCCGCCCGGTTTCGATCGGAGCCCCGCAATTCCCCATCTGCACAAACTCCCACGACTCGCGCGGTCGGATGATCACCGTCGATTCATGCCAGAAATGCGGATGCTCGCTGAACATGAGGTGGATGTTCTCGTTGTCCTGCCGGGAAAGCATGCAGTAAAGGCCGCCGATTTTTCGCGGAAAGAGCGCCATGCCCTTGTTTTGCACGGCCGGTCCATTGAGCGTACTCACCGAGAACCGCACAAAATCCCGCGTCTCCAGCATCTGCGGCAGAACCGTGCGCCCGTCATAAGCGGTGTAGGTCGCGAAAAAGACCACCGACCCGTCGTCCTCCACAAACCGGGTAAACCGCGCATCCTCAATGCCATTGGTCTCCGTCGGCCCATACGGAAAAATGACCCGCTCGGAAATCGTCCCCGACGGATCAAAGGCAACGCTATAATTTGACCGGGCCAGCACCACCACATGCTGAATCGCGAGCGCGGCATCCGGCCCCCACGACCGCTTGCGCTGCATCGCCGCGGTCGCCTGGAGTTCTTCGAACGTGAAGTGCTCCGGCAGATGCTCCAAAATTTCATGCGAGGCCGGGTGCATTTGTCCCATCTCGGCCAGCTTCTGGCGGAAGAGCGTTTTCTCAAAGCTGGCATTCGGCACCGCCCGCGGCTCCGTGACAAAGGGCGACGGCGGCGTGATTGTCACCTGCCCGTCGGCATCCACCAAGCCGGAGCGGAACGTGATCGACGAAATATGCCCCTCTCCCGTCGCCCGCAGACTCAGAATGAACCGCACCGAACCCGACGGAACGCCGGATTGATCCGGATCGGGAACGATGCTCGGATTGAACAACGCCGCACTCTCGAGCGAATACTCGCTAGTGAAAAACGAGCCGATCAGCAGCCGGCGCGTCTCCGAGAGCGGGCGGTCGGTCGGCAGCCGGTCCTTCACGGCGGCGTAACGTTCAAGAAAAATGGCCTGGATTTCCTGATGGCGATCCGCGAATTCCCTCAAAACCGATTCCAGCAACCCGCGGGACTCGGCTTCATCCAGTGCAAAAATCCGGGCCAGAATGCGCAGCACACGGGCGGGATCGGACGGTAGGAATGGTCTCACCAAAACCCGCGAAGCAACGGGACAGAGCATCAGTTTTTGACGGCGGACGGCGATCATTGGCGGTGAAGGTTGATTCTTTCGCCATAGCGTTGAAGCTCGGCGCGCGAAAGCAGGTAGGCGAGCGTGGATTCGGCTCCCTGGTTTTCATTCACGCGGTCCACATGCAGGCCGTCCCGGCACCCGCCTGTGCTGGCATCGTAGAGCGCAAGACCGAGATCGTTGGAGCCAAGAAACCAATCGAACGCCAGGCGGGCCATGGCCATCCAATACGGATCGCCGCTGGCATCATGGGCTTCGACGGCCGCGCAGAGCATCGCGTGGGCTTCGACAGGTTGCTGGTCGAACCACGCCGGTTCGCCCCCGCGCTGCCACCAACCGTTCGAGCCGACCGGACGGAAGTGCCCTTGGGGAGCCGTCTGCCGCTCGGCCAGCCAGCGGAGCGAGGTCAGCCCGACCTCCAGCATCCGGGGTTGATTCATCCATCGCCCGGAAAGAATCAGCGCGTGGGGGATCTTGGCATTGTCATAGGCCACGATGTCTTCAAACCATCTCCACTCCTCATCGGCAACCTGCTCAAACAATCCGAGCAAACGCGAGGCGAGCTCGGAGCGGAGACTCTGCGCAAGGCGGTCGCCGCTCAGCGTACGAAGATACTCGTGAAGCCCGAGCACGGTAAACGCCCACGCCCGCGGGGAATGAAATGACTCGACGACAGGAAGCGCCGCCTCAATGAGTTCGGCGGCCCAACTCCGAAGCGCATTTTGCTTGGAACGCCCGACACACGTGCCCAGCGCCCAGATGGCCCGCCCGTGACTGTCCTCGCTGCCGGCCGCTTCGAGCCATTCACGGCTGTGAGATTGAAAATTCCGAAAACGCCCGGTCCCGGGCACGAACGCATTCTGCAAAAAGGCCGCATACAAACGCCCGAGCCGGATCGCGTCCGGGAAGTCGGTTTTCAAATCTTCGAGCAACGTTGTAAGAATCAGCGCCCGCGCATTGTCATCCGTACAGTATCCGTGGCGGTAATCCCGCAAAGTGTAGACCGCATGCTGGACGATGCCGGTGTCGTCGGTCATGCCGAGCAAATGCTCGATCCTCCACGGCGGAAGCCCGCCTTCCTGCGAGTCGAGCGTGAGTGCGCCGGCCGCCGGGCGGATTGCGGGCGAGTGTCCGGTGCGGGCGCGCTCGAAGACTTGCACATAACTCCTCGCCACATTCGGCCAGACCATTTCCCGGCCCAACAAATACGCCTGTTTGCGCATCGCATGCCTCATCGGGGCGTCGCGCAAAAGTCCTCCCACCGCCTCCGCAAGCGCCGTGGAATCCCGGAACGGCACCACCATGCCGCGTCCGTCATCGAGCAATTCCGCCGCGTGCCAATATGGGGTGCTCACCACCGCCTTGCCGGTTCCGAAACTAAACGCCAGCGTGCCACTGGTAATCTGCGCCTCGTTCAAATACGGCGTCACATAGATATCGGCCGCTCCAAGAAACTCGACGAGTTCCTCGGAATTCACGAACCGGTTGAAAAAAATGACGTTCCGTTCGACGCCGAGCCGTTTCGCCAAGCGCTCCAACGAAAGCCGGTATGTTTCCCCCTGCTCCCGGAGCAGATTCGGGTGCGTGGCTCCCAACACCATGTAAACCACTTCGGGAAACTCCGCCGCAATCGCCGGGAGCGCCTCAATCATGTATTCGATGCCTTTGTTCGGCGACAAAAGACCGAAGGTCAAAACCACCGGTCGCCCCAACACGCTGAACTGGTCTTTATAATAGTTCGGATCCACAAACGGGATGTCGGGAATCCCATGCGGCACCATCTCGATCTTGTCTTCCGGAACATCGTAAATGCTCTTCAAAAACTCCACCCCGCGTCCGGCCATCGTCACGACCCGTGCGGAGTGCTTGGCCACTTCGCAAAGCATCCGCCGTTGCTCCTCGCTGGGCTCCCGAAGCACGGTGTGGAGCGTCGTCACAATTGGAGCCCGCATATTCCGAAGGAAGGTCAGCAGATGGCTCCCACACGGCCCGCCATAAATCCCATACTCGTGCTGCACGCAGACCACGTCGGGGTTGGCGAGATTGAGAAAATCCGCCGCGCGCCGGTAGCCTTGCAGTTCCGGCTCGGGAAAATCGAACCGCACTTCGGCCGGATACGGGTATCCCTCCGCCCGATCAGTCGCCGCGACCACCGGACATTGAATTTCGGGAAACGTTGCAGCGATGGCACACCTGAGGTCGGCGGTGAAGGTCGCGATGCCACAACGCCGGGGAACATAATCCCCAAGGAAAGCGACTTTTCTTAGTTGACTGGATACAGGCATGAAGCCGCGAAAGTACTCTGCCAAGTCCGATCTGGCAATGGGGCTGCCGGAATATGGCGATTTTTCAGTCGCCTTCGAACGCGACGCGGACCACCCGGGCCATATGGGTGTTCAGCTCCCACAAGTCCGCCACCGGTTCCCGCGTATAGGGGTGGACCTGGAGATACCCATCAGGGCCGAATTCCGGCGTCATCGTGCAGGTCGAAAAACCGCGGGCTTCCTGACTCTGCCAGACCGCCCGCCACCACCGCAGATGCGCGGAAACCGCCGCCTCGTAAGCCGGTGCCCGCGGATCGGGAACTTGCGCACCCTGGTCGTAGCCGACGCGGGGTTGCACATGGAGCGCCCGGTCCGCACACAGCGCCAGAATTTCAGGCAGCTCATCAAGAACCAGCCGCTCGCAGACATTGCACCAATGACTGAAATCCAGCGTGAGCTCGATCTGCGGCACTTCCGCGAGGAGGTTTTTCGTGATCACCGGATGGAACAAACTCCGGCTCCGGTGCGTCTCAAAGCCCACGCGAATGCCATAGCGGGCGGCCAGGTCCCAAGCCCTTGTCAAAAACTCGACGCTGTCCCGGAACTCCCAAAGATCGCTCCCCGCCATCGCACTGAAAAATCGCGGACCAGCCGGAAGCGAGCGGACGATAATCTCCTCCATGGCATCCAGATGCTGCTGCACCGTGGAACCCGGGTCGGGCACCGCATAGCCCGTGGTCGAGATTTCCGCAATGAACGAAAGTCCGTGCACCGCCAGCGCCTCGCAGCATTCCGCCTGCGCGTCTTTGTCTTTGGGGAACGGCCCCTCCAGCCCGGAGAATCCGGCCGCCGCGGCCTGTTCCGCCGCCGGGTGATACGGGCCGCTGTGACCCCAAAGCGTTTTGAAAAATTCCAGTTTCATCGTGCCATTCGAAATCCCACATTGTCGCGACGCACACCCGCCGCCAAGCCATCCCGCCACGAGACCCGGAGCAGGCGCGGCAGATAATCCCACGCCCCGCCGCGCAGAACCCGGCGCGATTCATCGGCCGGAGCGTCATAAGCCGGACGCCACGCATCCGCGACCCACTCGCAGACATTCCCCGTCAGATCATAAAGCCCGTAAGCATTCGCCGCATAAGAACCCCGCGGCGTCCGATGACCCGGCCCGACCTTTCGACCGTCTTCGGTATAGAGATAATTCGCCCGCGACGGATCGATCGTATCGCCCCACGGGTAAGACGACAACGCCCCCGCCCGTGCGGCATACTCCCACTCCGCCTCGCTCGGCAGTCGCGCACCGTTTGCCGCACAAAAGGCCGCGGCATCGTCCCACGAGACCATCACGGCCGGCCAGGCCGAGGGAGTCCCGGGTTCATGCCCGGGTCGGAAGACGCGGAATTCACCGATCGTCACGGGGAAGGCCGCCATCTCAAACGACGCGACTTCGATCCGCCGCCTCGGACGCTCGGTGTCATTGGTGAATTTGTCGTCCTCACTCCCGCCCATCCAATACGTTCCACCCCTCACCGCCACCCAGGCTCCCCCACTCATTTCTGACTCAGGGCCGCCGGACGGTCGAGCGTGGGATACGTCCCGCGCGCCCGCGCTGCAAGATAGCGCTGGAAAAGCCAGATCGGCATTTCCAAATGACTCAATCTCCCGCGCTGATACCCGCTCGCATAAAACCCGCGCTGCACCGCCGTACACACTTCCATGTCTTCCAAATGAAAATCTACGAGCATCTTGTCGGCCAGCGCCAGCTTTCGGTCATACTCCGGATCGGCCATTGCGCTGTCGTTCACCAGACACGTCGTCAGCAACCGGCTCCGGTCGGGGGCGACGGGATCGATGCGATACCAGAACATCCGGTCGGGCCCCGTAAACAAAAGAAAGCTCGGCTGCCCGAGATAGACCGCCATTTGTCGAACCTGATCCTCCGGCAGCGTCGGGATCGTGGGGAAGTCATCGTTCGGATCAAACTCCGCGCTGTCCTTGAACGGCAGGTTGACCCGCATCGAATGCGCGCGCTCGCCCTCGGTCCAGGTGTTCTTCGCCGGCATCAGGAGCTGGAGCGTTTTGCAATGCGCGCCGAGGTGGTGGTAAGCCTCCATGAAGTTTTCCACCAGAACCTTCCAATTGAACGGGCAGTCCCACTCCTTCGCGATGACAACCTTGAGTTTCTCCGGTTCCCACCCCGCGATGTCCTCGCCCAGTGCGGCATATTGCTCGGCGACCGGCGTCGCATTCCCGGAAAGGTTCAGGAAAACAAACCCCTTCCAGACCTCGCAGCGGAACGTCTTCAGACCAATCTCATCCCGGCAAAAGCCCTCCGCTTTTTGCATCTCCGGACATCCCTTGAGCGATCCGTCGAGCTCGAAACTCCAGTGGTGATACGGACAAAGAAAAAGCCGCGTGTGTCCGCAGCCCGGACTCCCCGTCCGAAAGTCGGCCGGGCCGTGTCCATCGTAGCCGAACCCGGGCGGCATGATGTCCATCGCCCGGTGCGGACAGACCCGCGACAGAATCCGAATCTCCCCATCCTTGCCATGGACAACGATGAGGGGTTCGCCCAACACGTCGACATTGATGAAATCTCCCGGGGTCGGAATCTGCGAGGCGTGAGCTAGGCAGATCCAACCCACACCAAGGACGTTTTCGACCTCCCATTGGAGGAAGTCCGGACTGGTATAAGCTTCGGCCGGAAACGTCCGCCCGCGCTCGAGCGGCAGGTCGGCAACCCGCTGGATCTCCTCAAGTAGTTCTTCCAAGGGCATCGCCGGCTGACGCCCGCGAAAACTCACGGTTTCCCCGCCGAGTCCGTGGCGGCCCGTGACCGGAACGCCGCCGCCATCTTTCACGGTCGCCTCATTAAGATAAGTGGCCGAGGTATCCATTGGCTTAGTTTCCCGTCGCAAGCCCCTTGATCGGCTCAAAGCTTACACCGGCTTCGATCGGGTGGAGTTTTTTGATGAGTCCGAACTTCAACCACCAATCGCTCGTAATTTTCCAATGCTCATTCATCTGTCCGTTGGCCAAACCAAGCGGCGGATTACCGGGGATCACACCCAGGAATTTCGCCGCCTCCGGCAAATCAAAGACATAGATGCCCGCTCCCGTGCCCTTACCGATGACTTCCTCGACATCGGCCACGTCGAACTTGATCGCCTCCGCGATGATCTTGTTGCCCTCCTCCGGGTTTTTCTTCCACCAATCCACCGCATCCCAGTAGGCCTTCATGGCCTTCTTCGCCACCTCGGGCTTTTTCTCGAGAAATGCCGTGGACATATACATGCCATCGCCGAGCAATCCGGTTTTCAGCCATTCTTCCTCGCCGGAATTCGCCATTACGCGCGAGCCCTTCAGCGACTTCAGCACCTGACCGCCGAATGGCTCCCAAAACTCCCCGGCCGCCACTTTTCCGCTGACCATCGCCGCCACCGCATCGTCCATCACGACGTTCACATACTTCACATCGTCAAACTTCAACCCGTTCTTCTCCAGCCACATGGCCATGAAGATCTGCGTGAGGCCGCCTTCCAGCACCGCGACCTCTTTCCCCTTCAGGTCTGCGACTTCACGGATCGATGGGGCAACGATGATCTTATCCGTGCCCGTCGAGGGATTCGTGTAGGCGACCAGTTTGATCCCCGTGCCTGCATCGGCCGCGATGGGACCGTATTCCGACGTGCTCGACGTCACGTCGAGCCGCCCGGCGGTCATTTGTGCGTAGCTCTCATAAGGATCTTCGATGATCTGAATGTCGAGATCGATGTCCGGCGCGAGGTTTTTCTCTTTCGCAATAAACCAGAAGCCGTAGCCGGGCCACGTGAACAACGAGACACGGACGGTTGGTTTCTCCGCCGCTTGCAGCAACGGAACAAGGCCGCACAGGAGTGCGAGGATGACGGGCAGTTTGTTTTTCATGGTTGGTTGTGTTGTGGATTCAGGAACGGTTTCCCCGAAGGTAAGGAAACGCCGCCCAGCGCACCGAGCGCAGGATGGCGTCCGAAAGAAGGCCAAGCATGCCAATTGTCAGGATGCAGGCGAGAATGATGTCCATGCGCACGAGTCGCCGCGCCCGCATCATCACCGCGCCAATGCCATCCGTCGCCGCGACAATTTCGGCGATGACCAGATACGTCCAACTCACCGCCAGCATCTGCCGCATCGTATCCAGGAAAAACGGAAGAGCCGCCGGAAGAATCACCGCAAAGATCACCTGCGGCCGGGACGCTCCGAGCGTGCGCGAGGCCTCGACGAGATCCTTCGACACGCGCTTGGTGTCATCCATAATGAGGCTGATCAGAAACCACACCACCCCGATGACCAGCAGGGCAATTTTTTGCTCATCCCCGGTCCCGAGCAACGCGAGCAGGAGCGGAATAAAAGACGGTGCTGGCAAGTAGCGAAGCGGAGAGACCAGCGGATTGAAAAAGGCCTCCACGACCGGAAACGCGCCCATCAAAACCCCCAACGGCAGTGCAACGGCGGCGGCAATGCCAAAGCTGATCAAGATCCGGTGCAGGCTGGCCGCCACATCGCTGGAAAAATCTTTTTCCGTCAAAAGCGAGGTCATGGTCCCGACCACCTCCACCGGCGTCGGCAAAAGTGCCGCTATCGCCTCCGGTCGCGGCGCATACTGCCACACAGCCAGAAACAGCACCCACGCCGCCACCGCCAGCGGCGCCTTCACCGATAATGGCAGACTGGCTTGGAACTCAAAGAGCCCCGCCAGGAAGCGTCCGCCACTCTCATTCCCTCGCCTCATGCGGGGCACTTTGTCGCCCGGCAACACAAACCACAATAGGAAGACCTTCCTATGAGCCGACGCCGATGTTGCAGAAATTCATCCCACTCGATGAGCGCGCCATGACCGTGCACGTCGGCAGGAAACATTTTGGGATTGCGCTGGGACGGCGATGCAGCGACACCGGTCCGACGCCGCGCGATGCATGGCGCGTTTTTTGCTGATACGTTTGCTTTCCAGACTATGAATGCCGCCAAAGACACACCGATCGACCACTTCATTCTCAACCAATTGAAATTCAGCCTCGCGCGAGATCCGGATACGGCCTCTTCGCGGGATTGGTGGATCGCCACGGCGAAGGCCGTGCAGAGCATCATCATCGAGCGGATGATTGCCACGCAGGGAGTTCATCACCGGGAAAATGTCCGCCGGGTTTATTATCTCTCGCTCGAGTTCCTGATGGGGCGGCTTTTTGTGAACAGCATGCTCAGCGCCGGGATTCTCGCGGAGGTCGAGGCGGCTCTGGAGAAACTCGGTTTGGACATCGAGGCCCTCCGTCGCGAGGAATATGACATGGGACTCGGAAATGGCGGTCTCGGGCGCCTCGCGGCGTGCTTTCTCGATTCCCTCGCCACCCTCGACCTCCCGGCCGTCGGCTACGGCATCCATTATCAATACGGGCTCTTCAAGCAGGAATTCCGCAACGGCTACCAAGTCGAACTGCCCGATGCGTGGATGCAATATGGCACGCCGTGGGAAATTGTTCGGCCGGAACACACCACCGAAATCCCCGTTTACGGCCATGTCGAAAACGTCTTTGACGACCGTGGGAATTACGTTCCGAAGTGGGTCGGTTGGAAAAAAATCCTCGGCGTGCCCTATGACATCCCGATTCCGGGCTTCGGCACCGAGACCGTGAATTTCCTGCGCCTGTGGGAGTCCCGGGCGTCGGAGGAGTTTGATTTCGAGGCCTTCAACAACGGCGGCTACGACGAATCGGTTCAGGAAAAGAATCGCAGCGAGACCGTCTCGAAGGTTCTTTACCCAAACGACAAAAACGAAAGCGGCAAGGAACTCCGCCTCGTTCAGCAGTATTTCTTCGTCGCCTGCTCGATCCGCGACATCATCCGCCGGTTCCACAAGAACAATACCGAATGGGACGCCTTCCCGGAAAAGGTCGCCATTCAGCTCAACGACACCCACCCCGCCGTGGCCATCGTCGAGCTCCAGCGCGTGCTTCACGACGAGTACCAGCTCTCGTGGGAAAAGGCGTGGGACATCGTCACACGGACCTTTGCCTACACGAACCACACGCTGCTCCCGGAGGCACTCGAAAAGTGGAGCGTGGGACTTTTCCAAAAAGTCCTCCCGCGTCACATGCAGATCATTTTCGAGATCAACAAACGCTTCCTCGACAGCGTTGAAGCCAACTGGCCGGGCGACGTGCAAAAGAAGCGCTCCCTTTCGCTCATCGAAGAAGGCGGCAGCCAGATGGTCCGCATGGCCCACCTGTCCGTCGTCGGCAGCCACTCGGTGAACGGCGTCGCCGCACTTCACACCCAGCTTCTCAAGTCCCAGCTCTTCCCGGAATTCGACGAACTCTATCCCGGAAAATTCAACAACAAGACCAACGGCATCACCCCGCGCCGCTGGCTCCTCGCGTGCAATCCGCGCCTGAGCCACCTCATTACCTCGCGCATCGGCCACGGCTGGGAACGCGACCTCGACAAACTCCGCGCCCTCGAGCAATGGGCGGACGACACGGACTTCCAAGCCGCATTCATGTCGGTGAAACACTCGAACAAGGAAGACCTCGCACGGATCATCCAGTCCGAATGCGGCGTCACCGTGGATCCCTCCGCCATGTTCGACGTGCAGATCAAGCGCCTGCACGAGTACAAACGCCAGCACCTGAATCTGCTCCACATCCTCGCCATCTACCGCCGCATCCTCCAGCACCCGGAGGTCGAAGTCACACCCCGCGTCTTCATCTTTGCTGCCAAAGCCGCGCCGGGCTATGACCTCGCGAAGCTCATCATCAAAGCCATCAATGCCGTCGGCTCGAAGATCAACTCCGATCCCCGCATCGATGGCAAACTCAAGGTCGTCTTCCTGCCGAACTACCGCGTCTCGCTGGCCCAGCGCATCGTTCCGGCCGCGGACCTCTCCGAGCAAATCTCGACCGCGGGCAAAGAAGCCTCCGGCACCGGCAACATGAAGCTCGCTCTCAATGGCGCGCTTACCATCGGCACCCTCGACGGGGCCAATGTCGAAATCCAGGAAGAAGTCGGCCCCGAGAACATTTTCATCTTCGGCAACACCGTCGAACAGGTAAATGCCTTGGTCTCGAAAGGCTACAAGCCCGCTGATTTCTACAACGCATCGGAAGAACTCCGCGCCATCGTTGACTGGGTCGGATCCAACTACTTCACTCCCGACGAGGCCCCCGGCGTCCTCGGACCGCTCCGCGACAACCTGCTCTATCACGATCCCTTCCTCTGCCTCGCGGACTATGAAGCCTACAGCGAATGCCAGAAACGCGTCTCGGAAGCTTTCCGCGACAAAGCCCGCTGGGCTCGCATGGCCATCCTGAATACCGCCCGCGTCGGGAAATTCTCCAGCGATCGCACCATCTCAGAATACGCCCGCGATATCTGGAATCTTCCCGCCGTCCCGGTGGTCCGCTGAGCCAAACGACCGGATGCAGAATTCTCTGCTCGCCCTCGCCGGGAGAAGTTGGTAGGCAAGGACCGCATGAATCGGAATGTCACCCCGGTGGTCTCCCTGGTCATCTGCCTGGCCTTGGCGGCCTGCGAGAAGCCCAAGCCCGCTACCCATCCGCCGGCGGTGACCGTCACTCCTGTCATCCAACAGGATGTCGTGGCGTATAATACGTGGGTTGGCCTGCTCGATGGCTACCAGAACGCCAACATCCAGGCCCAGGTTACCGGCTACCTCCTCACGCAGAATTACAAAGAGGGCTCGACGGTCAAAAAGGGCGACATCCTCTTCACCATCGACCCGAGACCGTTCCAAGCCGCCCTCGCACAAGCCCAGGCAAACTATGCTCAATCCGTCGCCGCGGCCCAGCTCCAGCAGATCACCCTCAAGCGCCAGACCGAGCTTTACCAAACGAAGGTCATCAGCCAGCAGGAATACGATATTTCCTACCAGACGACCCAGGGAGCCATCGCCGCAGCCGCAGCTCTCGAGGCCGCTGTCCAAGCGGCACAGGTCAACCTCGACTACTGCACGATCCGGGCCCCCTTCGACGGCGTTGTCGGCGTCGCCCAAGCGCAGATCGGAGATCTGGTCGGCCCCGGCGGGCGAACCTCCATCCTCACCCAGATCTCGCAGATTGATCCGATGAAAATGAATTTCTCGATCACGGAGGCCGAGTATCTGCAGGCCGCCCCGCTTCTCGCGCAGCTTCAAGAGGGCAAGGACACCAACAAAACCGGGCGTCTTAGCCTCAGGCTCGCGGACGGCACCGTTTACCCCGAGAAAGGTCGGTTTGACTTTGTCAACCGCCAGGTGAATTCCTCCACCGGGACCATCCAGATTACCGCGCTCTTCCCGAACCCGAAAGGCGTGCTTCGTCCCGGCCTCTTCGCCCGTGTCACCGCCCCCGTGCAGGAACTCACTGGAGCGCTCCTCGTCCCGCAGGCATCCACCGCCGAGCTCCAAGGCAGTTACTTTGTGGTCACCCTCGGACCCGACAACGTTGCCAAGCCCGTCTTCGTCAAACTTGGCCCGACCGAGGGAAGCCTTCAGGTCGTCAAGGGTGCGCTCAAAGCGGGTGACAAGGTCGTGGTCGGCGGGGTCGAAAAAGCCCGCCCGGGCCTCAAGCTCAACCCCTCGCCTTACCAAGCCCCCACGCCGACTCCGACACCAGCTGCGAGTCCAACGGCCCCCCCGGCGAACTGACCCACCATGTCGAACTTTTTCATCCGACGGCCCATCGTGGCCATGGTCATCGCGATCATTACCGTGATCGTGGGTCTGGTCTCGATGGCCGGTCTGCCTGTCTCGCAGTTCCCAAACATTGTCCCGCCGCAAATCCAAGTCCAGACCACCTACGTCGGTGCGGACGCCCTCACCGTCGAACAATCGGTCGCCACCCCGATCGAGCAGCAAATGAGCGGCGTCGAGGGCATGGACTACATGTATTCGATCAATGCCAACAATGGCATGATGACGCTCAACGTCATTTTCGACACATCGACCGAGCCGACCACTGATCAGATCCTCGCCCAGATGCGCCAGACGCAGGCGTCATCCCAGCTCCCGCAGGACGTGCGCAACTTCGGCATCACGGTCGAGCAGGCCCTCTCCTCCCCGCTCGGCGTCTTTGTTTTGTATTCGCCGAAAGGCACATTCAACCCGACCTTCCTCGCCAACTACGCCTACATCAACATCAACGATCCCCTCACCCGGGTAAACGGCGTCGGCAGCGTGAGCATCTTCGGCGCGGGTCAATACGCCATGCGCATCTGGGTGCAACCCGACCGCCTTGCGACGCTGAATATCACCGTCCCGGAAGTCATCCGCGCGATCAACAACCAGAACAACGTCAACCCGGCCGGCCAGATCGGTGCCGAACCCGTGCCTCCGGGACAAGTTTACACGTTCACGGTCAATACAACCGGCCGCCTCACCACGCCGAAGCAATTCGAAGACATCGTGATCCGCGCCAATGACGACGGTTCGCTCGTCCGCGTGCGCGACGTGGCCCGCGTCGAACTCGGCTCGCAGGTTTACAATCTCCGCGGTCGCTTCCAGGGTCAGAACGCCGCGATTGTCGCCATTTACCAGCTTCCGGGTTCGAACGCCGTCGATACCATGAAGCAGGTCCGGGCCCTTTTCGAAGAGCAGGCCAAGGCTTTCCCGGAAGATCTTCAATGCGAAGTCGCCCTCGACACGACGAAGGCGGTCACCGAGGGCATGAAGGAAATCGTGAAGACGCTTTTCGAGGCCATGGTGCTGGTCATTCTGGTCGTCTTCATTTTCCTCCAAGGCTGGCGGGCGACGCTCATTCCGCTGATCGCCGTGCCGGTTTCGCTCATCGGCACCTTCGCCATTTTCCCGCTGCTCGGATTTTCGATCAACACGCTCTCACTCTTCGGTCTTGTACTGGCGATCGGTCTCGTGGTCGATGATGCGATCGTGGTCGTGGAAGCCATCGAATCCCACATCGAGGAAGGGCTCTCCCCACGCGATGCGGCCTTCAAGGCGATGTCGCAGGTATCCGGTCCGGTCGTGGCCATCGCGCTCATTCTCGCCGCGGTGTTCATCCCGACGGTGTTTATCCCGGGCATTACCGGTGCGATGTATCAGCAGTTTGCGGTCACCATGGCCGTTTCGGTCCTCATTTCGGCCTTCAACGCGCTCTCCCTCAGCCCGGCCCTCGGCGCGCTCCTCCTGCGCCCGCGCACGGAGCCCCGCGGACCGCTCGGAGCGTTTTTCCGGGGGTTCAATAAATTTTTCGGCAAGGCGACCGATGGCTATGTTGGCGTCTGTCGCGGCTTGATCCGCAAAGTTGTTATCAGTCTCGGCATGGTGCTCGTCCTAGGTCTGGCAGCCGGCGGTATTGGTGGAACCATGCCCAGCGGCTTTATTCCGGAAGAAGACCAAGGCTACCTCTTCGGCGTCGTCCAACTCCCCCGCGCCTCCTCCCTGCAACTCACCGATGCCGCGGCCTCGAAGATTGAGGAAATTCTCCGCGAAACCCCGGGCGTCGAATTCGTCACCACCATCGTCGGCTTCAACCTCCTCAGCACCGTCCAAAGCACCTACACCGGGTTTTTCTTCATCACCTTGGAAGAATGGGCCAAACGCAAAACGCCGGAACTTCAGGTCGACGCCATCCAGAACCGGATCAACCGCGAACTCGCCGCCCTGGCCGAGCCCACCGCCGCCTTTGCCTTCCCGCCACCGGCGATTCCCGGCATCGGCACCTCGGGCGGTGTCACGTTCATCCTCGAAGACCGCACCGGTGCAGATGTCGAATTCATTGCGAAGAACACCCAGACCTTCATGGAGGCCGCGAAGAAGCGCCCGGAATTCTCGAGCCTTTTCACCACGGCTCTTTGGGACGTTCCTCAGATTTTTCTCAAAGTCGATGAGGCCCAGGCCATGATCCAAGGGGTCAGCCTCTCGGACGCCTACCAAACCGTCCAAACCTTCTTCGGCGGCTATTTCGTCAATTATTTCAACCGCTTCGGCCTCCAGTGGCAGGTCTACGTTCAGGCGGAAGGAGAATACCGGACCGATATCGACAATCTCGGCCTTTTCTACGTCACGAACAACCGCAACGAGCCCGTGCCCGTGTCCTCATTCGTCGAGTCTGAGAAGACCTTCGGACCGGAATTCACCATGCGCTACAACATGTTCCGCTGCTCGCAGATCAGCGCCTCGGTCGCTCCGGGCTACTCGACCGCGCAGGCCATGAAGGCGCTGGAAGAGGTCTTTGCCGAGACGATGCCGTCGGGCATGGGCTTTGATTACTTCGGCATGTCCTACCAGGAACAAAAAGCAGCCCAGGGCGTTCCACCCACCGCGATCTTCGGACTTTCCCTGCTCTTTGTTTTCCTCATTCTCGCCGCGCAATATGAGAGCTGGACGCTCCCGTTCAGCGTGCTTCTTTCGACACCCATCGCTGTTTTTGGAGCCTTTGCCGGACTCTCCCTGCGCGGGATGCAGAACAATCTTTACGCCCAGATCGGTCTCGTGATGCTCATCGGTCTCGCGGCGAAAAATGCCATTCTCATCGTCGAGTTTGCCAAAGATGAATACGAGAAAGGCAAGCCGCTCATCGAAGCAGCGCTCTCCGGAGCCAAACTTCGCCTCCGACCGATCTTGATGACCGCTTTTGCCTTCATCCTCGGCACGGTTCCGCTCGCCATCGCCAGCGGTTCGGGAGCGGTCTCCCGCCGGGTTCTGGGAACGACCGTTATCGGCGGCATGCTCGCGGCGACGCTCATCGCCGTCTTCCTCATCCCGGCCTGCTTCTACTTTGTAGAGAAGTATTTCGTGGGCGCGAAGTCCGAGGGCGGAACACCTTCGCCAACCCCGGCCGAGCCGCCAAAAGCCTGACCCACACAGCCGCCGGGGTGGCGGGGCGCGATTCCCAAGGTATGAAGCCCTACCTCTTCGCCGCCGCCCTCGCTTGCCTCGCCGTTCAACCTGCCTTGGCCGAGGAATCCTTGGTGGCCGCACAAGAACTGGAACTGAAACAAAAGGAACTCGAAGTCGCCGAGAAAAAGCTCGAACTCGAAAAGGCCCGCAAGGAACTCGCCGTCGAAGAATCCGAAACCCAGCTCTCCCTGTCCCTCTCCGGCGATGTCCTCTTCGACACCGGCGAGGCAACCCTCAAAACCGACGCCCGCGACAAACTCCGCCAAGTCGGCACCGTCCTTGCCGCCTATCCCGAGGGTCAGGTCCAGATCCGCGGCTATACGGACTCCCGCGGCTCGGAAGAACAAAACCGGGAACTCGCTGAAAAACGGGCCCTTGCCGTCAAAACCTGGCTCATGAACCAATCCGGCGTTCAGGAGGAGCGCATCACAATCCGCGCCCTCGGGGAGGAAAATCCCGCCGCTACCAACGAAACCGCCTCGGGCCGCCAGCAGAACCGCCGCGTCGAAATCACCGTCAACAAAAGCTGACCCTGTTCAGCGCCCGGGTTCCGTACGAAGGGCCTCCCGCATCTCGGCCACCTGACGCTCCAGATCCGCCGGACGGTTCGTTTTTTGCGATTCCACCTGCCGGACGATGGCCAGGACCGTGTTCTTCATCTGCTCAATCGCCGGCATGCGCAGGAGCCCGGCCATTTTCGAGCCGGGTGTCACCAAATTCGTGTAGCAAAGCAGGCTGCCGCCCTCGAATTTCTCGACCCGCAGATTTCCCTCGCTGGATTTCGTCTGAAGCGCCCGGACAAGCTGCCAGCGGACCATGTAGCGTCCGTCGGCTTCGGACAGCGTGTTCCGGGCGGTGTAGAATTCGTCCGGGATAATCGGCACATCGACCCCGTAGTCGACTTCGAGCACACAGGGCGAAATCGTTTTGGAAATGTCCGACTTCAGGAGCTTGGGCACGTAGGACTTCGCATTGCGATAGTCAAAAAACACCGCCGCGACTTCCTCCGGCGTCGCATTCACCTTCTGGAAAATCCGAATGCGCGGCCACGGATGACCTTCCACCTCCTCCATGAGCACCAACTGCTTGCCACTCCGCACCTCCGCGAGCTGCGCCGAAGTGAGTTCCTCCACGATTTCGGCGGAAAGCGAAAGGACTGAGGCCAGGAGGAGGGCGGCGGCTGACTCCGCAATGCGTCGCATGATTCCAATTAAAAAACATCCGCCCGAAATCACAAGCCAAAGACACCGCCCATCAAACCGTATCTCTGGCGCGACCCATTTTTCCTAACCAAGCAGCCACGCCTGGATCACCGGCAGCGTGAAAAGAGACAGGATCGTCGTTCCAAAAATCACGGCGGACAGCGTCCCTTCATCCAGTCGGAAACGGGACGCGATCACGAACGAGAGCAACTGACTCGGCATCGCCGCCTCGAGGACCGCAAGATCCCGCGTGAGTCCGGCCAATCCCACCGTTCCCGCGACCCACGAGGCGATGGCTGGGGACGCAAAAAGCTTCAGCCCGGCCACCGGGATCACGAGTGCCAGAAGCGGAGTCGTCCGGAACCGCAACGCCATGCCGAGAGAGAGAATCATCATCCCGCTGACCGACGCCGCCATCACCCCGGCACCGTCCAGCAGAAATCCCGGGCACGGAATCCCACTCGCCCGCCAGACGAGCGCCAACGCCAGCGCCCACAGCGGCGGGAGCTTCAATGCCTCCAGCGCCGTCCTTCGGAACGTGATCCTCTCACCGGTTCCATAAGCGATGGCCACCACCGATCCAAGCGTGAGATTGAGCGTGGAGGTCATCGCCTCAAAAAGCACCGCCACCGTCGCCGTTTCGGTCATTTGACCGGGAAAAAGCCCCTGCAACAACGGAAGTCCCAAGTAAGTCACATTCCCGAACGCCGCCGCGAGAATCATCGCCCCCTTCGTCGCCCGCGGAATCGGCAGAAAATGGAAAACCCAAAATCCCGCACCCACCATCACAAGCGACGTCACCGCTGCCGTCACGGGAACCTGCCAGAACGTCGCGTCCATCGGACAGGTCATGATCGTCCGAAACACCAACACCGGCAGGAACGCGACGAGAACCAGGCGGTTGAGCGTCAATCGCGCCTCCTCCGCCCCCGGCATCACCGCCCGCAGAAGAGCGCCAAAAAGCGCGATGGGAAGAAGCGACAGAAACGCCTGCGTCATGTCCCGCATGCTGCCAAGGTCGCCCTTGCAAATCCACGCCCATCTGGAATCGTTTTTTTATGTTTATCCAGCGTCACTTCGAAACCAAAGTCCGGGATCTCTCGGTGGACAACGCCCCCGGCTCGTTCCACGTGGGAGCCGACGACCTTCCGTTCGTTGAGCTTGGCGGCGGCAACAAACTCAAGGTCATCCAGGTCTTCCGCTCCGAAAACGTGTGGATCACCGAAAACATCTTCCAGAAGGGATTTGAGAGTTCGCTGCACGTCCACACCGGAAACGTCTGGGGACATACCACCTCCGGCGCGTGGAAATACAAAGAGCACGACTTCATCAACCGCGCCGGTTCGTTCCTCTACGAACCCGCCACCTCCGCCCACACCCTCCAGATCCTCGAAGACAACACCCGCGTCCGCTGGCACATCCACGGCACAAACATCAATCTCACGGAAAACGGCGACGTCGAGAGCATCGTCGACGGCCCCGTCCGCCTCGCCTACTACCTCAAACTCTGCGAGGAACAGGGATTCCCCCGCCCCAAGGTCCTCGTCATTTGACAACCTCCGTGAACGACCCTGCGTTTCCCCGCCCCGGATCCCACGACGCCCCTCTGCAGAGGTGTTTTTGGAACGTCCGACCGGAGCAGCGTGTGGGGCGTCGGAATGGGTCGGGCTCCATCTGACAGCGCGGCACATTCCCTCCAGAAAAATCCTGTTCATACGGTCTCTCCTCTTCCCGGGTGAGCTTCTGGCCCGCCTCGAATTTTTCAGAAGTTTTCCCTTGCCACCCTGCGGCGGGCCCCTATCCTCTCCCTCCCGCTCAATGTCGGGTAACAACCAAACATTCACCGCTCTTTATTATGGCAGCACCTGGACAAAAAATCCGAATCCGGCTCAAGGGATTCGACTACCGCATTCTCGACGCCTCGGCGGCCGAGATCGTTGAAACCGCGAAGCGCACGGGCTCGAAAGTGACCGGCCCGATTCCCCTCCCCA